>CATNDK010000052.1 GCA_950096585.1 Thalassococcus halodurans | reverse complement strand
TCCAGATCGCGGGCAAGCGCGCGGTGACCGATCAGATAACGGTTTTCCAGCATCGCTGTGCGAATGGTGAAATCCTCGGCGCCAAGGCGGATACAGTCTTTGACGGTACGCGATGCGTGACCGATCTTCAGCTTCAGATCCCAGAAGATATAGAGCATGGATTCAATCACGCTCTCGGCCCATGCAGTGACCTTGTAGGGCGTCAGGAACAGCAGATCGACATCCGAGAAGGGGGCCATTTCACCACGCCCGTAGCCGCCAACGGCCATAACCGCCAGACGTTCGCCTTCGGTCGGGTTGGGGTTGCGGTGCAGGCGTTCTGTCGCGACCTCATAGGTCAGGGTGACAAGACAATCGGTGATCCACGTATAGGCATGGGTCACACGGTGCGCTTCTAACGGTTTGTTTTTGAAAGCTTCGGCGATGACGTCGCGGCCCTTGTCGCGGGCTGCGCCCAGTACGGCCACGGTGGCCTTGCGTACGGCGCGTTCGTCTTCTGCGTCTTCGATGGCCGCCCACAGGTCTTTGCGGATGGCGCTCCGGTCAAAGATGTCTTCGACCGGAGCAATTAGGTCTAGGTTCGGATTGTTAAGTGTTGCGGGCTCAGAAGCCTGCGCCTCCGAAAGAGCGTGGGGCTGGGTCAAGGATCACTACCTGTTGGTTCCGCACGGTAGCCACGCCCATGGCGCGCTGGTTCGTGCCGTTGTTCAACAGGCGGAATACACCGCTCGCCCCTTGGAAGCCAGCGCCTTGCGTCAGGGCCGAACGCGTCAAAGCGTCGTTGCGACCTTTTTTCAGCAGTGCGCCTACGGCGGCGACGCCATCAAACGCCAGACCGGCCAGCGCGTGGGGCTGTGCGCCGTAACGCGCGGCGTATCGCTGTTCAAAGGCGGCGGTCGAGGCATTGTCCGGAATCGCGAACCACGCGCCCTCGATACCCGGCAGTTTGAAACCGTCCGAACGCACATCCCAACGGGTGATGCCAGCGTATTGCGTCGATGCGGGCGAAACGCCCTGTTCCGGTGCAAGTTGCAGAACGACCGACAGGCCGCCATCCCAGCTGTCTGTCAGATAAAGCGAGTCAGCAGCGCCACCGGATGTCGCCGATTTCACGCGACCGATCGCAGCAGTCAGGCTTTCAGTGTTCAAGTCATAGCCTTCTGCTGCAACAACCTGCCCGCCATTGCGCGTTGCCGCACCCTGAATGGCGTTGCGGCCAAGCTGGCCTGCGACGTTATTCTGATACAGAACGGCGATGTTCTTTTTGCCGTTGCGGGCACCATAGCTGACAAGGCGTTCGGCGGCGCTGTCAAAGGTCGAGCCCAGAATGAACAGGTTGCCGCCCGCAATCGTGGTGTTGTTCGAGAAGCTCAGAACATTCACGCCTTCGTCGGCCACGGCCACAGCAGCTGCGTTGGCGGCTTCACCAAACAGCGGGCCAAGGATCAGTTTCGCGCCTTCATCAACCGCGCGTTGGGCCTGAGCGGCGGCGGTGCTTGCGCGGCCACCGGTGTCGTAAACTTTCAGGTCGATATTCGCGCCCGGCATCTCGGCAATCGCCAGACGTGCCGCGTTCTCGAGGCTTTGCGGAATATTGCCGGTGTTGGGGTCGGATTGCGGAATCAGCAGCGCGATCTGAACGGTTTCACCCGATTTCAGGTTCGGACCGCCACCGCTATCGGACCCGCCACTGGGCAGCATGGTGACGTCACAGGCTGCCAGCGACAGGACGGCGCCAGCCGTCAAAATGCCGCGGATCGCCTTGCGGGCTTTGGAAAAACAGTTGAGCATGGTGAAAATGGATCCCCCGATATATGACGCGGGGCCGAAGGTGTCCGCGTCGTAAGACACGTTGATCTTAAAACAGCCAAAGGACAGGTCCAACAATGAATCCGGTCAACACGCGCCTCGCGCCCGGTCTTTACCTTGTAGCGACGCCAATTGGCAACGCTCGGGACATCACATTAAGAAGCCTAGATATCTTGGCAAATGCAGATGTTCTGGCGGCCGAGGATACGCGGTCTTTGAAGCGGCTTCTGGAAATCCACGGCATTGCCCTGAACGGACGCCCTGTGTTGGCCTATCACGATCATAACGGGGGCAAGATGCGGCCGCGGATTATGGCCGATCTGGCCGAGGGGAAGTCGGTTGCCTATGCCTCCGAAGCGGGCACGCCGATGATTTCGGACCCCGGCTTTGATTTGTTGCGCGGCGCGATAGAAGAGGGCCATCCTGCCACCGCCGCGCCGGGTGCGGCTGCCGTGATCATGGCGTTGACGGTGGCGGGTTTGCCCACCGACCGGTTCCTGTTCGCGGGGTTCCTGCCGAACGCGTCGGGCGCACGGAAGAAAACACTGACCGAACTTGCAGGCGTTCCGGCAACCTTGGCGTTTTACGAGTCACCCAAACGGATTGCAGGCATGCTGGGCGACGCCGCCGAAGTTCTGGGCGGGGATCGCAAGGCAGTGGTCTGCCGCGAATTAACCAAGAAGTTCGAAGAAGCGCGACGCGGGACGCTATCGGAGTTAGCCTCGTATTACGGGGAAAACACCGCCAAAGGCGAAATCGTCGTGCTGATTGATCGGGGGCATTCGGAAAATATTAGCGAATCCGATGTTACGACAGCTTTGGAAGAGGCCTTGAAAACCATGTCGGTGCGGGATGCATCCGATTTTGTCGCAAAAATGCTGGGGCAGCCACGTCGCCCGATTTACCAGCAAGCCATGAAGATGAGAAACGATGACAATTCATGATCCGCAGATATCCCGACAGGCCGCAGAAAAGGCGATGCGCGGGATGTTGGCGTATCAGGCGGGGCAATCTGCCGAACAGGGCGTTGAACGTCATTACCTTGAACGCGGCGGGGTGACTTTGGCACGACGCTGGCGTGGCAAGGCCGGCGAAATTGATCTGATCATGGATGATGGCGATGGCCTTGTGTTCGTCGAGGTCAAGAAAAGCCGCTCGCACACTCGTGCGGCACAGGCCGTGTCACGGCGTCAGATGGAACGGCTTTGCCTTGCGTCGCAGGAATTCATGGATGCCAACGGTTACAGCGCGCTGACCAATATGCGCTTTGACGTTGCTTTGATGGACGGGCAGGGTCACATCGACGTGATTGAGAACGCTTACGGCGCCTGATCCTATTTCCGACGCATGGGGGCATTGCCTGTCCCGCCCGTCTGCGCCATGTATCTGGGGCGTAAAAAGCGGGGACCCCCATGAAGATCGCCTTTCAGATGGACCCAATCGGTCCGATCAACATCGACGCAGACAGCACATTCCGCATCGCCGAAGAGGCGCAGGCGCGGGGGCATGAACTGTTTTACTACACGCCCGATCATCTGGCCTTTGAAGAGGGCAAGATCACTGCGCGCGGCCATTCGCTGAAGGTGCAGCGGGTCAAAGGCGATCATGCCATCCTTGGGCCGTTGGAAAAGGTCGATCTGGCAGATTACGACGTGGTCTGGCTGCGTCAGGACCCGCCGTTTGACATGCATTACATCACAACCACGCATCTGCTGGATCGTCTGGCGGGTAAAACGCTGGTGGTGAATGATCCGTTCTGGGTGCGGAACTACCCCGAAAAACTTCTGGTTCTCAGCTTCCCTGATCTGACGCCGCCCACGGCCATCGCGCGTGATCTGGAAACGCTGCGTGAATTCCGCGCCAAACATGGCGACGTGATCCTGAAGCCGCTTTACGGCAATGGCGGCGCGGGTGTGTTCAAGCTGGATGAAAACGACCGCAACCTGTCGTCGCTGCATGAACTGTTCACAGGTTTCTCGCGCGAGCCGCTGATCGTGCAGAAGTACCTGCCTGCGGTCAGCAAGGGCGACAAGCGTGTGATCCTTGTGGATGGTGAACCTGTCGGCGCGATCAACCGTGTTCCGGCCGAAGGCGAAGTTCGGTCGAACATGCACGTGGGTGGCCGCCCTGAAAAGATCGCACTGACCGACCGCGACCGCGAAATCTGTGCCGCGATTGGCCCGCTTCTGAAAGAAAAGGGTCAGGTCTTTGTCGGCATCGACGTGATCGGCGACTGGCTGACAGAGATCAACGTGACCTCGCCCACTGGCATTCAAGAACTTGAGCGGTTTGACGGCGTAAACATCGCCGAAAAGATTTGGGTCGCGATCGAGGCACGTTGCGCGGCGATGTCCGCCTAACTTTCCTTTGCCGACATCAGGCGGAAACTGAGTGCTTCGGCCAGATGTGGCCGGTGCACGCCCTCGGACTGGTCCAGATCGGCAATCGTCCGCGCCACCCGCATCACCCGGTGATAGCCCCGCGCGGACAGGCCGAACCGGTCCGCCGCCTGCACCAGCAGGCTGCGCGCCTCGGAATCCATTTGTGTGATCTCTTCCAATTCCTGTCCTTCGGCGTCTGCATTGGTGTGAACGCGCGCGTTCGTCGTAAAACGCGCCGTTTGCAGATCACGCGCGGCAGCGACGCGTGCGGCAACGGTGGCCGAGGTTTCGCCGGACGCGGGCAGATCCAGATCAGCGTGGGTGACGGGCGGCACTTCGACCCGCAAATCAAAGCGGTCCATCAGCGGGCCGGAGATGCGGCCCAGATAATCCTCACCGCAGAGCGGCGCGCGGGAACAGGCGCGGGTGGCATCGCCCATAAATCCGCATTTACAGGGGTTCGCTGCGGCCATCAGCATGAACCGGCAGGGATAGCGCACATGGGCATTGGCGCGGGCGACCATGACCTCGCCCGTTTCAATAGGTTGGCGCAGGGTTTCCAGAACGGTGCGGGAAAATTCGGGGAATTCGTCAAGGAACAGAACGCCGTTATGGGCCAACGAAATCTCGCCCGGTTTGGCGTTGCGCCCACCGCCCACGATAGCGGCCATCGAGGCCGTGTGATGCGGTTCGCGGAAGGGGCGCGTGCGGCTGATACCGCCGTCGTCCAGCAATCCGGCTAGCGAATGGATCATGGATGTTTCCAGCGCCTCGACCGGTGATAAGGGCGGCAGGATGCCGGGCAGGCGGGCGGCGAGCATGGATTTGCCGGACCCCGGTGCGCCGACAAACAGCACGTGGTGGCGACCGGCGGCGGCGATTTCCAACGCGCGTTTGGCCTTTTCCTGCCCTTTCACATCGCGCAGGTCGCGGCCTTGGAAGGGTTGGCTGACTTCGCCTGCAGTGGCGGGCGACAGGATGGCGGCGCCTGTGAAATGGCGGATCGCGTCATGCAGGGACTGCGCGCCGATCACGCGGCAGGCCTCGACCCACGCGGCTTCGGGCCCGCAGGCTTTGGGGCAGACCAGATCGCGGCTGTCTTCGGCGGCGGCCATGGCGGCGGGCAGGGCGCCCAGCACCGGAACCAAGGTGCCATCGAGGGACAACTCGCCCAAAGATACCGTGCCCGCGACCACATCCTTGGGAATGATTTCCAGCGCAGCCAAAAGGCTGAGCGCGATGGGTAGGTCAAAGTGCGACCCTTCCTTGGGCAAGTCCGCTGGCGACAGGTTGATCGTGATGCGTTTCGACGGTAGCGCGATGGACAGAGAGGATAGCGCAGATCGCACACGGTCGCGCGCCTCGGACACCGCTTTGTCGGGCAGGCCCACGATGGAAAAGGCGGGCAAGCCGGGGCTGACGGCGCATTGCACCTCGACCGAGCGGGCTTCGACCCCTTCGAATGCCACCGAATAGGCGTGTGCGACCATGATGTTTCCCTGCGCGACCCTTATCGGCAAAGATCGCGCAAGGAAGGTTTCTGATTGGTTAACGCATCAGAGCAGCGCCATGAACTGTGGCCATGCTTCGGGGTCGGCCACGGTTTTGTCGCGGCAGAAGTCGTTGCAGAAGCCGAAGATGCGGCCATCCAGTTCCAACAGATGCGTGACGGGCAGGCCGGAGTAGGGGCAGGCATCGTTTTCAGGCGTGCCGCTGTCGACGGCCTTGGCGGCCAAGGGCGTCGGGCCGGGCCACGGTTTCTGCGGATAGTCGCGGGCATACCACGGCAGATCAGCGCCTTTGATCATGCCCATCGCACGCCAGCGGCGGAAAGCACCGTCGTTCAGGTGGGCATTGACGTAATCCTGCGTGACTTGGCTGACCGGCAGGGAATAACCCGCGATCCGCGCGGCGACGGGTGCATAGAAGGCGTCGGCGATTGAATATTCGCCACAAAGCCACGGGCCGTTGCGGCCGAATTTTTCGCGTGCCATGCCGAAGATCAGATCAATTCGCGTCAGATCGGCCTTCAGGTCGTCGGACACAGGGCATTCGGAATAGGCAATGCGCATGTTCATCGGGCAGTCATTGCGCAGGGTGCTAAAGCCGGAATGCATTTCGGCGGTCAGGGCGCGGGCCACTGCGCGTGCGGCGGGGTCTGCGGGCCAAAGGTTTGCGGCGGGGTAGCGGGTTGCCAGTTCCTCGGCGATGGCAATGCTTTCGCCCAGCACGTCGCCGTCTTCTGTCACCCAGATCGGTACGGTTTTGGCGGGCGCATAGGCCTTTACCTGCTCGGCCACGCTTTCGTCGGCAAAGAAATCCAGCAGCGTCACTTCGGCGGGAATGCCAAAGCGGCGGAACAGCAGCCAGCCGCGCAAAGACCAGCTTGAATAGGCGTAGTCACCGATAATCAGTTTATTCGTCATAAAAACCCCTTTCGTGATGCGGCGAGTTTAATCGCCTGAATACGTGAAGAAAAATTCAGGTTTGTGGGAAAGGCCATCAATTTCTGTGAAGGATCATTATCACGAAACCGTTAGTGCCACATGTTTTTGCGAAACCAAAACTGATCCGACTGCGTTCCTCTTGCGTAAAGGTAACGAAAACAAAAATCGCTTACACACCCAGGGGAGAACGCCAATGGCACTGGATGCGTTTAACGATCAGACGCTGTCACGCCGCGCAATGAAGGCTGAATTGCTGGATGCCGAGACAGAATTAAAGCTTGCTTACGCATGGCGCGATGAACGCGACGAAGCCGCGCTGCACCGCTTGATCACCGCCTATATGCGACTGGCCATTTCGATGGCTTCCAAGTTCAAACGCTACGGCGCGCCGATGAATGACCTGATCCAAGAAGCGGGTCTTGGCCTGATGAAGGCCGCTGACAAATTCGATCCTGATCGCGGTGTCCGTTTCTCGACCTATGCTGTCTGGTGGATCAAGGCATCCATTCAGGACTACGTGATGCGCAACTGGTCCATGGTGCGCACAGGCTCTACCTCCTCCCAAAAATCGCTGTTCTTCAACATGCGTCGTGTGCAGGCCCGTCTGGAGCGTGAGGCCGCCGCCGCAGGCGAGACGCTGGACAAGCACCAGTTGCGCCAGATGATCGCGACAGAGGTCGGCGTGCCGCTCCATGATGTTGAGATGATGGAAGGCCGTCTGGCCGGCTCTGACTATTCCCTGAACGCCACCCAATCCACCGAGGATGAGGGGCGCGAATGGATCGACGCGCTGGAAGATGACTCGGCGCAGGCCGCTGAAACCGTGGAAGAACGTCACGACAACGACCAATTGCGCGAATGGCTTTTGTTCGCCATGCAGCAGTTGAACGACCGCGAACGTTTCATCGTTCGTGAACGCAAGCTGCGTGATGATGGCCGCACCTTGGAAAGCCTTGGCAATGAACTGGGCCTGTCCAAAGAACGCGTTCGCCAGCTTGAGGCCGCCGCCTTTGCCAAGATGCGCAAAAGTCTTGAAGCACAGTCGCAAGAGGTGCATGCATTCCTGCTATGAGGCATTGGATCATAGCAGCATGTGTTCTGGCACATCCCGCGTTCGCGTTGGATGTGCCCCGCGCTGACATCGTTTTTCTGGGCGAACAACACGACAATCCCGAACACCACCGTTTGCAGGCGCAGGCGGTGGATTTTTTATCTGCCAAGGGACTGGTCTTCGAAATGCTGACCGCCGAACAGGCGGCGCGGATCACGCCGGGTTTGTTGGCGGATGAGGCTGCGCTGGAGCAGGCGCTGGGATGGAACGACAGCGGCTGGCCCGATTTTTCGATCTATTACCCGATATTTGCGGCAGCAGAGGGTGCGTCTTTCTACGGCGCGGCTGTGCCAAGGGAAGAAACGCGCGGCGTGTCCGATCAGGGACTAAGCGTCGTCTTTGGTGACGGGGCTGAACGTTTTGGTCTGGACCAACCGCTGCCCGCCGATCAGCAGGACACGCGCGAAGCCATGCAGATGGCGGCCCATTGCGACAAGCTGCCGGAACAGATCCTGCCCCTCATGGTCGATATCCAACGCCTGCGTGACGCGCGTCTGGCCGAACAGGCCTTGCAAGCGCTGCAAGATACGGGCGGACCGGTCGCTGTGATCACCGGCAACGGCCACGCGCGCAAAGACTGGGGCGCGCCATATTACGTCACCTTTGCCGCGCCGGATGTCAGCGTTGCCAGCCTCGGGTTGGGCGAAGAGGGCGCATCGCCCGACGGCGGCTTTGACACAGTGGAAAGTACCAAAGGCGTGGACCGTGGCGACCCCTGCGCGGCTTTCGACAAATCGTAACCACCTTTCTGGCAATTGAGTTTCGCGTTCCAGCCCCGTAACAAGATGGGGAAACAACTGGCGGGCATCGCGATGCTGCAAGGCAAACGTATTCTTTTGATCATCGGCGGCGGGATCGCGGCCTTCAAATCGCTGGACCTGATCCGGCGTTTGCGTGAACGCGGCGCATCGGTCACGCCTGTGCTGACCAAGGCGGCGACCGAATTCGTGACGCCCCTGTCGGTGTCGGCGTTGGCGGGTGAAAAGGTTTACACCGATCTGTTCGATCTGACGGATGAGGCAGAGATGGGCCATATCCAGCTTAGCCGCGTCGCTGATCTGGTGGTGGTAGCCCCTGCCACTGCCGATCTGATGGCCAAGATGGTGGGCGGGCATGCCAATGATCTGGCCTCGACCCTGCTGATGGCCACCGACACGCCCGTGTTGATCGCGCCCGCGATGAACGTGCGCATGTGGGACCACCCCGCGACCCAGCGCAATCTGGCACAGCTTTTGGCCGATGGCATCATGGTCAAAGGCCCCAACGAAGGCGACATGGCCTGCGGTGAATTCGGCCCCGGTCGTATGTCGGAGCCGATGGAAATTGTCGAGGCGGTGCAAAACGCGCTGTCTGACGGGCCGTTAAAGGGCAAGCGCATCGTCGTGACCTCTGGCCCGACGCATGAACCGATTGATCCTGTGCGCTACATCGCCAACAGGTCGTCCGGTGCACAAGGAACAGCGATTGCCAGCGCGCTGCGGGCACTTGGTGCGGATGTGGTGTTCGTCACCGGCCCCGCCGATGTGCCGCCGCCGCAGGGTGTTGAGGTGATCAAGGTCGAAACCGCGCGCGAGATGCGTCAGGCCGTGTTGGACGCGCTGCCTGCCGATGCGGGTGTCTTTGCCGCCGCCGTGGCCGACTGGCGCGTCGCGACCGAAGCGAAATCCAAGATTAAGAAAACCAAAGACGGCCTGCCCACACTGGAGTTCGCAGAAAACCCCGACATTCTGGCCGAGGTTTCCCAAATGACCAAAGGCCGCCCGCCGCTGGTGGTGGGCTTTGCCGCTGAAACCGATGACGTGATCGCCAATGCCACCGCCAAACGCGCGCGCAAGGGGTGCGACTGGATCGTGGCCAACGATGTGTCGCCCGCGACGGGCATCATGGGCGGATCGGAGAACGCCGTGACGCTGATATCAGAGGGCGGGTCCGAGGCATGGCCGCGCATGGGCAAGGACGCCGTGGCGCGTCAACTGGCCGACCGTATCGCCGCCCATCTGGGCGCAGACTGAACCAACAGAAAGACAACTGCCGTGGTGACAATTCAATTCCTTTGGGATGAAGGGGCGGACCAGTCCCTTGGCCTGCCGTTCTATGCAAGTGACGGGGCGGCTGGGGCCGACCTGCGCGCGAACCTGCCGGACCGTGGTGAGATCACGCTGGAACCCGGTGGCCGCACGCTGGTGCCCACGGGCCTGCGCATGGCGATCCCTGACGGGTACGAAGTCCAGATCAGACCGCGTTCTGGCCTTGCGTTAAAGCACGGCATCACGCTGCCCAACGCGCCGGGCACCATCGACAGCGACTATCGCGGGCCGTTGGGGGTCATCGTTTTGAACGCAGGAAATGAACCCTTTACCATCGCCCACGGCGACCGGATCGCGCAGATGCTTGTCGCGCCGGTTTTGCGCGCCACTTTTGTAGAAGTGGCCGCGCTGGATGACACCACGCGCGGCAGCGGTGGCTTCGGGTCGACTGGAAAGGGTTGATATGGGTCTGGTCCTGTTCTTGGCGGTGCTTTTGTGGGGTTTGGGCGTTCTGATGGGCACCCCCCGTTCGGTGCGGCTGAACATGATCGGATTGCTGCTTTTGGGCGTCGTGATCCTGCAAGTGATCCTGCCTATGGGCCATCCGGTGCGCATGGCCACAGGTGGGTCGGCCGCGCCTTGGCTGATCTTGTTCGGGCTGGTCGCCATCGGGTTCGGCTATGCGCTGGTGGTCAAACGCCTGCGCAAAAAGGCGGGGACGGATGATGCAAAGATCGTTGATGAGCCCACGCCCAAAGCGGGCAGTTTTTCGGCATCAGAGCTGGATCGCTATGCCCGCCACATCGTGTTGCGGGAAATTGGCGGGCAGGGGCAGAAAAAGCTGAAAAACGCCAAGGTGCTGGTGATCGGAGCTGGCGGTCTGGGTGCGCCCGCGCTGCAATATCTGGCGGCGGCGGGTGTGGGCACCATCGGTGTGGTTGATGACGACATCGTGGAAAACGCCAACTTGCAACGGCAGGTCATCCACCGTGACGAAGATATCGGTATACCCAAAGTATTCTCGGCCCAGAACGCCATGCTGGCGCAGAACCCCCATGTGACGGTGAAACCCTATCACCGCAGGCTTGAGGCCGACATCGCGGAAGAGCTGTTTGCCGAATACGATCTGGTTCTGGACGGCACCGACAATTTCGACACGCGCTATTTGTCGAACCGCGCGGCGGTGGCGGCGGGTATACCCTTGGTATCCGGCGCGCTGAGCCAATGGGAAGGACAGCTTTCTGTTTTTGACCCGAAACACGGCACGCCCTGCTATCAATGCATCTTCCCCGAAGCGCCCGCTGACGGTCTGGCCCCCAGCTGTGCTGCGGCTGGTGTGATCGGGCCATTGCCCGGTGTGATCGGCGCGATGATGGCGGTTGAGGCGCTCAAGCTGATCACAGGTGCGGGCCAGCCCCTGCGTGGCGAGATGATGATCTACGATGCGCTTTGGGGCGAAACCCGCAAGATCCGGCTGAAGCCCCGCGATGATTGCCCTGTGTGCCACGGGTCGTAAGAGGATAGGAGCAGGTCTTTGCGCTGGATTTTGCATTCCGCCATTTTCCTGTTTCTGACAGCTTTGACTTTGGTCGGCGGATTGGCGTGGCTGGCTGCTGTCTGGACCGGCCGCAAGGCACTTGGTTTTCCCCTGATCTACGGTTGCCTTTGGCTGCTCACGTTGTGGACCGCGCCGCTTGCGGGGCGCGAACCGCTTCCGTGTTTTGGTGACACGCTGCGGATGCAATCACCGTTTTACTGCGTCACGCTTCGCCATTTCGTCGATCAGGAAATGGCGCAGGTGGCGACCAGGGCCGCGGGGGCGGTTAAGGCCCAATATCCGGATACTGTGACGCTCGCGCTGGATGGGGGTTTTGCCTTCACGGGCTTTCCGCTTTTGCCGCACTTGTCCCATGACGACGGCGAGAAGCTGGATTTTGCGTTCTACTACACGGATCAGCAGGGCGTTTACCTAAGCGGTAAAACCCGTTCGCCTTTGGGGTATTTTGCGTTTGAAAGCTTGGATGCTGAAAACTGTCCCGCCACGTGGCCGACATTGCGTTGGGATTTCAGGTGGGCGCAGGGGCTTTTCCCCGAAAGACTGCTTGAACCGGACCGAACACGCGCTCTGATCGTGGCGTTAGAGGGGGACGCAAGGGTCGGAAAGATATTCGTTGAACCGCCGTTGGCCCAACGGCTTGGCGTCTCGGGTGATAAAATCCGCTTTCAAGGATGCCGAGCCGCACGCCACGATGACCATATCCATGTCCAGCTATAAGCTTTTATAAGCCGTCAGCATGGAGAATGATTGAAGCTTCCCGTGGCAAGGCCTAGCTATATTCCAAAGCTTACGGAGTTCTTCGCAATGACCAATATTCTTTTGCAACAGTGGGACACGCCCTTTGGCCTGCCGCCCTTCGATCAGATCAAAGACGAGGATTTCGCGCCCGCCTTTGATGCGGCGATGGAGCAGGATTTGGCGGAAACCGAGGCCGTTGCGAACAACCCCGATGCGCCGACCTTTGAAAACACGATCGAGGGCCTGATGCGCACCGGTGGCGCCTTGGATAAGGTCGCGGGCGTTTTCTATAACATCGCAGGCTCGGACAGTAACGAAACGCGCGAAGCAATCATGCGCGACTATGCTCCCAAGTTCGCCGCGCACGCGTCGAAAATCTATTCGAACAAGGTGCTCTTCCAGCGCATTGCTGCGGTCTACGACGCCCGCGACAGCCTTGATCTGAACGACGAACAGCAGCGCGTTCTGATGCTGATGCATCGCAACTTTATCCGTGCGGGTGCCGCGCTGGAAGGTGATGAGGATGAACGGCTAAAGGTTATCAAATCGCGTCTGGCAGAGCTTGGCACGCAGTTCACCCAGAACCTG
>CATNDK010000051.1 GCA_950096585.1 Thalassococcus halodurans | reverse complement strand
GCCGGATCGCAAAGCCGTCCACCTGTTTGGACAGGCCGCCAGCCGTGGTCAGATCTTCGCCCTGCACAGCATCGACATAAGCATGGCTGAGCCGCCCGATTTCCAGCGCTTCTTCCGGATCGAGCCCCAGCAGGATGCCCAAGGCCCCTTGCGTAAAGGGTTCGGCAAACCCGCCCGAGAAATTCGCGGCCTCCGGCGTTTTCAGCAGGTTCGCCATCAAACGACCCGCCAATTCACGCAGCGCGGGTTCCCAACTGCGGACTTTGTTTTCCTTGAAAAACGGGTTCAGCCCCTTGCGATAGCGGTCGCTTTCCGGTGGGTCCTTTTGCAGCGGCAGACGCGGCAATCCTTTGCGCGGGGACGACGGGATTACCGTCATCTTGGTGGCTGTGAAGGTTTCCGGATCGCGGCTGGCAGTCACGACATCATCGTAGCGCATCAGCGTATAGAACCCGCCCCATTTGTCCGACCACGCCACGGGCGCCACCTGCCGCAGACGTTCCTGCGCAGCGGGGTAATTCGCCTGTGTTTCGGGATCGGACGGATCCCAATCGCGGGTCATTGCATCAACAGGTTCGGAAGCCACAGGGAAATCTCCGGTATGTAGGTAATGAGGATCAGGAAGACCGCCATGATGATCACGAAAGGCACCATGCCGCGCACGGCCTCGGACATCGGTGCCTTGGCGATGGACGACAGAACAAACAGGTTCAGCCCGATGGGCGGCGTCAGGAAGGCGATTTCCATGTTCACGATCAGAACGATGCCGAAGTGCACAGGATCAATGCCCAGCGTCGACAGCACCGGCAGAACAATCGGCGTCACGATCAGCATGACGGCGATGGCATCAAGGAACATGCCCAGAATGATCATCATGACGTTCAGGGCCAACAGGAACTGCCACGGTTCCAATTCGCGGGCGATGGCGAAGTTGACCAAGGCGGTGGGGATGCCCGAACCGGTAATCCAATGGGCGAACAACAGCGCGAACATGACGATGAAGGTCACGGCCGAGGCCGATTTCATCCCTTCGGTCGCCATGGGGAAAACATCGCGGAAGGTGACTTCCTTATAGACGAAGATCGCCACAAGGACCGAAGCGATGGCGGCGACGCCTGCGCTTTCGGTGACAGTTGTATATCCTGAGTATATTCCCGCAAACACCGACAGCGGAATTGCCACAGCAGGCAAAGCGCGCAGGTTCTTGCGGATGAATTCAGACGTGCTGGCACGCTGGCCCGACGCGTACCCCTTGCGCCGTGAATAGAAGATCACCCAAGCCCCCAAAAGCGCCGCCTGCAACAGGCCCGGCACGACGCCTGCCAGAAACAGACGCGGCACGCTTTCTTCAGCGATCAGCCCGTAGAGGATCATCGACAAGGACGGCGGGATCAGGATGCCCAGCGTGCCCGACGCCCCCACAAGACCCAATGCGAAAGGCCGGTCATAACCGCGCGCCACCATGGCGGGGATCAGGAAAGTACCCATCGCCATGGCTGTGACCACGGACGATCCGCTGATCGCTGCGAATAACGTCGTCGCAATGACCGCGACCAAGCCAAGACCGCCACGGAAATGACCGACCCATGTTTCCGCCGCCTCGATGATTACGCGGGCGATGCCGCCCTTTTGCATAAAGGTCGCCGCCATGACGAAAAACGGCACGGCAAGGAACGTGGTCGAGTTGATGCCGTTGATCGAATGCGCGGCGGCATCCATCAGGGGGCGGCCCTCTGTCGCCAGCATCAACAGCGCCGCCAACCCGAGCGACACGAAAATCGGTGCGCCCAGTGCCATCAGCACCAGCATCCCGCCCAATCCGATCAGAGCCTGCATATCAAAGCTCCTCGGTTTCGCGCAGATGCACGACGCCGGAAAACGGGCGTTGGCCTGACAGGATCATCAAGGCGACACGGCCAAGGATCAGCGCCATGCCGACCGGCAGCGCCAAAAAGACCGCATAGGCCTGCGGCACGCGTAGGCTTGAGGCCGACCGTTCATCCAGCAGCAAGGCAAAGGAATAAGCCTGCCAGCCGTAGACCATCATGGCGGCGCAGAATGCTGTGGCGACACCGGTCATGGCCCATCCGATCACAGCGCGGGTGCGTGGTGAAAAGCGGGCCAGAAACACCTCGGTGTGCAAATGCCGCCCCTCGGCCACAAGCGATGAGCCCGCCAGAACGGTGGCCCAGATGATGCCGTACAAAGCGACCTCTTCCGCCCAGTCCACGGAATAGGCAGGGGCAAAGGCGCGTACCGCCGCGCCGCCCAGAAAGACCAGCAAGGCCGCGATAATGCATAGCCCGATCAGGACTGCTTCAATGCGGGTCCAGATGGTAAGGATTTTGGTGATCATGCCTGTAAGTACCAATGATCGCGCTGCCCCGATATCTCAGGACAGCGCGGCATTTTCAGTTGCCTGTCAGGGCTGCTTGGACGCGGCCCACAAATTCGGCGTCCATGCCGCCATCCGCCACGATGGCATCCTGAGCGGCGGTCATTTTTTCCCGCATGGCCAGCACATCCGCTGGATCAGGATCATGGTATGTCACTCCGTTGGCTTCGTTCACCGACCGTGCATCGGCCAGTTCGTTGGCCGCATAGTCGCGCGCCCATCCCACGGTTTCGGACCATGCCTCTTGGATGATCGCCTGATCTTCAGGGCTCAGTTTCTCAAGGCTCGCCTTGGACATCAGCGGGATGTACACGCCCCAGCCCGCGTTGTCGGCGAAGGCGTTGTCGATGCCTGCTTCCCACAGCTTGCCGCCCTTGATGGTCAGGTCGGTGACCGACCCCAGACCGTCAATCTGGCCTTGGGTCAGCTGCAGCACAATCTCGGAACGCGGGGTCGCCTGTGGCGCGGCACCCATTTCTTTCATGATCGCGACGACCACGGGGCTGGGCGGGGTTGCCAGTTTCACGCCGCTCAGATCGCCATAGGTCGCAACAACCTTGCCCGCTGTGTAGGCCGAGTTGTTGGGGGCAAATTCGAAATGCCCGCCATCCGGTACTACGATTCCTTTTTTGGCAACCATGCCCCAAAGTTCATCGCCCAAGGGGCCATCCAGAATGGTGCGAACGTCATCGCGGGACGCGCCGAAGAACATCGGAAGCGTGATCACCGACAGGTTCGGTTCAAACCGGCTGAGCGTGGGGGACGCCTGAATGGACATGTCCAACGCGCCGGACGCCAAGGCGCGGATCGCGTCGGCGGATTTATAAAGCTGTGCGGCGGGAAAGACCTCGACCGTAATTGCGCCGTTGGATTTGGTGGCAATCGCTTCGGCCCAGCGTTCGGCGGCCAGATTGCGCACGTGGCCCGGCGGGGTTTCCACAGACAGGCGCAATTCGGTGGCCATTGCCACGTCGGCGGCACAGACGGTCAGCGCGGTCAGCGCCAGCGTTTTGAAAAGGTCTTTCATCATGTCCTCCCGGAAGGTGCGGCTTCTTTGGCCGCGTTCATTTTGAACTGTTGGTATGTGACGCGCTTTGCGGTCATCCTTATTTTTAGTTCATTTAGTGAACTATATTACGATTCTGTCAATGGTGTTTTTGGCCATGAAAAATTGACGAATTTGAGTATCAGGCGCCGATTCTCCGTTCTGATTCACATTATTCGTTCAAAAAATTCAGCAGTTTTTGGGGCCCAGACCGCTTTACGAAGCGCATATTGCAAGGCTATTGATAAAGCCGGAACTCAGGACAGGAGGCACCGTGACCGGCCACAACACCAGACCACCCAAGGGCGATGACTTTGGCATCCTGTCGCGGGATCTGCCCTTTATGGCGCGCACATTACAAAGCCTGCTGCGCCCCGAAGGCCATGCCATCCGTCAGGCGCTGGACCTTGAGGCCGGTGTGATCGGTGTACTGTCGGTGATCTGGCTGAACCCCGGTATTTCGCAAAACGATCTGGCGACATCCGTCGTGCTTAAAAAATCCGCCGTGACCGCGCTGGTCAAACATCTGGAAGAGCGCGGGTTGGTGGCGCGCGAACGCAGCCAACAGGACCGCCGTCAAAATGCGCTGACCCTGACTGCAGACGGGCATACGTTGATTGCGAAAATACGGGAACACACCGAGGCGCTGAATGATCGCCTGTTCGAAAACGTGTCGGCGACCGAGCGCGAGACGTTCTTTGCGGTGATGGATAAGGTCGTTCAGAACCTTTTGACCGGATCGGACCGCTAGACGCCCGATCGGGATGACTGGCCCGGCGTGCACCGGGCCGGAGAAATCTTAGTACACTTTAACCAGACGGAACTGGGCCACGCTGTTGTTCTGGAAGCCACCATCAACATTGATGTCTTTGCCCAGCATGCCCTGCACCTGAACCGTCGGGCTGACGAAGTGGGTACCAAAGACGCGCAACTGGTCGCTTTCGGTTTTCAGGCCGCTTTCGAGGCCATTTACCGTCATGTCGCCACCGCGCTTGCCGGAATAGCCGATCGCCAGCGATGTGGTCGGGCCCCATTGCTTGCGCAGCATGGCCTGCATCTGCCACGACGGATCGCGCTTGTACTCGACGCCGTCCACGGTGCTGTCGGCCTTGATCGCGACATCCAGAACTCCGTCAAAATACCAACCGCCACCAAGGCCCTGGATCAAACCAAGCTGCGGAGTCAGCGTGGTGGTGCCTTCGCCGATACCGATCTTGCCGGGCTCGAAGTTGCCGGTGGGCAGTGTCGCAAACAGCGAGAAGCCGAGTGTCGTGCCGGTCTCGGGGTTGTCGGGCTGAACGGGCCAGACTGTCAGGCCCAGCGTCGTGTCGCCCAGGCCGTTCGACATTTCCTGCTCGACCCCGCCGATGTCGGCCTCAAGGCTGGCAAAGGGCATGACCAGATGGAAAGCGGCAGGCATGCTGCCCAGCTCGAAGAAGTTGACGTTGCGCAGGATGACAACGTTGCCTTCCAGCTTCGACGACGGAATTTCGTTGCCATCGATCTTCAGAGTATCCGAGCTGAGGTGCTGCCAGTACACCATCCCCAGATTGGTGCCGCCCGGCAGAATGGTGTAGTCGCCCGGGCCGACGTCGATGGCCTGCGCAGGCCCGGCCAAGGCAAGTGCGGTCGCCGCCGCGCCAAGGGTGTAAGTGATCTTCATTTAGGTCTTCCTTTATTATGATGCCGAAGATGGTGCGGTCCGGTTCCAGAAGGCTTTGGTACGTGCAGGCAAAGCCCAGCCTTGCGGCAAAGCGGGGGCCTTGCCGGTGTCTGGTTTTCTGGTTTCCGAACCGCTGAGACAGGCACAAAAGAACCGGTCGCGCCGAAGCCCGTCAGTTGCTTCTCTGCTGTGTGTCTGGCTGGATGTCAGCGCAGGACTGCGCTGTTAAACCGGTCAGTCCGCATGTGGTGTGTTTGGCATTGTTGTCCTCCCTCCGGCTGTCCCTCACCGATACTCGTAAAAACTGCGCAGCCCTCCCGCCGCACATTTCGACATTACGTAAGGCACTCATTTAAACAAAAAATATTTGGACAAATTTCGCGTAGTGAAATTAGGAACGCGAAACGGCGCGGTTTCCAAAAATCCAAGATATGGTGCAATACCTGCAACAGTCGCCAAGCCCCCTTGGGGCCAAAAACGGTGCGTTTTTGGTGGCAAATCGGCAACGCGAGGATTCGGTATTGGGCCGATACCGTGGGCGTAAAACCACTAGGCTGCGGGCTGTTCATCCAACTGGCGGGCGTTGGCCAAGGCGCCCTTTTCGCAGGCCGTCACTGTGGCGCGCAGCTGCTTTTTCAACGCCGCAACATCCACATTGGCGCGGGCGAAATAGGTGATCCCCAGTGTCCCCACAAGTTTCGACCCCATGCGTAGCGGCAAGGCCAGAGAATGGGTGTCGGGCTGGTTGCTGCCCGAACGTTCGCCGAAACCGCTGGCGCGGGTCAGGGCCACCACGGACTCGGCCCGTTGCGCGATCGCGGTGGCCTCTTCTGCGCTTGAGGCGGATTGCTGCAACAGCGCGACCAGATGGCGGCGTTCTTCTGCGGAACAGAAGGCCAGATAGGCGCGGCCATGGGCAAAATCCAACAAAGACATGCGTCTATTGATGGTCGAGCCGTAGTGCGCAAGGGGGCTCATGGGGATGGTACTGAACCGGATGACCAGCGCATCGACGTCCAGCGTTGCCAAGGCTGCGGGCCAGAGGGTGCGCCGCGTCAGGGCCTCGGCCTCTTTCCGGACAACGTCGAAAACCTGCGGAAGGCCGTGATACCCTGCGCCCAGTTTGGCGACCTGATCAGTCACGCTATAGCCCGCCTGCCGCCCCAGTTTCTGGACATATCCCGCCCCCATCAGGGTTTCGAGCAACCGTACCACCGTCGGCGCGGGCAGATCGGTTTGTTCGGCCAAATACTGCACTTTGACGACCGGTGCTCGGTTCATCAGTTCCAGAATTTTCAGCGCCCGTTCAACGGCGCGCACTGTCTTTTGGCCGGTCGTTGTCATGGACGGAAAGGTAAAGTGTTTCCGCCTTTAACAAAAGCGCGCAGTGATCAGTCCGCGGCGCTCATCAGCGCCACGCGTTAGCCAAGTGCGATTTTCTGCAATCTGCTCAAATCTGCCCCAAATACTGATCCCAAAGATTGTTTCGCAGCACCAGATCGGGGTCCAGATACCGCTTGGCTTCGGCGAAGGCGATGCTCCATGGGTAGACACGTTTGAACTGGTCCAGCGTCGCATGCGGGCGGTAGGGCAGATAGTAAGCCCCCTCGATCTCAGCGATCCGATCGATCAACGCGCGGGTCATGCGGGTCATGTCGGCCTCGGCCCTTTGGGTCAGTTCCTGACTGAACGACATCACCGCCGCGATGCGGGGAACGGGGGCGTAGGACAGCAGGCTGTTATCGTCCGTCGCCACATAGCGCAGCGTGACGTTCAGGAACTCCTGATAGGACGCGGGAATGACATCCTGACAGGCGGTCAGGAAATCGTTGAACCGGTCAAAGCCCACGAAATATTCGTGCAGGATATCGGTCCGGTCAGGGTTGCGATCGGCCAGCGTCGCCACCGGTTCGTTGATCAGCGAATTGCGCGTGTAGGGACCGGACCCAAGCGCAGGGCCCACGCGTGTTTCGTTAAACCAGCGGAAGGATTTGAAAGGCTCGCTGCCCAGTTGGGCACGGTAAATGCGGCTTGCCAGATGCGACATGATCCCGGACCCAGACGCAGGCGGCAGATCATCCTGATCTTCGGCCTCGCGGAAGGTGGTCAGCATGGCCTTTTGGAAGAAAGTCGCGCGTTCAACGTTCAAGCGCCCAAAGGCCATTTTCACAGTCGGATCGTCGACGGCTGTCTGGAATGCTTGGGCGAACCCCGTCGCATCAAGCAGTTGGAAACTGGGCACAAGACGGGTGTTTTTGACCATCTCGACCTCAAGATCGACGATCACACCAACCAATCCGTAGCCGCCCATCGCCATATAGAACAGATCACGGTTTTCATCGGGCGAACAGGTCACCAGATCACCTGACGCCAGCACCATGCGCACCGACCTGACGGTTGAACCCATCGGCCCAAAGGGCACTGCCCAGCCATGGGCGTTGACCGAATAGGTCGCGGCCACACCAAAGTCGTGGTTCGATTGCATAACCTTGGGCGACCAGCCTTGCGGGTCGAGGGCTGCGATGACCTCGGACCAGCGGGCACCGGCGTGCACGCGGTAGGTTTGCGCATCGCTGTCGATCTCGACCGCGCCATTGTCGAAGGTGATCGCAGTGCCATCGCGCGGGATGGCCTGAGCGCCCATTGAATGACGCGCCGCGCCTACGTTCAGGGGGCGTCCTTCGGACCGCGCCTCGGCAAGTTCGGCGCGGATTTTTTCTATCAGCGCATCATCTGCCGCGTCGTTCAGGATCAGATGCTTTTTGATCGGGGTCGCGGACAACCCGCTGGCATCGTTCAGAAACCCCTCGCCCGAGGGTGCTGGCATCGGTTTTGTGCCTGCATAGACCGGAAGGTTCGGGCGCAATGCGCCGGACAGTCCGTACCCCGCAACGCCTCCCAAACCCACAAGCGCCGCGCGGCGTGTAAATGTCTTCATCTAAAAAATGCTCCTGCCCGTTTTGCCAGCGTCCGGAAGGGACAGCGGCCTGACGGGCTTTTTAAAATATCGGGCTGCAAACGCATGGTATCAATCGGCCAATGCCAGCATCATCATTGCTTCTTGGCAGAGGTACGCCGTGGCCAAAATATCCTCGGGCGCCTGATGTGTTTTCAGGCCCTCAAGTCGGTCCGCCAGAACCAATAGCTGCCGCGCCTCGGCCCCTTCGGCAAGGCGGGCCAGCGTGTCGGGCTGCAAATGGCGGCACTGTTCGGCCAGTTGCGACAGGACCTGTGCGGGAAAGGCTGTCTGCAAGGGTGTCCCGCTGCTGCCGGTCAGGCGCTGGAACCCCTGCAAAAGCCCCGCTTTGGCCCGCGCCAGCGCGCTTCCCGCTGGTAGATCGCGGAACTTCACATCGACGGCCTCTACGTCCCCCAGAGACGACAGCAAAAGCGTGACAGGTTCGTGTATCAGGTCGTCCCCGACGACCGACGTCAGCACCAATAATGCCACCGCGCCGGGAAATTGCGTGTGCAGCTTTGCAAGGCGCGGGCGGTCATCGGGCGTTGCTGTCAGATCAAGCGTCTGGCCCTCGGTATCGGTGGCCCGCCAGACATAGCGCTGGCTGATGTCGTCGAACTGGGGTTCGGAAATGCTGTGCGGCAGGATGAGCGATGGCACGGGCGCGGCTGCACGGCGCAGGCCTGTGCCCATCCGCACCCGCAAATCGGCGCGCAGATCGGACCAACGCCGGATCAGGGCAGGACTGTTTTGAATATCGGAGGTCCGCAATGGCTGAATGTCTTTGGCCCGTGTTTTGTCACCGGTCGAAATTTGTCCGTCTGCGGCGCACAGCGGATTTTCCAGCACCAGAAAAGATCCGCTAAGTCGGGACGCCGCGGGCGTGCCCCACAGTGGATTCGAATAGGCTTGAAAGGCGGTGAACGCCAAATCCATGCCCGCGCCTCGGGCGACGGTTGCGCTCCGATGTTCATCGGTTTCCTGATCCAGAAAATAGGCGGTCAGGCCGCGTGCGCCGTTGGGGGTGGTCCACCCATGAAGGCCCAGACACATGAGCGTCATATCCGCCACAGGCTGATAGGACCGGCGGGCCTGCCCCAACAGATCGGTATCGTCAGGACAAAGCCTAATGGCCCGCGCCAGTGCATAGGTCCGCGACAGCGCGGCCAGAAACCGCCCGCCTTCAAACCGGACATCACCGGCTTCGGCCCAGCCCGCTTGTGTGGACAGGGTCATCAACTGGCCCATCAGACGCGGCGCGGATTGGACCTTGGCGGAAATCGCGAGGTCCAGAAGCCGTTCTTCGGCCAAAACGGCAGAGCCATGGAAAATCTGCCCGATGGCCTCTTCCAGCGCGCGCAGGATCGCATCCATCGTTTCGCTGTCGGGCGCGGGCGCAGCGCTCGGGTTGGCCAACGGCACATCCCGTGCGACACCTGCCAAGTCACGCAGCGCGATCGCCCCCGCCGCAACAACAAGCCGTTTGCGTGTGGCTGGCCCCTTATACAGCGCGGCCTTCAGGTCTTGGCCCGCAACAAAGGTCACTGTCGCCTCGGGTGACGGAAAGCTTGCTTGGGCATTGCCGCCCCGCTGGTCGACTTGGGCCGTCGCCGCCAACACAGCAGCGCCGTCGAAATCCGCCCCTGCAAACTTGCGCAGTTGGTCGGCGTTCAGGCCCGCCAGCCAGTCAGATACGCTGACAGTTGGGGCGTCGGGCGTCGCGGGTTCTGCATCCGTCGGTTCGGGACTTTCGCGCAGCACCAGAACCGCCGTCAGGATATGGCTACACACACCGGTTGCCGGGCAATCGCAGGTCGCGGTCTGCGGCCCGCCCGCTGGGATCGTGACGGTCTGCCCGCCGGTCTGTACCCTTGCGTGCTCGTCGTCAAAGTGCTGGACCTGCGCGTCGGGCACGGCCTTTTGTGCGCGCCGCAACAGGCCGTTGTTGGCCAAAGCGACCAAGGCATCATCATCGAACAAGGTGATCAGGGCGCGCAGGCTCATTCCATCACCCCTGCTAGCCATTGCGCCAGTTTGTCCGGCGTCATGGCGGCGATCTTCATGCCAAGCCCGGCCAGACGGCCCGCGATCTGCGCGTCCATATAGGGATCGCCCAGATCATCCAGCGCCGACAGTCCGATCATGCGCACCCGCGCCTCGTTCATGCGGGCAACCGAGCGATAGAGCCTGCGGGGGCTTGCCCCTTCGGCAAAGTCGGAAATCAGAACAAAGACCGTGCGCTCGGGCGTGTCGATGTAGCGTTCGGAATATTCCACCGCCTGCCCGATATCCGTGCCGCCACCCAGTTGTACAGATAGAAGCGTGTCCAGCGGATCGGTCAGCTTTTCGGTGACATCAATGATCGAGGTATCAAACAGAACCATCGACACTTTGACCCCCGGCAGGCCCGACAGGATTGCCGCCATCACCGCCGAGTGGATGATGCTGTCGGTCATCGACCCGGACTGGTCAACGCAAAGGATCACCGACCACGGCAGACGCCGCCGTTCACGGGACACAAAGCGCAGGTCGTCGGCAATGATGCGGCCCGTGTCCGGATCGTAGTTCTTCAGATTTCGCCGCAGCGTGCCGCGCCAGTCGAAATTCGCCGCCGAGGCGACGTGGGACCGTTTGTAAGGATTGCGGCGACCCGAGAACGCGCGCTGCACGTCTGATTTCAGGCGGCGCATGATGTCCTTGATCACTTCATCGGCCACCTGCCGCAGCTTGTCCTTCACTTCGGGTTTTGCACGGCCATGAAAGCTGAGCAGTGTTTTCAGAAGGTCCTGATTGGGTTCCAGATTTTCCAGCGTCTTGGGATCATCCAGAAGATCCGACAACCCGTAGCGGTCCAGCGCGTGATCCTGCAGCCCCTCGAACACCGAATGCGGAAACAGCTTGCGCGCGGACCCCAGCCAATCCAGCGCTTTCATCTGGGTCGGGTCCAAAGTGCCGGGGCCTTTCGGACGGTGCAGCCCGCGCTTGTCGTATTCGCGGCCATAGAGGTAGTCCAATGTCCGGTCCATGCGCAGGTCAGACTTGGACAACCCGCCCATCTGCCGTTCCGCATAGCGCCCCAGCGCCAGCCGCCATCGCCGTTGGATGTTCGAGGGATCGTCACTCATGCCCCACCCCCGATGATCCAGTCATCCAATCCGTCCGCCATAAGTCCTGCGCGCAATTCTGCATCCACCTTGGCACCCAAGGCAGCCTCGGCCGCGTCCACATCGTGAAAATGCGCAGTATAGCTGCTGGCCGATCCGCCGTGTCTGCGGGTCAGGGCTGCGGCCACCAGATCGGCCTCGCGCGGGGACAGCGCGGACAGGGCAAGGCGCAGATGGGGAAGCAGTTCAAGAAACCCGTCATCCGTCACGCCGTTCAGGAATTCATCCAGCGCGTCCAGCACGCCATCAACGGTCCACAGCAGGGACGGCGAAACTGCCAGTACGCCGCGCAATCCAGCCAAAGGCGTCGGCAAATCCGGCGCGCTGCCGTTCAGTTGCGCCTTAAGCAAATCAGGCAGGGTGTGATCGGGTTTGCGGCCTGCATCAACCGCAATGGCCGTGATCGCGCCCAGCAGTTCCGGCGCGGGATCGGCCAACGCCGCACGGTCAAGCGCATCGTCAAACAGGGTTTTGTCCAGATCATCCCCTGCGAACCCGCGCATCAGTTCAGACACAAGCCGCAGCGCATCCAGACAGGGCTGGATCGCATCGTCACGCATGTTCGGCAGGTCGTCACATAGGTAAATCATGCGGGCAAAGGCCTGCTGCATGACGCTTGTGATGTCCAACCCGTCAGGCAGCGACAGGGGGCCTCGCGATGCCTCGATCCCGTGCAGGGTGACCATCGCCTTGGCCGTGTCGGCGAAATCGGCGGATCGGCGGATGGCCCCCTCGATTTCGGTCAGGAAACCTGTCAGCTCGGTGCCCAGCCCCGCCAGAAGACCCCTTTTGAACATGGTCAAAAGCGCAGGCAGATCGTCGGCGCGTCCGTCTTTGGCCAACGCTTGGCGATCTGCGAACAGTTTGGCCAGACAGGCGGCGGGTACCGTGTCGCCGTGAACGGCGGCCTCGATCAACTGGCCCTCGACGCGGGGCGACCATGCGTAGTCCCAGCGCTCGAACAAGAGGTCGGTCTGCTTGGCGTTCTGGAAATCCGGACCGCCGCTGCGGGTGGCAAAGCCGCTGTCCAGAAGGGCCATCGCATGGGCAAAGCGTGACGCGGCCAGATGAGCGGGCTTACGGCGGATATCCAGACTGCGTTCCCGCCGCCGTCCGTCGGACACATCAAAACGGTGCGCACGGGCGCGGGCCATGGCGTCGGCCACAATCGGTGGCTGGCCGGCAGCATCGCTGACATCGCCCAGCGCATGACCGCGCAGGTATTCGGTGAACCGTTCCCGCCAGACATCCGACCCGCTGTCTTCGCCCTTCAAGAGCGCCGAGGTCAGACCGTCGAACAGATCATACCGCAGCGCACCGGGCCGTCCCCGCAACCGCGCGAGCGTTTCCGCACTGCGCAGCATTTCGACCTGCGCCGGAACCGAAATACCATGGCCGTCGCCGCGCATTTTATGGGCAAACTCTTGGGTCAGATCATGGGCAAAGGCCTGCCAGTCCGGCGCTTGGCCGCGCGCGTCGGCATGATCCCAAAGCGACTGGTAATAGGCAGGCTGGGGCAGGCCCGCGCCGTACCCCATCAACGCATCCATATCCTTATAGCCGTAGCGGATCAGATAGGATGCAGCGTCGGATTTGCCCCCTGCCCGCGTTTTGCCTGC
>CATNDK010000050.1 GCA_950096585.1 Thalassococcus halodurans | reverse complement strand
AAAGTCCCCCGCCTCGGCCCGTGTTGCGCGGTATTCCGGCAGGTAGCGACCCGCTTGCCGCATCATCCAGATCGGCGGTGTGGGCAGCGTTTCGCCTTTCAGAGCGCGCAGGATGGTTTTGGTCATGAGGGCCTCCTAAAGTGTCCTGCCCGTGGTCCAATGTCCGTCCCCGCATGTCAAGGCCGGTTGTCAGCCCGAAATGACGCAGCTAATGCTGTCGCATGAACATTCAGCTACCGACTCCCGACAGCCCGCTTCGTATCGGCACCCGCGGTTCGCCGCTGGCCGTGGCGCAAGCCCACGAAACCCGCGACCGTCTGGCCGCCGCCCATGATCTGACCCACGATTGCTTTGACATCGTGATCATCAAGACCACCGGCGACGACCGCAGCCTGATCGACGCGGACCGTCCGCTGAAAGAGATCGGCAACAAAGGTCTGTTCACCAAAGAAATCGAAGAAGCGATGCTGGACAACCGCATCGACATCGCGGTCCATTCGTCCAAAGACCTGCCCACGGTCCAACCCGAAGGCCTGATCGTCGATTGCTTCCTGCCCCGCGAAGACGTGCGCGACGCGTTTATCTGCGAAGACTACGACACGATCCACGATCTGCCCCAAGGCGCGGTTGTTGGCACATCTTCGCTTCGCCGCCGTGCACAACTTTTGCACCGCCGGCCCGATCTTCAGGTCGTCGAATTCCGCGGCAACCTGCAAACCCGCCTGAAAAAGCTGAACGACGGCGTGGCCTGCGCTACCTTTCTTGCGATGGCGGGCCTGAACCGTCTGCGCATGGACAGCGTTCCGAAACGCGCCATTTCGCCCGACGATATGCTGCCTGCGGTCGCCCAAGGCGCCATCGGCATCGAACGCCGCATCAGCGATGAGCGCGCCAAGGCGATGCTGGACGCGATCCACGACGCAGTAACCGCTACGCGGCTTGATGCGGAACGCAGCTTTCTTGCTGAACTCGACGGCTCTTGCGAAACGCCCATCGCGGCGCTGGCGGAACTGGACGGCGACACGATCACCCTGCGCGGAGAGGTCCTTCGCCCCGACGGCACCGAGGCCATCGCAGACAGCCTGACGGGCCCTGCGGAAGACGCGACCACCATCGGCCGCACGCTGGCCAAATCGCTGCTTGATCGCACGGGCCCCGGTTTCTTCGACTGGATCGAAAATCCAACCGCCTAAGGCGCCTGCTGACCTGATTCCAATTTGCGCCAATTAAAGCCCCGATCACATCTGTTGCCGGGGTTTTCTGTGTACAACGGCATCCAGAATATCCGGTATTTTTACGGAAAAGCAGGCGTTTAGACGCGCGAATCCAGCGCGCTTTGTGACGGAATACCCCCAAAAGTATCGGGTATTGCGCCATACCTTTCCAAAGGCCGCTTTCACGCACAGAGTTTCGCTGGGGAACCACCACTACACCACTTGATCACCACGCAGGAAACACACGCTGTTCCTGTGCCGGTCGAAGTTTGCCTGCGCGGAGGAGGCGCACACCTATGGACGGAAACACCCGGTTGCACGATACGCCCGATTGGATCGCGAACATCACGATCCAAGAGTTGGAAAATAACCCGTATCCTTTTTACGAACGCCTGCGGAAAGAAGCTCCGGTTGCCTTTATTCCGGCACTGGGACTTTACATCGCTTCCACCAAGGAAGCCTGTCGTGCGATCGCCAAAGATGGCGAAACATGGGGCGGGTTTATCTCGCCTGCGGGCGGGCGCACCTTTGGGCATCCCAACGTTCTGAACGTGAACGGACCCGAGCATAAAGAACTGCGTTGCATGGTCGATCCGGCGCTTCAGCCGCGCGCGGTTGATGGCTATGTCGAAGACCTCGTTCGCCCGATTGCCCGCCGCTATGTCGAAGCCATCGAAGACAAAGGCGCGGCTGATCTGGTCGCAACCTTCTGCGAACCGGTCAGCGTCCGCGCATTGGGCGACCTGCTGGGCCTGCAGTCCGTCAGCTCGGACAAGCTGCGCGAATGGTTCCACAAGCTGTCGGTATCCTTCACCAATGCGGCCGTCGACGAAAACGGCGATTGGGCCAACCCCGAGGGCTTTAAACCGGGTGACGAGGCACGTGCCGAAATCCGCGAAGTTGTCGATCCGCTGCTGGATAACTGGGAAAAGAACCCAGATGACAGCGCCCTGTCGCATTGGCTGCATGACGGGATGCCCGAAGGCAAAACACGTGATCGCGAACGCATCTACCCGACGCTTTTCGTCTTTCTGCTGGGCGCGATGCAAGAACCCGGTCATGCCATGGCTTCGACCATCGCAGGGCTTTGGACCAACCCCGAACAGTTCGAACGCGTCATCGACAACCCGAAACAGATCCGTCGGGCGATTTCCGAAAGCCTGCGCTGGACCTCGCCGATCTGGTCGGCTGTGGCACGTCAGGCAAAGAAAGACACCACCGTTGCGGGCGTCGATCTGCCTGCCGGTTCGGTGGTGATGCTGTCCTACGGATCGGCCAACCACGATTCCAACGACTATGACGCGCCGTCCAAGTTCGACATGGATCGTAAACCGGTGCCGCATATCGCCTTCGGTGCGGGCCCACACGCCTGTGCGGGCACCTACTTTGCCTCTGAAGTCTGCCGGATCGGGCTGGAAGAACTGTTCGAAACCATTCCCAATCTGGAACGGGACGAAACCAAGGAAATCGACTTCTGGGGTTGGGGCTTCCGCGGCCCGAAAGAGCTGCACGCAAAGTGGGAGGTTTGAACCCAATGGCGTTCAAGATTTCTTTGAACGATGGCGAAAGGTCCGCGCTTGCGAGCGCGGACCAATCCCTGCTGGATGCCTTTCT
Source organism: Thalassococcus halodurans (assembly GCA_950096585.1). GTDB lineage: Bacteria > Pseudomonadota > Alphaproteobacteria > Rhodobacterales > Rhodobacteraceae > Thalassococcus > Thalassococcus halodurans_A. The sequence continues at coordinate 10,266 of CATNDK010000050.1, read as the reverse complement.
GCGGGAAGGCATCTGGTTGCCACACAACTGCACCCAAGGCACCTGTGGCAGCTGCAAATGCCGTGTTGACGCCGGATCGTTCGATCATGGCGGTGCGCCCTTTGACACGCTGACACAGGAAGAACGCGACGCGGGCATTGTTCTGGCCTGTCAGGCACGCGCACAATCCGACATGCTGATCGAACCGCTGGCCGAGATCGACGACAGCGTCACCCATCATCCGATGCGCGACGTGTCAGGCCGGATTGCGGTGCTAGAGGATATCGCCCGCGACACCCGCCGTCTGGTGATCGAACTGGACGCCGAGATGCCGTTTCTTGCGGGGCAATATGCCGAACTGAACGTGCCCGGCACCGATGTTTGGCGGCAGTATTCCATGGCCAACGCGCCATCCGAAACAAGGCGGCTGGAATTCCATATCAAACGCACGCCCGGCGGTCTGGCAACGGATGGATGGCTGTTCAAGTCAGCGTCCGTTGGCGACCAGGTCGATATGAAGGGCCCATTGGGCAACTTCGGCCTGTTCGAAGCGCAGGACGACCCCGCCATTCTGATCGCGGGCGGAACGGGTCTGGCACCTATGAAATCAATCGTGCTCCATGCGCTTGCGCATGATCTGATCCCCGAGATTTTCCTGTACCACGGCGGGCGCGCTCAGGCGGACCTCTATGACGTCGACTGTTTCCGCGCGTTGGATGCCGAACACCCCCGCTTCCATTATCGTCCCTGCCTGTCCGAGGAAGCATGGCAGGAACGGTCCGGCATGGTGACCGATTGCGTGCTGGAGGACTTCAGCAGTTGCAAAGGCATGTCGGCCTATCTGTGCGGCCCGCCCGCCATGGTCGAGGCTGCTGGCAAAGCGCTGAAACGCCGCCGCCTGCCGCCCCGCCGGACCTTCAAGGAAGAATTTACAGAGGCCGCCAAGATCGCGGCAGAATGAGGAGAACAACATGCATACACTGATGGTGCTGTACGGTCAGCCGACAGATCCCGAGGCCTTCCGCCGCTACTATACCGACACCCACCTGCCGATTGCGCAGGCACTGCCCGGGGCAAAGAACCTGCGCTACACCCTGAACCTTCAGGGACCAGAGGGCGCCGCGCCTTTCATTGCCAAGTTCGAAGCCGATTTCGACAGCGCAGAGGCGATGGGCGCTGCCTTAGCCTCGCCCGAGGGGGAGGCCGCCAAAGCCGACACCGCGAATTTCGCAACAGGTGGTTTGGAAATCCTGCACTACGCATCGTGATCCGGCCCGAGAAGGGCGGCGCACGACCGAACATGTGCGCAAAATAACAAAGGTCGGATCGGCAGCCCCGATCCGACAGCTTTATTCAGGGACGCGGAACGTCAGGCTAGCCCAGATCGATTCCCAAGCAGCATCGCCTTCTGCCTGAACCTCGAGTTCGCGTAGCAGCACGGAATCCACCAGATACTCGACGCCTGCTTCAACCGGCAGCACGACGCGGCCCTCGGTATCTGTGCGATACTGGCTCACGACCACCTCATCGCCGGAGCGTGCAAACAGCTCGACCTGTTCGTTCGCACGCGGCGCGCCCTGATACAGCACCCGCACGGGAAATCCGGCACTCAGATCATCAGTATAAGGGTTGGCTTCTGCCACGATCTCGATCTCAAGACCAACCTCGCGGTCCGCGCCCTGCCCGTTTCCAACTGCCACCAGCGATTTGCCAAAGCGCGTATAGCTTTCGCGCACCTTCTGGCCTGACAGGCCACGCTCATCCAGACGGTCCAAAGCCCAGGTGAAATCCTTGTGCTTGGTGAAATTCACGAATTTCTCAAATTCGTTGTAGGTCAGATCATAGGCGCGGGTCTGGTGTACGATGACAGCCAGCCCTTCCTGCCCGACCGCCATATTCATCGCAGGCCGGTCGCCAGCACGACCTTCAACTGCCATCACCTCGTCGCCCATGACCACGTCAAAGCGGGTAAAGTTCGGCGGGATATAGGCGTAGGACGAGCCTTTGAAATTCTCGCCCACCCGTAGATGGACAAGGATCGGTTCTTCTGGCGCGACGCGGTAGGTTTCGGGCGAAATCCAGAACTCATGCGCCCACATAGACTGCGGCAAGGCCAAAGCCATCCCCAGTAACATTCCCCGCCATCGCGCCATTTTGCTTACTCCGCTGAACGGCAAACCTGCCGTTGATGTCCCAGACCTTCGACGGTCAGTTCCATCACATCACCGTCTTTCAGGAACATAGGCGGGTTTTTCCCCATGCCCACCCCGGGCGGTGTGCCTGTGGCGATCACATCGCCGGGCATCAGCGTCATGAACTGGGTCAGATGCGCGATGATCTGCGGCACTTTGAAGTGCATCGTGTTGGTCGATCCGTCCTGCTGGATTTCACCGTTCACCGAACAGGTCATCTTCAGATCATGGGGATCAGCGACCTCGTCCTTGGTCACCAGCCACGGGCCAATGGGGCCGAATGTGTCGTGGGATTTGCCCTTAAGCCACTGCCCCGACCGGCGTATCTGGAAGTCGCGTTCGCTGACGTCATTCACGATGCAAAAGCCCGCGACATAATCCATTGCGTCCGCTTCGGACACGTATTTCGCCTTTTTGCCGATCACAAAACCCAGCTCGACCTCCCAGTCGGACTGGACCGAGCCGCGCGGGATTTCCACGGTGTCATTGGGGCCTGTGATGCAGGTGATGGCCTTGGAAAAAACGATGGGCTCTTCGGGCAGCTTGGCGCCGACCTCTGCCGCGTGATCCACATAGTTCAGGCCAATCGCCAGAAACTTGCCGACCTGACCGACGCAAGGGCCAAAGCGCGGGTTGCCCGCGACCACAGGCAGGCTGGCGGGGTCGACTGCGGCCAGTTTCGCCAGACCGTCCTCTGTCAGCACGTCGCCTGCGATGTCATCGACAACACCGCTCAGATCACGGATCGCACCGTCTGCATCCAACAGACCCGGCTTTTCCGCGCCACTTTCCCCATAGCGTACAAGTTTCATGGCTCTTGCCCTCCCGTATGAACTTTGGGGCAAGGTAGCGACCTGTCGGAAAGATACAATCCACCCGATACGTCGTCCGGAAAGAAAGGCTTAACCGGTCTTCAGCTTCTTCTCGAACTCGCGTGCGAAATCGCTGGCGCGTGCGCGGAATTTCCGTTGGACGGAACCGCGGGCCAGCTTGATCGACTGCACAAGGATACGCGCCGACAGAGTCTTGGGCTTTAGCGTGCACGTAATGCTGACGCGGGTACGGGACCGCGACAGGGACAGACACTCCAGATCGGTGATCACTGTCAAACCGGCCGAGGTGCTTTCGAACTGCATCCCGTTCGGGCGGTCAAAGCGGGTCAGCGTGATTTCGGCCTGACGCGGTTTGCCACGATAGCGGAATTCCGACGCCCAGCGCATGCCGACAGTGGGCTCTTCAACCTCGTCAATCCGGCGCACATCGACGCCGCGGCGCAGGATCGCACGTTCGAATTGCTCAAAGTTGCTCAGGCCGTCGAAAACCTGCTCCAGAGAGCCTTCGATATCCTCTTGTGCGGTGATCTCCACGGTGCCTGCTCCAACTCGTTATTTTTGCGCGATATTGTGCATCAATCCATGCGATCCGCAAGCCAATTGCGCAACAGGAACTGGGCAATCGCGCCACGTCGTGCGGGCAAAAGCATGGGATTTTCGCCTGCGAATGAAGCGACCAATTCCTCTTTCGTGACCCACTTGGCGTCTTCCAATTCATTCGGGTCCAGATGGATTTCGGTCGTCAAAGCCTCGGCGTGGGTGCCGAACATCAGAGAATTCGGGAAAGCCCAAGGTTGCGAGGCGACATAGCGCACCGCGCCTACTTTGACGCCCGCTTCTTCGAAGACCTCGCGGCGCGTCGCACCTTCAATGGTTTCCCCGGGTTCAACAAAGCCCGCAAGGCAGGAATACATGCCCTCAGGCCAACCGGGCGAGCGGCCCAGCAATGTCTTGTTCCCATGGGTGACCAGCATGATCGCAACGGGATCGGTGCGCGGGAAATGCGGTGCGCCACAGGTGCCGCAGTTGCGCTGCCAACCCGACATGCTGATATCCGAGGGCGCGCCACAGCGGCTGCAAAACTTATGCGTCCGGTGCCATTCGCGCAAAGCCTTCAGCGTCGCGCCAACCTCGGCCTCAAGCGGGCTGAGGCGCGTCATGATCCGGCGCAACTCGGCAAAGCGCCCGCCGTCGATATCGGGATGTACCTGTTCGGTCGCGTCAATGAAACTGCCCATGGCAGACGGGTCAAAGTCCTCGGGTTCCCACGCTGAGGCGTCATAGCCGAACAAGGCAGTCTGACCGTCGCGGCCCAGAAACGTCTCAGGCCAGTCGGCCTGAATGGCGGGGTGGTCGGTCGGAAGCCGCATCAATGTCACGTCTGGGTCGCCCGTGACCAACAGCTTCCCACGCCAGATGATCACCGCGCGGGCATTTCCAGAGGCGCGCAGCGGGTCCAGCAACTCGGGCTTGCCACGCAATTCGGCAGCGCGCTCTAACTGGCCACCGCCGAAAGTCACCTCTTCTGAAATCTGCATCGCCCTGCCTCCGTCGGTTTTTATGGTAGGGACAGACATGACAGGGCGAGGAGCAAAATCAAGTGCTTTGGGGGTTTTGACCAAAGCGCCCGCCCGTCCCACCGCAGGGATTGACGACAGGACCTTGCGAATCCGGTGCGGCTTTACTATGTGCATCAGCGAGAGGTTGGCGCGGGCGAGCGCCTCGCCAACCCGGTCAGGTCCGGAAGGAAGCAGCCGTAACGAGCCCCGCTTGGGTCGTTGTCCAGCCTCTCACCTTATCCCCGCTTTTCGGATCAGTCTTCGTGCCGCACAAACTGTGCCGGTGCACGCGGCGCTGACATGGCCCATTCCATCTGTTCGTCGGTCTCGACCGCTTGTGGGTGGATCGCACGTAATTGGGCCAGCGCATCGTCGGGCGCAATGCCGGATTCAATCATCAAACGCAGCGCCACCATACCGGACCGGCCGCAGCCGCCCTTGCAGTGAACCACAACGCGCCCCTTGCCCGTCAGCGCCTGACGGGCGGTTTGGGACACGCGCGGCCATTCGCGCATGAACGCCTCGTCCGGCACGCCGTAGTCCAGAATAGGCAGGTGTTCCCACCGCGTGCCGCTTTCCTGAAAATCTGCGCCGATATGTTCGGCCCCTGCGGCGACCATTTCGGCCAGTGTCGTCAGCGATATCGCGTAAGACGGCTGTAGGTCGCGCAGGTGTTCGATGTCGGCCTCATACACACCATTCCGACCGGGCAAAGAGCTTGTGGTCAGGATACCTCCACCGACGGGTATGGCGTGTATGGTGCTCATCTTCAGCTCATAAGCGGTCAGCGTTAAAGGTGTCGCAACTGCGCATGTCACCGGATTTGTAGCCCGTTGCGAACCAGCGCGAGCGCTGTTCGCTGGTGCCATGTGTAAACGTGTGCGGCTGCGGCACACGCCCTGCGTTGCGTTGAAGCGTATCGTCCCCGATCTGGCGGGCGGCGTTCAGTGCCTCGTCGATATCACCCGGCTCTAGCAGGCCATCGACGTAATGCGCCCAGACGCCCGACAGGCAATCCGCCTGCAGTTCCAGACGCACAGTCAACGCGTTTGCGGTGACCTCGTCGGATTGCTGTCTGAGACCGTGCACTTCGTTCAAAATCCCAAGCTCGTTCTGGATGTGATGCGCCACTTCGTGAGCCACCACATAGGCCGCAGCGAAATCGCCGCCAGCGCCCAGTTGCTGCGCCATGGTCGCGAAGAAATCCGTGTCCAGATAGGCCTTTTCATCCGCAGGGCAGTAGAACGGGCCGGTCGCCCCGCTTGCACCGCCACAGGGCGACTGGGTGACGCCGGAATACAGAACCAGCTTGGGTGGCGTGTATTCTAATCCTGCCTGTTCAGGCAAAAGAACGTCCCAGACCTGTTCGGTCGTTCCCAACACCTTAGCGGTGAAATCACCTGCGCGCTGTTCGGCGGCGGTCAGTTCGCGCGGCTCTGACGATTGCGGCGCAGCGGCCTGTTCAAGGAAGGGCGACACGTCAATGCCCGCAAAATAGCCGATAGCCAGAATGACCAACAGGCCAACACCGCCAACACCGGCCTTGCCGCCAGCACTGCTGCGGCGGCGGTCTTCGATGTTCTGGCTACGGCGCACATTTTTAAGACGCATACGGACCCTCGAAACTAAACTCGTCCGAGCGATGATACACGCTGTGGGGCATTGGTTAAGTGGGAATTAACCAATTCGACTATCACTGCCCACTTTAGTATGCCTGTGAACCTTAATCGCGACGCGATGCGCGGGGGTAGGTGCCCAGAATTTCCAGCATGTCTGTGAAGTAATCCAGCTCTTCAAGCGCAAGTGCGACGTGCGGATCGTCGGGATGGCCTTCGATATCGGCATAGAACTGAGTCGCCGTGAACGACCCGCCGACCATATAGCTTTCCAGCTTGGTCATGTTCACGCCGTTCGTCGCGAATCCCCCCATCGCTTTGTACAAAGCGGCGGGAATGTTGCGCACCTGGAAGACGAAAGTCGTCATCATGCCGTGGTCCCCACGACGATTCATGTCGGCTTCGCGCGACATGACAAGGAATCGGGTCGTGTTGTTGCCTTCGTCCTCGATGTGGCGCGCCAGCACGTCCAGACCGTAGATTTCGCCGGCCAATTCACCCGCCAGCGCGGCCATCGCGGGGTTTCCACGCTCGGACACGATCTTGGCAGAACCGGCGGTATCGGCGCCTGTGATCCGCGCGATGCCGTGTTCTTTCAGGAAATTCCGGCACTGGCCCAACAGAACCGTGTGGCTCATCGCCTCTTTCACGTCGGTCAGTTTTGTACCGGGCAAAGCCAGCAAGTTAATGTGAACACGGACAAAATCTTCTTCGATGATGTGCAGGCCGGACTGCGGCAACAGCGAATGGATGTCGGCCACACGACCGTAGGTCGAGTTTTCGACTGGCAGCATGGCAAGCTCGGCTTCACCGCTGCGGCAGGCTTCGATTGCGTCCTCGAACGTGCGGCAAGGCAACACGTCAAAATCCGGCCGGGCCTGTCGGCAAGCCTGATGTGAATAGGCACCAAGTTCGCCCTGAAATGCGATGAGGGGTCTGTCAGCCATGCTTTTTTCCGTCTAACTGCCGTAATTGGGCGATTGGTCGCGGCTCTTACACCTTGCCAGCGGCGAATGGAACCAATAGATACCGCGCCGAAACGCTTACCACGAGGGAATTGCGACCCATGCTTGACACAATGACGTTCACAAAGGTGATTGGCGGCTTCTGCGGAGCGCTCTTGATCTTCCTTCTTGGCAACTGGGCCGCTGAAATCCTGTACCACGTCGGTGACGACGGTCACGGCGAAGAGCACGCAGCTGCCGGTTACCCGATCGAAGTCGCAGAAGGCGACGAAGGCGGCGAAGAAGAAGCGCCCGCTGATTTCGCCACAGTATTCGCATCCGCTGATGCAGCCGCTGGCGAAAAAGTTTTCGGCAAGTGCCGCGCTTGCCACAAGCTGGTTGAAGGTGAAAACGCAGTTGGCCCCTACCTGTACGGTGTTGTTGGCCGCGCAACTGGCGCCGCTTCCGGCTTCAACTACTCCGGTGCCCTGTCCGCTGCGACAGACACATGGACACCCGAAGCTCTGAACGCATTCCTGGAAAATCCGGCTGGTTTCGCAGCGGGCACAACAATGTCCTTCCGCGGCCTGCCCGATGTCGAAGATCGCGCAAACCTGATCGCGTATCTGGACGGCACAGACGGCTAATCAGCCCGTCAGCTAGAATTTAAGAAAGGCCGTGGATCCGTTCCACGGCCTTTTTCTTGTGCGCCGATGACAAGAAGATCACAGATACGCAACTTGATAGTGGCTATTCCATGCCCATAACATACATTCGTAACAGGATCAGTCTTACCCGGAGGACACTAGATGACGCTTAAAAGCGCACGCCACCTCATCCCCGCCAAATCGCGGGAGCAGTCCGCACCGCGCGCCAAAGCGATCGCCATCCCGACCTTAGCCATCAGCCGCCGCTGGCTGTTCGCCAGCGCCTTTGCAATCGCGTCGGTTTTCGCGGCAGAGCGGCTTTGGGCGCAAGAGGCACAGGACGGCGTCATCACATCCCACGGCATTTCATCGTTCGGTGAACTGAAATACCCCGCGGATTTCAAACACTGGGATTACGTAAACCCCGATGCGCCGAAGGGCGGCGAATATTCGACTTGGGCCTTCGGCACCTTCGACAGCCTCACGCCCTATATCCTGAAGGGCAACGCAGCCGCAGGGGCCACCGTTTTTTACGACACGCTGATGACCGGCAATCTGGATGAACCGGATTCGATGTACGGTCTGGTTGCCGAAAGCGTCGAGTACCCCGAAAACCGCGAATGGGCGATCTTCAACCTGCGCCCCGAGGCCAAATTCCGCGACGGATCGCAGGTCACGGCCCATGACGTGGTCTTCTCCTTCGAAAAACTGTTCAACGAAGGCCAGCCATCCTACCGCGTGGCATTGAAAGACTTCGAAAAGGTGGAGGCGCTGGATGATTTCCGCGTCAAATACACCTTCAACCCCGAAGGCCCGCTGCGCGAATTGCTGATGACAGCCGCCGGTCTGCCGATTTTCTCGAAGGCCTATTACGAAACCCGCGACTTCACCGAATCCTCGCTGGAACCGCCTATGGGGTCGGGCCAGTACGAACTGCTTAGCGTCGATCCCGGTCAATCCGTGGCCTACAAACGCCGCGATGATTACTGGGGCAAGGACCTGCCGGTGAACGTCGGTCAGAACAACTTCGACGTCATCAAGTTCGAATACTTCGCCGATTACACAACCGCGTTCGAGGCATTCAAAGCCGGCGCTTATTCCTATCGTGAAGAATTCCTGTCGAAACTCTGGGCCACATCCTATGACTTCCCCGCCATCGACAAAGGCTGGGTCAAGGTCGAAACGCTGCCCGATGGCCGCCCGTCCGGCACGCAAGGCTTCTGGTTCAACCTGCGCCGCGACAAATTCAGCGATCCGCGCGTCCGCGAGGCGATCGGTCTGGCGTTCAACTTTGAATGGTCCAATGAATCGCTGTTCTATGGTCTCTATGACCGCACAGACAGCTTCTGGGAAAACTCGGGCACATTGCAGGCCGAAGGCATGCCGTCCGAGGCCGAACTGGCTCTGCTGGAACCCCTTCGCGCAGACCTGCCGGAAACCGTATTCACCGAACCTGCCTTTGTCCCTGACGTTCAAAAGGCAGAAGATCTGGCCGACCGCCGCGCATTGCGCAAAGCGGGCAAGCTGCTGGATGACGCCGGTTGGGAAGTGGGCGCAGACGGCATCCGCGAAAAGGACGGTCAAAAGCTGACAATTCAGGTGCTGAACGACAGCGCGTCCTTCGACCGCATCATCAACCCGATGATCGAAAACCTGCGCCGTCTGGGGATCGAGGCCGATGCCACCCGCGTGGACGCCGCTGAATCGCAGGAACGCGAAAAGAACTTTGATTTCGACATCGTCACACAGCGTTTTTCCATGTCTTCCACACCGGGTGACGAGCTGCGCACGATCTTCGGCTCGGAAACCGCCAACACGCCGGGATCGGCCAATATGGCTGGTATCGCGAACCCAGCGGTGGATGCGCTGATCGAAAAGATCGCCACGGCTGAATCCCGCGAGGAACTGACTGTTGCCACCCGCGCACTGGACCGGGCGCTGCGTTCGATGCACGTCTGGATTCCGCAGTGGTACAAAGGTGCGCACAACATCGCCTATCTGGACATGTTCGCGCGCCCCTACACTGACACGCCTCCGCCATTTGGGATGGGCACAAGTTCGATCTGGTGGTACGACGAAGAAAAAGCGCAGGCTCTGAAAGAAGCTGGCGCATTCTAAGCGGGCAGTAAACGCACCATGGGCGCATATATCCTACGACGGCTGTTGCTGGTGATCCCCACCCTGTTGGGGATCATGATCATCAACTTTGCCTTGGTCCAATTCGTCCCCGGCGGGCCGATCGAACAGATCATCGCGACGCTGGAAGGCGAAGGCGATGCCTTTGCCGGTTTCGCAGGCGGCGGGGGCGAAGCCTCGATGGGCAATTCAGGCAACGACGAATACGCCGGTGCCCGTGGCCTGCCGCCCGAATTCATCGCCGAGCTGGAAAAAGAGTTCGGCTTTGACAAACCGCCCGTGGAACGGTTCCTCGATATGTTGTGGAACTATATGCGCTTCGATTTTGGGGAAAGTTACTTCAGGTCGATCAGCGTGATT
>CATNDK010000049.1 GCA_950096585.1 Thalassococcus halodurans | reverse complement strand
GGGCGGGCATGATGGTTATGTCACCGTGCAGGGGCTGACCCATGCGCGCAGCCTGGAACTGTCGCTGGACGGGCGCAGCCTGAAGGGAGAGGATTACCTCGTCGCCCTCGATGTACCGTCCAAGAAACGCTTTGACCGGGCGATGGATTCGATGAAACTGGCGGGCCTTCCTTTCGAGATCCGCTTTCACCTGCATCCCGAAGTCGACGTGGCGCTGGACATGGGGGGCACCGCCGTCTCGATGGCGCTGCGCTCGGGCGAAATCTGGGTGTTCCGGTTTGACGGGGCGGTCGACATGGCGCTTGACCCCTCGGTTTACCTGGAAAAGGGCCGATTGCAGCCGCGTGCGACGAAGCAGGTCGTTTTATCCGGTCGCGCGATGCAGTATGCGACGCGCGTCCGCTGGTCTTTGGCCAAGGCACAGGAGACGGCCCTTGCCGTCCGTGACCTTGCCCGCGACGAGGTGGACGAGACCGCCTGACACGGTCTCTTGCCGCAATAGAACGACCTTCCGAGGGGATCCTCCATGTCCGACCTTCAGCCCGTGCGCCGCGCGCTGCTTTCCGTTTCCGACAAGACCGGCCTGACCGACCTGGGCCGCGCGCTGGCCGAGAAGGGAGTGGAACTGCTCTCGACCGGCGGCTCTGCCAAGGCGCTGCGCGACGCGGGTCTAAAGGTGCGGGACGTGGCCGACCTCACCGGTTTTCCGGAAATGATGGACGGGCGGGTCAAGACGCTGCACCCCAAGGTGCACGGCGGGCTGCTGGCACTGCGTGACAACGGGATGCACACGGCGGCGATGGCCGAGCACGGGATCGTACCGATCGACCTGCTGGTCGTGAACCTCTACCCCTTCGAGGAAACGGTAGCCAAGGGTGCCGACTATGACACCTGCATCGAGAACATCGACATCGGCGGCCCCGCGATGATCCGCGCGGCGGCCAAGAACCATGCTTTTGTCACCACCATCGTGGACGTCGAGGACTACGACGCATTGCTGGCAGAGCTTGACGCCAACGACGGTTTGACCTCCATCGAATTCCGCAAGCGGCAGGCGCAGATCGCATATGCCCGCACCGGCGCCTATGATGCCGCCGTCAGCACCTGGATGGCCGCCGCAATCGGCGAGGCGACCCCGCGCCGCCGGGTCTTTGCCGGCACGCTGGCGCAAAGCCTGCGCTACGGCGAGAACCCGCACCAGAACGCGGCCTTTTATACCGACGGCTCGATGCGTCCGGGCGTGGCCACGGCGGAACAGCTGCAGGGCAAGGAGCTGAGCTACAACAACATCAACGACACCGACGCGGCCTTTGAACTGGTCAGCGAATTCCGCCCCGAAGACGGCCCCGCCTGCGCAATCATCAAGCACGCGAACCCCTGTGGCGTGGCCCGCGGCGCAACACTGGCCGAAGCCTACAGCCGCGCGTTCGACTGCGACCGCACATCGGCCTTCGGTGGCATCATCGCCCTGAACCAGACGCTGGACGTGGAAACCGCCAAACAGATCACCGAGATTTTCACCGAAGTCGTCATCGCCCCCGGCGCGGACGAAGCGGCACGTGAAATCTTTGCGGCCAAGAAAAACCTGCGCCTTCTGCTGACCGAAGGCCTGAGCGATCCGGCAGCAGCCGGCCTTGCGATCAAGCAGGTGACAGGTGGCTATCTGGTACAGGACCGTGACAACGGCCGTGTTGATCAATGGGAACTGAAAACAGTGACCAAGCGCCAGCCCACACCGGAAGAGCTGAAAGACCTGCTGTTTGCATGGAAGGTCGCCAAGCACGTCAAATCCAACGCCATCGTTTACGTCAAAGACGGCGCAACCGTCGGCGTCGGCGCGGGTCAGATGAGCCGTGTGGACTCCACCCGCATCGCCGCGCGCAAATCGCAAGACATGGCCGAAGTCATGGGTCTGGATACACCGCTGACACGCGGTTCTGTCGTCGCCTCTGACGCGTTCTTCCCCTTCCCCGACGGTCTGCTGACCGCCGCCGAAGCGGGCGCCACAGCTGTGATCCAGCCCGGTGGCTCAATGCGCGACGACAAGGTGATCGAAGCCGCGGATGAGGCAGGCCTTGCCATGGTCTTCACCGGCATGCGCCACTTCCGCCACTGATTTCAGCGACCATTCTACAGGCGGGCCGAGGAGCAATCCTTGGCCCGTTTTGTTTTGTGACAGTTGATGTGACTTTCGCTTATTCCACGGATTCGCTAGACAGTGGGCAAACAAAGAACAGGACACCTCATGTCAGAGGCGCGTAAGAGCAGGCCCTTTAAAACCGTCGCCATCGTGGCGCTGATCGTATTTGTGCTGGACCAGCTGTCTAAGTGGCTGGTCGTGCATGTCATGGGTCTTGCGCAAAAAGGCGCGATCGAGGTGTTTCCGCCGTTCCTGAATTTCCGCATGGCGTGGAACTACGGCATCAATTTCGGCCTGTTTTCCGGCCAGCAGGATATGACCCGCTGGATTCTGATCGCCGTGGCCATCGGGATCGTTCTGTTCGTGCTGGTCTGGCTGCGTCGTGATCCCCCCGGTTTCTGGGGTCTGGTGTCGGGCGGTATGCTGGTGGGCGGCGCTATCGGCAATGTGATCGACCGTCTGGCATATGGCGCGGTTGCGGATTTCCTGAACATGTCCTGCTGCGGGATCAACAATCCCTTTGCTTTCAACGTGGCAGACATCGCGATTTTTGCAGGTGCGCTCGGCCTTGTGTTGTTCCCTGCCTCAAATAGCACGCGCCAAGGGAAAAACGCATCGTGACCTTGCATTCGAGTTCGGATACTGCTGTCTTTGACGGAACTGGAGGGTGGCAATGATCAAGTCACAGGTTTTGATCGCGGTTGCGCTTGTGGCACTTGGTGCCTGCAGCAAACGCGGCGACGGAGAAACGAACCTACGGGATCTGCGGCTGAACCGCGGAGCACCCGAAGAGTTTGCTATTGTTCCGCCGAAACCGCTTGAAACACCGCCCAGCTACGCTGAACTGCCCCAGCCGACCCCCGGTCAGGCGAACCGCACCGATGCGACGCCGTTGAAGGATGCCGTTGCAGCGCTTGGCGGCAATCCGGCAAGTCTGGATGCGCCGGGCGTTCCGGCCTCTGACACCGCACTTCTGAGCTCGGCTGCACGCTTTGGCACACAGGCGAACATCCGTGGCGTGCTGGCTGAAGAAGACCTTGCCTTCCGCAAGCGCAAGTCGATCTTCAACTGGAAACTGGTCAAGGACGACGAATACAACAAAGCGTATCGTGGTCAGGCGCTTGATCCGTATCTGTGGCTGCGTCAGGTGCGCAAACCGGGCAGCAATGTCCGCACTCCGTCCGCTCCGCCTCAGCAGTAAGCGTCTTGGCAGTCATGCCATCTGGAAATCATACAAATCAGTAACGTTGCTTGAAGTCTCGGGCAGCCGCCGTAATTTCTTTGTTTAAAGGACTTCAGGGAGAACAATGATGCGTAGACTGGCCACCGCTTGCGTTGCCTTGGTCACATGGGCCCTGCCTGCCCATGCCCAAACCATCGACGACTACGTAACGACCTTCACCTTGGACAACGGCATGGATGTGGTCGTGATCGAAGATCACCGCGCGCCGGTCGTCACCAATATGGTGTGGTACAAAGCCGGATCCGCCGACGAACCGCCCGGGTCCTCTGGCGTTGCGCATTTTCTGGAACACCTGCTGTTCAAAGGCACTGAAACGCTGGCACCCGGCGAGTTTTCGAAAACCGTCGCGGCAAACGGCGGCACAGACAACGCCTTCACCAGCTACGATTACACCGGCTACTACCAGCGCATCGCGGCAGACCGTCTGGAGCTGGTCATGCGGATGGAGGCGGACCGCATGGTCAACCTGCAGCTGGACGAGGCTGACATCCTGACCGAACGCGATGTCATCATCGAAGAACGCAACACGCGCACCGAAAACGATCCTGGTGCCTTGTTCGGCGAACAACGCAACGCGGCACTGTATCTGAACCATCCTTACGGCACCCCGATCATCGGTTGGCGCCACGAGATGGAGACGCTGAACCTGCAACAGGCGCTGGCCTATTACGAAAAGTTCTATGCCCCCAACAACGCGATCCTGATCGTCGCGGGCGACGTGCTGCCCGAAGATGTGCGTGCACTGGCCGAGAAATACTTTGGCCCTATCCCCGCCAACCCCGAACTTGGCGACCGTGTCCGTCCGCAGGAACCCCCACAAACCGCTGAACGCCGTTTGCAGTTCAAAGACCCCCGTGTGGCGCAGCCCTACGTGATCCGCTCGTACCTTGCGCCGGAACGTGACCCGGGTGCGCAGGAAAAGGCCGCCGCGCTGTCGCTGCTGTCCGAGGTTCTGGGTGGCGGGCAGACGTCGGTCCTTAGCAAAAAGCTTCAATTCGACACGCAGACCGCCGTCTACGCGGGCGCGTTCTATCGTGGTCTGTCCTATGACGACACGTCCTTCGGCCTGATCATCGTTCCGTCCGAAGGTGTGACCCTGCAAGAGGCCGAAGATGCGCTTGATCAGGCGGTTGCCGAGTTCCTTGAAGAAGGAATCGACGACGAACAACTGGAACGCATCAAGTTCCAGCTGAAGGCCCAGCAGATCTACGCGCTGGACAACATCGAAGGCATCGCACGCCGCTATGGCTCTTCCCTGACGGCCGGTCTGACCGTGGAAGACGTTCAGGCATGGCCCGACATCCTTCAGGCCACAACCGAAGAAGACATCCTTGCCGCCGCACGCGAGGTATTCAACCGTGATGCATCCGTCACCGGCTGGCTGATGTCCGACACAGAGGTGACGCAATGAAACATCTGATCACCCGCACACTCACAGGCGCGCTGGCCGGTATCGCAACTTACCTGCTGCCCGTCGTCGCCATGGCCGACGTAGACATTCAGGAAATCACCACCGATGCCGGCTTTCAGGCGTGGCTGGTGGAAGAACCCACCATTCCCTTCGTCTCGCTTGAACTGCGGTTCGAAGGCGGTGCATCGCTCGATCCCGAAGGCAAGCGTGGCGTGACCAACCTGATGGTCGGCCTTCTGGAAGAAGGCTCTGGCGATCTGGACGCACGCGGTTTTGCCGAAGCACAAGAGGCGCTTGCTGCCTCCTTCGGATATGACGTCAGCGATGACAGCGTCTCAGTCTCGGCCCGTTTCCTGACCGAAAACCAGACCGAGGCGATGGCGCTTTTGCGTGAAAGCCTGATCAACCCGCGCTTTGACCAAGACGCGATCGACCGCGTCCGGGCACAGGTGATCTCGTCGATCCGATCAGACGCCACGGACCCCGATACCATCGCCCGCGAGACGGCTTCGGCAAAACTCTATGGCGATCACCCCTACGCCACGATGATCGACGGCACCGAAGACAGCGTCACGGCCCTGACCCGCGATGACCTGATCGCAGCGCACAAAGGCACCATCGCCAAAGACCGCATCTACATCGGGGCCGCAGGCGATATCACAGCCGAAGAACTGTCCAAACTGATCGATGCGCTGCTTGCAGACCTGCCGGAAACCGGCCTTCCCCTGCCCCAAGACGTCGATA
Organism: Thalassococcus halodurans; assembly: GCA_950096585.1. Classification (GTDB taxonomy): domain Bacteria; phylum Pseudomonadota; class Alphaproteobacteria; order Rhodobacterales; family Rhodobacteraceae; genus Thalassococcus; species Thalassococcus halodurans_A. The sequence goes on along the minus strand of CATNDK010000049.1, from coordinate 7,577 downwards.
TCACCACAACAGCAGGCATCACCGTTGTGCCCTTTGACGTGCCCCAATCCGTGGCGCTTTTCGGGCACCGTGGCATCCCGCGCGACGATCCCGATTTCTTTCCGGCCTTTGTCCTGAACCACGCATTCGGCGGCGGCGGCTTTGAATCGCGCCTGATGACAGAAGTGCGCGAAAAGCGTGGCCTGACCTATGGCATCTATTCCTACATCCTGAACAAACGCCACGCCGATCTGATGATGGGCCGCGTGGCATCCGCCAACGACCGCATCGCCGAAGCCATTGACGTCATCAAGGCAGAATGGGCCGAGGTCGCTGAAAACGGCATCTCCGAAGAAGCGCTGGAAGAGGCCAAGACCTACCTGACAGGTGCCTACCCGCTGCGCTTTGACAGCAACGCAGCAATTGCAGACATCATGGTCGGCATGCAGTTCATGGGTCTGACACCTGAATACATCACCAGCCGCAATGACCGCGTCGACGCTGTTACGATGGATGACATCAAACGTGTCGCCAAACGGCTGCTGCTGACGGATGAGCTGCACTTTGTGGTGGTCGGCCAGCCCGAAGGGCTGGAAAGCACCCCGTCCCAATAACGCCAAAACCTGCGTCCAAGGGCACCAAACCCGAGGACGCAGGCCAACGGCCTAAGGACGAGATAAACCTGCGCGGCGCAGCCGCACAATCGGATCAGGATTTGTCCAGTTTCGGCGACGCGTGATCCAGCACCAGTTCCGCATCCGAAAACTTGAAAGGTGACCGCACACCGGGCACACCATCAGGCGAAATCTGCATGCCCCGCGCCTTCACCTGCGGATCAGCAAACACTTCGGCCATGTCGTTGATCGGACCGGCGGGAACGCCTTGTTCCTCGCAAGCGGCCAACAGCTCGGCCTTGCTCATCTTCAGGGTCGCACCGTTCAACCGCTCTGTCATCGCTTCTCGGTTCGCAATACGGTCCTGATTGGTCAGAAACTCAGGCGCTTCGGCCATGTCATCCAGCCCCAGCAAGCGGCACAGACGCTGATACTGGGGATCATTCCCAGTCGCGATAATGATGTGACCATCGGCGCAATCGAACACCTGATAGGGCGTCAGATTGGGATGGTAGTTGCCGGTCCGCACCGGCGGCGTGCCTGTTGCCAGATAGTTCAGCGCCTGATTGGCCGTCACGCTCACACCGGTGTCCAGCAGCGACATATCAATGTGCTGACCACGCCCTGTGCGACCGCGCTGATGCACGGCTGCCAGAATGGCTGTGACCGAGTAGATACCCGTGAAAATATCGGTGGTCGCGACGCCCGCGCGCTGTGGCTGACCATCGGGTTCTCCGGTGATCGACATCAAGCCGCACATGCCCTGAATGATATAGTCATAGCCCGCGCGATGCGCATAGGGGCCGTCCTGACCGAAACCGGTGATCGAACAATAGATCAAACGCGGATTGACCTTGCTTAGGCTGTCATAGTCCATGCCGTATTTGGCCAGACCGCCCACCTTGAAGTTCTCGATCAGAATATCCGCATCACGCACCAGTTCGCGCATGTGCTCCTGACCTTCCTCGGACGACAGATCAACCGTGACCGAGGTTTTGCCGCGATTACACGAATGGAAATACGCCGCAGACGTCTGACCATCATGTTCAATGAACGGAGGGCCCCAGCGGCGCGTATCATCGCCGCGCGGGGCTTCGACCTTGATCACTTCCGCGCCCAGGTCCGACAGCGTCTGACCGGCCCAAGGGCCGGCCAGAATGCGTGCCAGTTCGATAACCTTCAGCCCTTCAAGCGGGCCCTTCGGTGCCGAAACGCTCATTCCTTGGCAGCGATCTTTTCGTCCAGAGTTTCTGCGAACTCGGCATAGCTCATGTTGGAATAAGGCTGACCGTCGATCAGGAAGGACGGTGTCGACTTGATGTTATCGCGCTCGGCGTTTGCTTGGTACCATTCCACCAGCGATCGAATGTAGTTGGCGTCTGTCAGGCAGGCTTCGACCTCGTCCTGCCCAATGCCTGCCAGCTTACCGATTTTGCGCAGCTCATCCGCAATCGCGCCGTCGCTACCTGCACGGGCCCATTCTTTCTGACCCTTATAGATCAGGTCGGTGATACCAAAGAATTTCTCTTCGCCACCACAACGCGCAACCAGCGAAGCCCAGATGCCGTATTTGTCAAAGTACACTTCGCGGTACACGAACTTAACCTTGCCGGTTTCGATATAGTTCTTTTTGATCTCATCGAACACGTCGGTGTGGAAGTTCGCGCAATGCGGGCAGGTGTAGGATGCGTATTCGATGATCTCGACCGGCGCATCTTCGGCACCCAGTACCATTTCCACGATTTCTTTCGTCTCTGCATTGGCCTCTTGCGCCATGGCCGCGCCCGGCACCGCGTATTGAGCTGTGTTCGTGCCGCCGCCCTGCGTCAGCAGAAAACCACCGCCCAGGACGAAACCGGCCGTCAAAAGGGCGATCGGGAAGATGCGTTTCATAGTCAAACCTCTTTCATAGAAGCAGGGCTTAGCCCTGTTGTTGTGTTCTGGATAAAACGTTCGTGGCCAACCTTTCAAGCGCTGCCCGCAAATCGTCGTTTGTGACACCCATGGCGGCGGCTTGGGCTTTGGCGCGCGTGGCCTCATTTGGCACAGGCGCAGGTGGCTCTTTCGGGGCGCGGTGCTGGAACGAAACACGGCCCTCGGAAAATCCTGTCGCAGCGGTTTGCGTCACGCGGATACGTGCAATGGCGTTATAGCCATAGATCGCATTCACCCGTTCACGCAGCTTTTCCTTCTGCATTTCAAGCAGCGGGGCATTCGCGCCGGTGGTCAGCAACGTCAGGGTCGCGCCCATTCCATTGCGCGCATAGCTGACATCGACGGGGCGGCTGATCGCGGCCATATCCTCGCCCGCGATTTCGGGCCAATGGGTCAACACACGTGTCTGGGCAAAACCACGGCTTTCGGAAACCTTGCGAATCTGCGCCTGCATCAGGCTGCTGGCCAGCGTCACTTTGCGTCTGCGCGGACTGTTGTTCGCCATGGGTTGAATCCTCTGCTCTGACGCTATTGTAGTGGTCCAGCGGCGGGCAACCAACCCGCATTCTTTGTCCTTCGTTCAAAGGCTTGTCAGTTATGCGTGAACGCGCCGATAGCAGCGCCCTTCTGGAATGGTACGACCGCCACGCGCGGTCGATGCCGTGGCGCGTGCCGCCTCATGACCGCAAGGCTGGCGTGGTGCCCGATCCCTATCGCGTCTGGATGTCGGAGATTATGCTGCAGCAGACCACCGTTGCCGCCGTCAAAAGCTATTTCGAGGCGTTTACCCAGCGCTGGCCGACCGTTACCGACCTTGCCAATGCCGAGGATGCTGATGTCATGGCCGAATGGGCGGGGCTTGGATACTATGCGCGGGCGCGGAACCTGCTGAAATGTGCGCGGGTCGTGGCGAATGACTATGGCGGCAAGTTTCCAGATGACCACGATACGCTTCTGACCTTGCCCGGCGTTGGCCCCTATACGGCAGCGGCGGTGTCCTCGATTGCGTTTGATCAGCCCGAGACCGTGGTGGATGGCAACGTCGAACGCGTCATGGCGCGGCTTTACGATGAACACACTCCGCTGCCCAACGCCAAACCGATCCTGACCGAGTTTGCCCGCGACCTGACGCCCGACGAACGCCCCGGTGATTATGCGCAGGCGGTGATGGATCTGGGCGCAACGATCTGTACGCCCCGCAATCCGGCCTGCGGGTTGTGTCCGTGGCGCAAATCCTGCGCGGCTTGGGAAAACGGCACCGCTGCAGAACTGCCCAAGAAAGCACCCAAGAAACGCAAACCGACGCGGCACGGTATTGTTTATCTTGCCCGTCGCATTGATGGTGCGTGGCTTTTGGAACAGCGCCCCGATAGCGGGTTGCTGGGCGGTATGCTGGGCTGGCCCGGATCGGACTGGGGCGATGACCCGTCCGAGGCTGCGCCCATCCGCGCCGAATGGAAGACCCTGAACGAAGAGGCGCGCCATACGTTCACGCATTTCCACCTGCGTTTGACGGTAAAGACAGCGCTGGTGCCGCTGGATCGCGAACCGTCCACGGGAATGTTCATTGAGGCCGATGACTTTGATCGTTCGAACCTGCCCACGGTGATGCGCAAGGCCTACGATCTTGTCGCCAAAGGCAAATCTTAAGGCGATAACCTGACGTTTCGACAGCATTTTATCCGCAGGTGCAGACATTGACGCCGAACGTGCTAGAATCGGATCAACATGGTTGTTTGAAGGTCCGGTCATGGCTGATCAATCCATCCCACCCGTTGCCCGCAATTTCGGTTTTCTCAGCGCGCTTCCGTTCTGGATTTCGCTTGGGCTGATCCCATTGGTCTGGATTGCGGCCACGCAAGGCGGCTGGTGGCTTGCCTTGCCGCCTTTGGTGACGTGGTACCTGTTCAGCGCGCTCGATCTGGTGCTGGGTCAGAACAATGAAAACCCCGATCCGATGACGGATGAGTCCAAGCTGTTCTGGTACAAGCTGATCACCATGATCTGGGTGCCTTTGCAGGTTCTGACGCTGTTCGGCCTGCTGTGGTACGTCACCCGCACCGATCACCTGACTACGGGCGAAACATTTGGCGTGTTCTTCGGCGTAGGCGTCCTGACGGGCACCATCGGCATCAACTATTCGCACGAGTTGATGCACCAGAAATCTGCCCTTGAAAGGCGTCTCAGCGATCTGCTTCTGGCGATGGTCCTTTATTCGCACTTCCGCTCAGAACACTTGCTGGTACATCACCGCTATGTGGGCACACCGCGCGATCCGGTGACCGCGCGATACAACGAAGGCTTCCACCGCTTTTTCCCCCGTGTGCTGGTCCAATGCTATGCCTCGGCTTTCAAAGCCGAACGGGCCATGTTGGCGCGCAAGAACCTGCCATGGACGCACCATAAAAACCCGTTCTTCTATTACTGGGGCCTGCAAGCGATCATGCTGGCCGCGTCCTTTGCCATCGGCGGCTGGTTCGGTGTCGGCCTTTTCCTGTTCCAAGCGTTCGTGGCCGTCTGGCAGCTCGAATTGGTGAATTACGTCGAACACTACGGCTTGACGCGGAAACATCTGGGGGACGGCAAATACGAACACGTCAAACCCCAACATTCGTGGAACGCGCCCTATCTGGCGTCCAACTGGCTGTTGATCAACCTGCAACGCCATTCGGACCACCACTACAAACCCGACCGCCGCTTCCCGCTTTTGCAGACCTATGACACGGTCGAGGCCCCAAAGTTGCCCTACAGCTATCCGGTTATGACAATCGCGGCGATGATCCCGCCCGTGTGGAAGAAGATGATGAACCCACAGGTTCGCGCATGGCGGAAAAAGTTCTACCCCGAAATCACGGACTGGCTGGCCTATAACAAAGCAAGAAACCCGATGCCGAGATAGGCGGAGACGTAAAACCAAGTTTGTTCAGGCTGGTTTCCGAACACCCACAAAACAAAAAACCCGGCACTAGGCCGGGTTTCTTTTTGATCCTGTCGAAGACTGCTTAGTGCAGTTTCGAACCGACTGTCGCGATTGCGTCGTCGATCAGTTTCGCCTGATCTTTCGCCGCTGTGTTCTTGCTGACGATATCTTCGGCAGCTTTTACAGCAACGGTGATCGCAGCGTTGCGAACTTCTTTGACAGCGCTTGCTTCGGCGGATGCGATCTGATCTTCGGCTGCAGCCAGACGGCGTGCAACAGATGTTTCAAGATCGGCTTTCGCCTGTGCTGCTGTGGCTTCGGCGTCAACCTTGGCCTGTGCAACAATACGCTCTGCCTGTTCTTTGACTTCCTGCTGCTTACGCTCGTAGGAGGCCAGAAGGTTCTGGGCTTCTTCACGCAGGGCGCGTGCCTCGTCCAGATCCTTTTTGATGCCTTCGGCGCGCTGGTCCAGCAGTTTGCCCAGCATGCCGGGTACTTTGAAGTACACCAGAACGCCAAGGAAAATCAGGAACGAGATCAGAACAACAAAGTCAGTGTTGCGCAGCGAAAAGAAAGGACCCGAAGCAGCGAGCGCGGGTGTCGCGCCCATCATAGCTACAGATGCAACGGCAAGTGTCTTACGCATGTCGTTACCCTTTCAACCGGTTTGTGACCGCAGCGTCGATGTCGGTTTTGCTTGCCGAACCACCCAGCGCCGATACCAGCGCTTCTGCTGTGTCCTTGGCGACCACTTCCACGTTCTCCATTGCAGAGGCGCGGATTTCAGCGAGGGCCTTTTCAGACTCAGCCGCTTTCGCAGCGATCTTGGCATCGGCTTCGGCCTGTGCGGCTTGGCCTTGTGCCTTGATGTCATCACGAGTTGCCTGTGCGATGGCTTGCGCCTCGGAACGGGCATCTGCCAGCGCCTTTTCATAGGCAGCTTCGGCATCAGCAGCCTGAACTTTCAGGTCTTCTGCCTTGGCAATGTCGTTAGTGATTGTGCCCTGACGTTCCGCAAGAACCGCCGCAATACGCGGCAGCGCGACGCGCGACAGGACAAAGTAGATCACGACCAGCGTGACCAGAAGCCAGAAGATCTGGTTGCCGAAGGTAGAAAAATCAAGCTGGGGCATACCCGGAGCTTGAGCCGCACCTGCAGCGTCTTGTGTTTCAGTCGCCATGTCGTCGTCCTCTCCGTCGGACCTATTCGTTTACTACGGGCGATGCCGGTTGCCGGTACCGCCCGCGCGTAAGGATCGGTCGGAGATGCTTAGACGGCGAACATCAGCAGCAGAGCAACGAGGAACGAGAAGATCCCCAGAGCTTCCGCAAACGCGATGCCGATGAACAGTGTAGCTGTCTGCGAAGCAGCAGCGGAGGGGTTGCGCAGAGCGCCGGCCAGGTAGTTGCCTGCAACGTTGCCCACACCAACAGCCGCGCCGCCCATGCCCATGCATGCCAGACCCGCGCCGATGAATGCGCCCATTTGTACGATATCGCCTTCCATGTCTTCTCTCCTTACGATGGAATTAGTTCGATTGGTTCAGTTGGATGCGCGCGAGATGCCCCGCACGCCCCAGCATTAGTGATGCGGATGCAGCGCGTCTTTCAGGTAGACGCAGGTCAGGATCGTGAACACGTAGGCCTGAATGAAGGCTACGAGGATCTCGAGACCGTACATCGCAGTGATTGCGAGGATCGACAGCGGTGTCACAACAAGGCCGATGCCTGTCGAAATCAGCACCATCGGTGCGAACGCTGCGAAAACTTTGATAACCGCGTGACCCGCCATCATGTTACCAGCAAGACGGATCGAGTGGCTGACGGGGCGAACGAAGTAGGAAATCACCTCGATCAGCGCCAGAACGGGGCGCAAGGCCAGCGGGGCCGAGCTTACCCAGAACAGGCTCAGGAAACCTGCGCCGTTTTTGACAAAGCCCAGAACAGTAACTGCTACGAAGACCAACATCGCCAGAACCGCGGTAACCGCGATGTGGGATGTGGGTGTGAACGCGCGGGGCAACAGGCCCAGGAAGTTCGCGAACACGATGAAGATGAACAGGGTCATGATGTACGGGAAGTACTTGACGCCGTCTTTGCCTGTGACGTCTTCAACCATCTTGTAGATG
>CATNDK010000048.1 GCA_950096585.1 Thalassococcus halodurans | reverse complement strand
GAAGCGCAGGCCAAAGGCCCAGACCTTTTCCAACGGCACAAGATCATATTCGATCTCGGTCAGGATGCCGAACTGGTTGCCTGTGCCGCCACGCACGGCCCAGAACAGATCCGCGTTCTCGTCCTTATTGGCGCGTACAAGCTTGCCTTCTGCCGTGACCATACGGATACCAACCACGTGGTCGCAGTTCATTCCGAACAGACGCGAGGTGAAACCATAGCCGCCGCCCTGCATATAACCCGCGACGCAAACCGTTTCACACCCACCGCCGGGGACGTGCAGTTTGTAGTGGTGCAGCATACGGTTCAGGGTGCGGAAATTTGTACCGGGGCCAACCTTGGCGCGGCGTGTGTCCGGATCGATCAGAACATGACCCATGCGGCTGGTGTCGATGACGATTTGGTCGTTCACGCTGTAGCCAGCGGTTGAGTGCCCGCCGGACCGCGTCGTTACTTTCAGCCGTTGTTTGCGGGCGAATTTCAGTCCTGCGATCACGTCGGTTTCGCAGGTCGCATGGATGATCAGCTGTGGGTAGTTCTGATAGGTGTGCATAAAGACCATACGGTCATCATTGTACCCGGGATAGCCCGGCTGCTGCACATCTCCGGCAAGCTTTTCTTGAAGTTCTCCAAGAGCTTCGTCTGAATACGACAGCAGTCCTGTTTCACGATGCTTGTCTTCGATCCACGGACCGGACTTGTGGTGTTTCTTCCGGAATGTCGTCATCTGAGCCCCCACTCATCAACCGTTTCCATACCCACCCCAACGCTAGTTGGGATATTTTGATCTGTAACTATCTAATTTGCGTGATGTGAATTTCTGCACGCATTGGTAATGCCGTGGCCTGAAAAAGAATGGGTCGGGTGCCCCTGGCGTGACACCCGACCCTTGGCTTGCCTGCCTAATGACAAGCCCGCACCAAACGGTGCATTTCGTCATGAAAAAAATGGAGGAAAGGTTTTCGTCATGAAAGTCGGTGTTCTTAGCTGCGTGACGGGAAAATACCCTGCAGCGCGATGATGTAATTTGTGACCAGGGATGGCTGTACGTTGGTGTGCGACTGGCTGCCGCCGACCGACGTGACCGACGCTGCATTCATGTCCGCAAGCGGGCTCGCGCCGGTCTGGTAAGACTGCGAACCGGCCAGAACATTACTGTCACCCGAGCTGGCATTTGCCGGAAGCGGGTTGGCCTTCAGCGTGTGGGTGTGGTTCGGCATCTGTGCTGCCGTCAACGTAACGTCTTCTACGCCGAATTTTTGCCCGATCGCCCGCGGCGTAAGCCCGGGACCCGACCCTGCATGCATCGGAACGCGGCCCCGTAGATCCGGCAGGCCAAATGTTGTCCGCCCGTCGCCGCCGTAGGTGGTGCCCAGGATCGAGAACAAAGCAGAGTTGCTGGAGATAGGCAGCAATTGCCCATCACAAAATGCCCAGCCGCGCGGCGCGAAATTGCCGCCGAAAAGAATGATTTGGCCGATTAAGGGTTCCACGGGGAAGCCTCCTGTTCATGTCTTGCAGAGCTATTCTCCGCTTCTCATGTCAGGACATTGCCCCATTCCCGCCAGGGGCTCTGTGTCAAAGGTCACAGACCGTAAAATTATTTTTAATCAAATTGAATAACGGGGGCGTTTGTATTTATGCCCAGAAATTTTCTTTCGAAAGTTGGATGCATGTTTTTGAAAAATAATGGCTTTCGGGCGCTGGCCGTTGGGGCTGTGGCCTGTTTTGCGACATTGATCGCCTCGCCGTCGCACGCATTGGAGGCAATACCTGCACAGCTAATTGAGCCTGATGGGGCTACCGGAGCTTGCCGTTTCAAAATCGGGGCCGACGGTGGAATTGTTGGGGTCGTGCTTGAAGACTTACCCTTCGGCAACAACCTTTATAAGTACACGGGTGACTCGCTTTATTTTGGCAATGATGGATTTGACGCGGGCCAAGGGGCACTTACCGAGGCCGAAATCGAGTCTTGGTGCGCCATGACAGATGTTACAATCATCACGTTGGATGGTGCGACGGTAGGCACAGGTACCTTTGCGAGCGACGCTTATATGGGGATCGTGTTCCAAGGTACATCTGACGCAGACAGCATCCGCCGTCAGTATGAGTTCGCTTTGTCCGGAGCAACCGGCACAACTGTCGTAAGCAGTGCAACGGTTATTGCTGTTAACAATGCGCCAACAGCCGATGCAGGGACAGACCAGACTGTAGCATCCGGCGCGACCGTGACATTGGCGGGGTCCGGCACCGACCCTGATAGTGATCCGCTGACCTATTCATGGAGCCAAACGGCAGGAACAACGGTTTCCCTTTCAAGCACATCGGCTGCTGGCCCGACCTTTACTGCGCCGACGCTTGTGCCGGGGGCTTCCAATGAAACTCTGACGTTTAGCCTGATCGTGAATGACGGCACGGACGACAGTGTCGCCGACACGGTCGACATTACCGTCACACCGCCCGCAAACGTTTTGCCGACGGCCGATGCAGGTCTGGATCAAACCGTTCAAGCGCCGACAACGGTGACGCTTGATGGCTCTGCATCTAGTTCGAACAACGTCGGTCAAACCCTGACCTATGATTGGGTCCAAACCAGCGGCACAGCCGTGACGTTGTCCAGTTCTTCCGCGGTGTCACCGACATTCAGTACACCGACCCTTGCGATTGGCGACCCCGATGCGATCCTTGTGTTCGAACTGACGGTATTAGAAGCCACCGGAGACGAAGATACGGACACGGTTCAGATCACTGTTCAGGCGCCTGCAAACACGCCACCTGTCGCAGACGCTGGTCTTGATCAAGGCGTTAACAGCGCGGAAAGCGTGACCCTTTCGGGGTCTGGCTCGGATGCAGACGGACATCCCTTCAGTTTCCAATGGACACAGGTGTCCGGCACCACGGTTACGTTGTCCGACACCTCAGCGGCGTCGCCGACGTTCACGGCCCCGACGCTTGCTGTGGGCGCCCCGTCTGAAGATCTGGTTTTCCAACTGGTGCTGAATGATGGTTTTGATGACAGTGATCCGGACCAAGTGACGATCACCGTGAATCCGCCAGCCAACACGGCGCCGATTGCGAATGCAGGGCCTGATCAAGCTGTTGATGCAGGAAGCACGGTTACGCTTTCTGGCTCTGCCACCGATCCAGATGGTCAAACCATTACCTATGAATGGAGCCAAACAGGTGGTTCGGCTGTGACGCTGTCCAGTACGACAGCCGCAAGTCCGACGTTCACAGCGCCCGCCGTGGCAATTGGCGATCCTGATATCATCCTGACGTTCAGCCTGATTGTGAACGATGGGGTGGCATCCAGCAGTGCGGATTCCGTCACGATCACGGTTTCGGCGCCAACGAATATCGCGCCCGTTGCGAACGCTGGCACGGATCTTGTGGTCGCGTCTGGCGCTTCGGTTACTTTGTCCGGTGGGGCGACAGATGGGGATGCGGATGAGCTGACCTATGTCTGGTCCCAGATCTCGGGCACAACCGTTTCGCTAAGCAGTACGACAGCAACGCAACCGACGTTCACCGCGCCAACATTGGCTTTCAACGGGGCGAATGAGGTTTTGGAATTCCAGTTGATCGCCAATGATGGAACCGTGGACAGCGCCCCCGATACCGTTTTGGTTACCGTGGTTGCCCCGCAGGACATTACGCGACCGACGGTCACCATGACCGCGAGCGGATCAAGCTTCCAATTGGGCGAGAACATCACTGTTCAAGTCACGTTCAGCGAACCCGTGTCGGGCGTGTCCGAAGAGGATTTTCTGATCGAAAATTCCACGATCGTGGACCTCTTCGGGGGGACGACCACCAAAGTGTCCGGCAACCCGATGGCGCTGATCCCCGGCTTTGTCAGTTCGGCAACTCTGGTACTGAGCCCAACAAAAGCGGCAAGTCCCGTAACGGTTCAAATGCTGGCAGACGCCGTGTCTGATGAAGCGGGGAATACGAACTTGGCGTCCGCCTTGTTCGCAATTTCGCCAAACGCGTTCAAACTTGCAGAAGAAGGCAACGCGGAAGGTATGTCGGCACGGGCACGCGCGTTGATGCTGGCACAGCCTGATTTGCGTAGCCTGATGCATGACCGCAGTGGCAAATGCTTTGCTCTGCGGGTGCGCGAAGACTCGGGCAGTGCCTGTGTTTCGACGATGGGCGACGCGCCTTTCTGGACGTCTTTGCAAGGTGTCTGGTCGCGTAGCAGCGGCAATGACCAACGCTATGTGAACCTGACATTCGGCGCACATCTGATGCAGAGTGATTCACTGATTGTGGGTGCGATGGTTCAGCTTGATGACACCAAAGCCGACGTGACCGAGGGCACCTTCGAAGGCCAAGGCTGGCTGGCGGGCCCTTATGTTGTCGGTCGCATCAACGGAACCGAGCTGATCTACAGCGCATCTCTGCTTCATGGTCGTGCCGAGAACCGGCTTGAGATCGCGGATGTATCGGAGGGTGATTTCACATCCCGACGGACGTTGGCGACGCTTGGTCTGGAAGGGCGCTATGACGTCAAAGACGGCCTGACGCTGATCCCTGCACTGGATGTTGCCTATGTGGAAGATGTTCAAGAGGCCTATACGGACGACCAAGGAAACAAGGTCGGATCGCAGGTTGTATCGCTGAGCGAGTCCAGCTTTGGCATCGGGTTCGAACAGACGATTGCCCGGTCCTCTAGCGTCACAGTGCTGACCGGTGAGCTAAGCGGCGTCCATTCGATGTACCGTTCGGCCGTCGAGACCACGGAGACAACGCGCGGACGAATCGATGCAGGTGTTCGAATCAAATTCGAAAACATGACCGAGATCAGCCTGTCGGCGTTCTATGATGGTCTTGGTGTGGATGATTACGAAGCGACCGGCGCGAATTTCCTGTTCCAGAAAAAATTCTGACCAGGAATCGGTATTGGTTTTTGCAAAAGAGGGACGTTTGAAACTTCGTTGAAAAACCAGAGCCTTGAGTGCGCATTTTTGGGAAAAGTAGGACCCGACCCCGCCAGTGATCTGCGCGGGGTCGGTTGCATTTTTTAGAATTAATTCGCGCAAAGGTGTGCTTCGACACATTCGTTCGAATTTTGATTTCGTAATGTGTTGGCACAGAGACAACCGCACTTGAGCTCACCGGCTCTCTGTCTTGAAGGCAATTTCAATCCTCAGATTTTCTCAAGGAGAAAGCCAATGCTTGCTAAACAACTTTCCCCCGACCAACAGGCTTTTGTGAATTCCATTACTGGTGAGGTCAACACCTTGCTCGGTACCCAGCTGCCCGGCAAGTTCGAGATGGTCAGCTATCCGCCGGGCTTTCACCCGACCGTGCAGTATGGCGCATCCGCTTACTACAACTCGACCATGCTGGACGCATTCAACGGCGCACTGGAAATCGGCAGCAACGGGATGCTTACGCTGGGCAACCACCAGTTCAGCACGCTTTACAACAGCATCCTGACCAACGCCCAGTATCAGTATTCGACTGAAGACCAGAAGACCGTCAATGATCCGCTGATCAATGCCGCGCAGGTCAATGTTGTGAACGCCGGCACGTCCAGCGGTTTTGTCGCCGCCTACAGCGTGACACCGGTAACCTACGGTACGATCATCTCTGCTGTTCTGAAAAACTTCAGCGCCAAGGCGACGGACTGGTCCACAGGCAACATCGCGGCTGCTGCGCAAAGCCTGCCGAATGCGGGTTACGCGTCGCTCGGGTCTGCCATCACCACCGCGTTGCAAAAGCTTTCGCCGCTGAACACCATTCTGGGTGCCCAGGCGCTTGCCAATGATCAGCTGACTGCAGCGATGGACCACACCAAGAACCCGTCTGCGGCGAACGGTGGTCTGCAAATCGATGCGAGCGACTTCTATGTCGGCTGGACACCGATGCCCGACAGCACCCAGTTGCTGAGCGAACTGGCCAACGATGGCAGCTCGGTTTCGGTCAACATCAAAGCGTCGAACTTTAGCTCGTCGTCTGCGACGTTCCACATTTCAGGCAGCGCAGGCTTTACCATTCCGGTCTTTGATGTCTTCGATATCGGCCTGAGCGGTGGGTCCAGCTATGACTGGTCGAAATACACGTCGTCTTCTTCGTCGCTGGACGTGACCATGGAATACAAAGGCGTCACAATCGTTCAGATTGATCCGCTGACGTTGAACTCAGACATGACGAAGGGCTGGTACGACGAGATGCTTTTGCAAAGCATCAAAGACGGATCGGGCAACCCGAACGTGTCGGGCTTCAAGATCGACAGCTCGAACCAGTATGCGCCTGACAAGATGTTCGGCCAGGGCAAACCGTTCTCGCGCTTCAAAACACTTGTTGTGTCGCAGGCCCCGACCATCTCGATGACGTTCTCTGCGGATCAGGCAAGCGAAGTCACCTCGCAGTTCAAAGAAAACTCCTCGGTCGATGTGAAGCTGTTCGGTCTTTTCAAGGTGGGCTCTATGAACCAGAGCTATTCCATCACCAAAGTCGACAAATCTTCGGCGTCCGGCACTGTCACCGTCACAATGTCTCCGCCGGAAATCAAAGGTAATATCCCGCCCGAAAAGCAGGTCTGCTTTGTTCTGGGTGGTGTGGCCCAGTATCCGATCTCCTGATCGGGTTGCATCACAGTCCCCGAAGGTCGCCCCACGGGGCGGCCTTTTTCGGATTATGGTGGCGCTATGACAACCAACGTCAATCAACAGGTCAGCGAAGCCATCCGCCAACAGATTTCGGCGGCACTGAGCGCGAAAATCGATCCGGGTTTTACTGTCATCCGGTATCCGTCCGGTTTTGCCTATGTGCTGCAGTACGGTGCTTCGGCCTACTACAATCCGGCGACTTTGGAATTGATTGACCAGTTGGTGGTGTCGAACGGGGATGGCACCGCGGACATCGCCGGTAGTCGCTTTAGCAGCCGGTATTGCGATATCCTGAATGCGAGCACCTTCAATGTGTCGACAGCAGACGCCAAAGCGCAAGATGCTGCGAACAGAGAATTTTCCAAAGCCTCGGACGATCTGGTCAAGCAATTCGAAAAGGATTTGGGCCGCATCCGCAAACAGCAGCTACAAGGCAAGGACGGCAGGACGATCGATAAGATCTTGTTCGTCGAGCAATATATCGAAGAGCATTATGTCGGCGCGGGTAAATCGTGGCCTATTTCGCTGACGGGGCTCGAGACCAAATTCTCGGGGTGGTCGCTGAAAGCACAGAACATGCGGCGCAGTATGAAGCTTCAGCAAGACGCGATGAACCTGCTGTCGCAAGCCAGCCAGAATGTGAAAGCGCCGGATCAACAAAACGGTGGGATGCAAACAGGCCCGACGGATTGGGTGCCAGCCTACAAGGGGTTGCCCGATGTGACGGATCTGGCGACCAGCATCACCTCGGGCACACCGCAAATGAACGTGAAGCTGGAGTTCGATAATACCGGAAACAACACGATGAAGATGAAGGTCGACAACCAGTCGATCGGACCGATCACGCCTTCGATGCTTCAGTTTTCGATCAGCGCACAAGATGGCAGTCAGCAACGATCTGCCGGAGATCTCTGGACGGCTGCCAGCCGCGTTATCATGGATATCGATTACTGCGGCGTGACCCTTGTGTCGTCACACCCGCAGGATATTGCGGATGATCTGAGCACGGGGTGGTACAGCCAAAACGTCATTTCCCAGCTTGCCCAGAAGACAGGTCAGGACGTGACGGGTTTTCAGCTTCAGAGCAGTTTGTTCGATGCCGGGACGTTGTTCGGAAGGGGAAAAACTTTCGCGCGGGTTAAGACCTTTGTCATTTCGGATGATCCCACAATCACCCTGTGGTTTTACGGGATAAACAAATCTGACGTGGACCAGAAGTTTTCCGTTCAGTCAAAAGCCGAGTTGACTGTCGGTGGAATTGCGGCTTTTGGTACCAAAACAACGCAGTATCAGGTCAACAGCGTGCAGGACGCTGGGGCCGCGGTGAAGGTGGTGATTATGCCGGATACGTCGCAGTCTGCCGCGCTTCCTGAAAAGCAAAAGGCGCATGTGATTGGGGGCGTTCTGGACTTTCCGTCGTGAGGAAAGGCACATACGCGGTGCGCTTTTAAGAGTAAGTGGCATGGGTGCATTTTGACTAAACGTTTTACGAAGGCGAACGGGGGCCAACGGACATGACCGTCGATGACCTGATCAAGGCAAATGTTCCGCTTTTTGCGGATGTTTCGGCTGATGACCTGAAGGGGATCAGTCTTGATATTCAGGAAAAATCCTTTGCTCCTTGGGAAATTCTGTTCAACCAGCAGGACACCAGCAACGATGTCTATATCCTGCTGGAAGGCAAGCTGCTGGCGCTTTACTGGACCGAGGCAGGACGCGAGATCATCTTTACGCGGTTCTCTGAAGGGGACCTGTTCGGCGAAATGGCTGCGCTGGATGGCGGTGAAAGATCACTGGCGATCGTAGCGCGCAGCGACGTCCGCGTTTTGGTGATGCCGCAGGCAGCTTTTCTGGAACTGTTCGACAAGGTGCCTGCGATCCGGACCTATGTCGTGAACAGTCTTGTCACGCGGGTTCGCCAGTTGACTGCAAAGAACCTTGAGCTGACGACATTCTCGGTAGGACAGCGCGTGGCATCTTTCCTGATCAGCATGGCGCTGGAACGGGATGTTCTGGAAAAGGGCGGGGTGATCAATGATGCCCCCACGCATGCTGAAATCGCGGCCAGCATCGGCGCGAACCGCGAAATGGTCAGCCGTGCGGTGACGCAACTGGTGAAGAAAAAGGCAATTCGATCCGCCCGTCAGCGGATCGAACTGGTCGATCCCGACATCCTGTCAGACGTCCTGTGATCCTAAAGGCGGTTCAGACCGCCTCTAGAAGTTTGGTGATGTGGTCAGGGCCGACAGGGCGGATACCGTTCGGGTTCAGCGCCTTGATCGAATAGTAGCCCCGCGTGATGTGATCCATGTCGACCGTTTCACGCACACCCGGCAGGCGCAGAATGCGCTCCATATAGGCCGACAGGCGCGGATAATCTGCGATCTGGCGACGGTTGGTTTTGAAGATGCCGTAGTAGGCCGCATCAAACCGGATCAGCGTCACGAAGATACGGATATCGGTTTCTGTCAGTTGGTCGCCAAAGATGTAGTCGCCCGTCAACTTGTCTTCTAGCATATCCAGCGTTTCAAACACTTCTGACACCGCTTCGTCATAGGCCTTCTGTGACGAGGCAAAGCCGGATTTGTAGACGCCGTTGTTCAGCTTGTCATAAACGCGCTTGTTCAGGGTTTCGATCTGATCGCCAATTGCTTCGGGGAACAGGCGCACACCTGACGGCACCAATTCTTCGAACGCGGTGTCAAGCATGCGCAGGATGTCGGCGCTTTCGTTGTTGACCATGACGTTCTGCTTCATGTCCCACAGGACAGGCACGGTGGCGCGTCCGGTGAATTCAGGATCGGCGCGGGTGTAGAGTTCGTGCATATAGGTCGAGCCGAACAGGGGATCTTCGTCAGCACCGGGGTAGCCGCCGAACTGCCAGCCCTGATCCGTCAGCGTCGGGTTGACGATGGTCACAGGGATTACATCCTCAAGGCCCTTCAGTGCGCGGGCGATCAGAGTGCGCGAGGCCCATGGGCAGATCAGCGCCACGTACAGACGGTAACGACCAGCCTCGGCCTTGAAGCCACCCTCGCCGGTCGGGCCCGCAGATCCGTCCGGAGTGATCCAGTTGCGAAAGCTGGACACCTGACGCACGAAGCGTCCGTCTTTGTCGGCCTTTTGCACCGGTTGCCAGTTTTCCTGCCATTTGCCGTCTACAAGCATGTCTTTTCCTTATCGTGCGTGGAACACGAAAGACCGCATCGAGATCGACGCCAGATCAATTGTGTCCGTCATAAATGTCAGGTCATCGCCATCATCGGCCGCGCCCGACACGGTTAGTGCGGGCAGATAGTGATCGACCGTCGGATGAGCCATCCGCAGAAGCGTGCCAAGTCCGTTGCGGTCTGCCAGAGCGGCAAAGTCGCGATCCTCAAGCTTATCTGCAAACAGCGTGTCGAATTCCTGCGCAAAGTCGTGGGGTTTGCGGTTTTTGCCCCATTGGACCGCACCGAGGTTATGAACCACGTTGCCGGACCCGAGGATCAACACACCGCGATCCCGCAGTTCGGACAGCTTGCGCCCGATCTCAAGCTGGTAGTCCAGTCCACGGGTCATATCGATGGACACTTGGAACACCGGCACATCCGCA
Organism: Thalassococcus halodurans; assembly: GCA_950096585.1. Lineage (GTDB taxonomy): Bacteria > Pseudomonadota > Alphaproteobacteria > Rhodobacterales > Rhodobacteraceae > Thalassococcus > Thalassococcus halodurans_A. The sequence continues at coordinate 3,099 of CATNDK010000048.1, read as the reverse complement.
TCGGGATAGAGGAACTTCAGAACCGTCCATGCGCCATGGTCCAGACCCCATGTATCGTCTTCTTCGGCATGGTGGCTGGCCAACAGGCTGACCACATCCCGCGCCAGTTCAGGCGCACCGTGGGCCGGATACTGTTGGGCAAACAGCGCATCGGGGAAGCCATAGAAATCGTGGATCGTCTTGGGCATTTCCGACACATCGACCAGTGTGGTGCCACGTGTCATCCAGTGGGCCGAGACAACAAGAATGGCCTGCGGACGGGGCAGGGTGCGCCCGAGTTCGGTCCACGTGCGGCTGTATTCCGTATCTTCGATTGCGTTCATCGGACTGCCATGACCCAAAAAGACCAGAGGCATCCGGTCAGAGGGCTTCAGGCGGTCCTGCAATTGGGTCAGGTTTGTCGGAGTGATCATCTTTTTCCTCCTGCGAAGGGGTGGGGCCGCATGTCAGCGACCCCATAGTATTCAGGCGAATTTGCCAAGCGCGTTGTTCAGCGCGGGGATGCGGACGGCGAAGGCGCCTGCACCCAGAAGGGCGATGCTGGTTTGGGCGGCTGCCCAGAACAGCGGGAATTCCCAGCCGCCACCTTCGTTCGAGAAGGTCCAGCCGTTCCCCCAGTGAACCCATGTTGCGCCAAGCAGCACAGGGATCAGGGCCAGCGATACCAGACGTGTCGCAACGCCAAGGATCAGGGCCAGACCGCCGCCGATTTCGGCGATAATGGTCAGGTAGGCCAGAAAGCCGGGCAGGCCGAGGCTTTCGAAAAAGCCGACGGTGCCAGCGACGGTGAACACATTCACCTTCATCAGACCGTGGGCCAGAAACAGAGCGCCGCTGGATACGCGAAGTAGGGCGGCGGCGTAGTCGGTATTTGTTGCAGTGGACATTTTCAGTCTCCTCGTGATCGGCCCCGTCATCTGGTTTCGGTTGGGGGCGTTTATGTTCTGACCTCAAATTAGGGCTTGCATCCCTTCCATGAAATGGAGAATTCATGGAATAACTATCAACGAAATGTTCCAAATAGATCGCAGATGGATATCACCGACGAACTCAAGGCATTCGTGGCAACCGCCCAGACCGGGTCGTTCACGGCCGCAGCGGATCAACTGGGTGTCTCGAACCGGCTGACATCGAAATACGTGGCTGAACTCGAGGCCCGGCTGGGTGTGCGCCTGCTTCAGCGCACCACGCGCCGTGTGGGGCTGACACCTGCGGGCGAAGACCTTCTGGCGCGTGCACCTGCCATTCTGGATGATCTGGATGACCTGTTGGCCGAAGTCGCCGAAGGGTCGCGCGGTTTCACGGGCGTTATCCGCGTGTCTGCTCCGGTGACTTTCGGTGAATCCTATGTCGTGGGGATGTTGGCGCGGTTCGCAACGGCGAACCCCGGCGTCAGTTTCGATCTGCGCCTGAGCGACAGCTATGTTGATCTGGCCCGCGATGGCATTGATCTGGCGTTTCGTATCGGTCGATCCGAGATGCTGTCGTTGAAATCGCGCAAGTTAGGCGAGCTGAGTTCAATCACCGTCGTAAGCCCTGATTTTCTGGCCGAGAACGGCCCCATCAATCATCCCAATCAACTTGAAACCCTGCCGTGCATCGTGGACACAAACCGCAAGGTGCCGCGCCGCTGGGTGTATCGCGGGCAAGGGCAGGATCATACCGTCACCGTTCAGGGACGGTTCCATGTCAATTCTGCCCGTGCGGCGGCTGAACTGGCGTCAAAGGGTTTGGGCGTCGCCCATTTGCCCAGATTTGCGCTGGGCGAGCTTGAGCGTGACGGATCGGTGCAATGCGTTCTGGATAACTTTCAGGGCGAAACGATCCCACTAAGCGCGGTCTATCTGGAGGGGCGGACCTTGCCGCGCAAAATCCGTGCGTTGATCGATTTCGCACTGGAAGACATCCGCAAATCAGAGGTGATCTGACAGACGGATGACCAGCTCAGGATGCGGATTTCTTGTCCTGTTCTTTCAACGAACGGCCCTTTTCCGCCATCGCCATCACGCGTTCGGCTAATGTGACCGGATCAAAGGGTTTGGCAATCACGTCCATTGCCCCTTGTTCCAGAAACGCCTGAATTTCATTGCGTTGAACACGGGCGGTCATGAAAACCGCAGGCACCTGCCGCAGATGGGGGCGGCTGCGCAGTTCGGCCAATAACTCGGGCCCGCTCATACCGGGCATCATGACGTCCAGCAGAAACAGGTCAGGCACAAGGTTCGCCGTGGCCTCAAGCGCCTCTTCGCTTGTGACGCATTGGATAAGCTCGATATCCGGGCTTAGGGCCAGAGAAAGCTGGGTAATCTCGCGAATGTCCTGATCGTCTTCAACATGCAGAATCTTGATCATGAGGCTTGCTCCAAATCATTTTGGTCTGGCGTAATGTTCGAGGCCTGCAGCTTGGGGAAGCTGACTGTAAAGGTTGATCCCTGCCCAAGTTCACTGGTGACGGACACAGTGCCACCCTGTTCTTCGACAATGGCTTTGACAATCGCGAGGCCAAGACCGGTGCTTCGGACGGGTCCGTCCTTGTGGCGTTCAACCTGCGCGAATTTGTCGAAAATCTTACCGATCATATCGGCGGGAATACCGGGGCCACTGTCGGTAACTGTGATCTCAAAGGCCTGCGTGGTTTCGCGACCGCCCACTTTGACAGACCCACCCGGAGGCGAGAATTTGGACGCGTTCGACAGCAGATTGTTCATGACCTGAAGACTGCGATCAAAATCGATGAATACCATACCCTTCAGGTTCTCATCCCGTTCGATGGACACATCAAACCGTTTCGAGAAGTTCTCGTTCGCCAGAACAGCTTCGTCCAGCAGGGCGGAAATTTCATAGGCACCGCAATCGAAGGACATTTTACCAGCCGCGATCTTTTCGATGTCCAGTAGGTCGTTGATAATGTTGATCAATCGGTCCGAGTTTCGGTGGGCGATTTCAAGGATATCGCGCACCTTGCCATCCAGCGGACCGGCAGATCCGGCCAGAAGAAGGCCCATTGCCCCTTTGACCGATGTCATGGGCGACCGCAGTTCGTGGCTAACAATCGAGATAAACTCGCCCCGTAGCTTTTCGGCTTCGCCCCGTTCGGAA
>CATNDK010000047.1 GCA_950096585.1 Thalassococcus halodurans | reverse complement strand
ATGCAGAACCACATGCCCGACGCGCTGGCCGTCATTGCGCCCTATGTGAACAGCTACCGGCGCTACGTCAAAGACCACGCCGCGCCGATCAATCTGGAATGGGGCCGCGATAACCGCACGACCGGTATCCGTATTCCGCTGTCCGGCCCAGTCAGCCGCCGCGTCGAAAACCGTTTGGCAGGCATGGATTGTAACCCTTATCTGGGCATCGCGGCATCGCTGGCGTGCGGTTATCTTGGCATCAAGAACGAAGTGCGCCCGTCGAAACAATTCCGCGGCGACGCCTATGAAGGCGAAGGGGATATCCCCCGCGTTCTGGGCCAAGCGCTGGATCAGTTTGACGAAGCGCAAGAGCTACATGAAATCCTCGGGCCTGAGTTTGCGCGCGTCTATTCCATTGTGAAACGCACCGAATACGAAGAATTCTTGCAAGTGATCAGCCCGTGGGAACGCGAACACCTGCTGCTGAACGTCTGACGAATGGACCTGCTGTTTTCCAACGACCGGCGCGGCGAATACCCGTCCAGCTACTACGCCGCCACGGCAACGCCCCTGCCCGAATGCCCGCCCCTGAAGGGCGAGGTGAGGGCAGATGTTTGCATCATCGGCGGTGGATATACTGGCCTGAGCGCGGCTTTGCATCTGGCCGAGGCCGGTATGAACGTCGTTTTGCTAGAGGCGCATCGCGTAGGCTTTGGCGCGTCGGGGCGCAACGGCGGTCAGTTGGGATCAGGCCAGCGTATGGACCAGTTCACGCTGGAAAAAATGCTGGGCTCCGATCACGCAAAACAACTTTGGGATCTGGGGGAAGACGCCAAGGCGCTGGTCAAATCCCTGATCGCGAAACACCAGATCGATTGCCAGATCAAACCCGGTGTGGCTTGGACCGGCACCAAGGCGTCTGATGTCAAATATCTGCACGACTACGCAGATCATATGCGGCGCGCATACGGCTATGACCAGATCGAGGTTCTGGATCAGAAGGCGCTGCGCGGGGTCTGCGGATCGCCCCTGTATACTGGCGGTATACTAGATCATGACGCGGCGCACCTGCACCCCCTGCGATTGGCGCTCGGGTTGGCGCGCTCGGCGCAATCTGCCGGTGCCACGATCTACGAACGCAGTCATGTGCACCACATCCAGAAAGGTGCGCAGATTACGGTTCAAACCGATGCAGGCCGTGTTGTCGCCGATCATGTGATCCTTGCTGCAAACGGCTATCTGGGTGGCCTTGAACAAAAGGTCGCCGCGCGGGTGATGCCCATCAACAATTTTATTGTCGCGACCGAACCCCTTGGGGACCGTGCGCAGGATATCATGCCCAAGGACGTCGCTGTCGCGGACTCAAAGTTCGTGGTGAACTACTTCCGCCTGAGCGACGATGGACGGATGTTGTTCGGCGGTGGCGAAAGTTATGGTTACAAATTCCCCTCCGATATCCGAGCGGTCGTGTCCAAACCGATGCTTGAGGTCTTCCCGCAGCTGAAAGACGTCAAACTCGATTACGCATGGGGCGGCACGCTGGCGATCACGCGCAAACGCATGCCTTATCTGACCCGCCCTGCCCCGAATATGCTGTCAGCGTCGGGCTATTCCGGCCATGGCGTTGGCACTGCGGTGCATGCAGGCCAGTTGATGGCCCAAGCGATCCAAGGACAGGCGGCGGGCTTCGACGCATTGGCATTGGTTCCCCTGCCCGCCTTCCCTGGTGGCGGTGCCTTCCGCAGCCCGCTTTTGGCACTGGCCATGACATGGTTCGCACTGCGGGACCGGATCGGTCTTTAGGCCGTTACAAAACGGTCAATTCTTAACGCTTGGCGGATTGCCTTTGGCAAACTACAAATGGTTAAGGACAGTTAGGAGCCAGCAATGACTTCGAATATGCACGATGCAGAACCGATCCCGGCCGAGGCCCGTGCCGAAATTGATCGACTGCTTCAATCCGGCGATCTGTTTCGATACACGGCGCCAGACAACAGCCCTGTCACTTTGCTGGAACAGGAATTCGCCGAAGCACTGGGCATGAAATACGCGCTGGCGGTATCGAGCTGTTCTGCCGCTTTGTTCATCGCACTCAAGGCGCTTGACCTGCCCCGCGATGCCCGCGTGATGATCCCCGCCTTTACCTTTGCCGCCGTCCCGTCGGCGGTGGTGCATGCCGAATGCATCCCCGTGCTGTGCGAGGTCGGCGATAACTATCGCGTCGATCTGGCCGATTTTGAATGCAAGCTGGATACGGTTGATGCCGTGATCATCAGCCATATGCGCGGCCATACATCGGACATGGATGCGATCATGGCGCTGTGTGACGCGCGCAATATTCCCGTGGTTGAGGACGCCGCTCACAGCCTCGGGACGCTCTGGAACGGGCGCAAAATCGGCACCATCGGCAAGATCGGGTGCTTTTCGTTCCAAAGCTACAAACTGATCAACGCCGGCGAAGGCGGTTTGATGGTGACGAACGACGCCGATCTGGTGGCCCGTGCGATCATCATGTCCGGCGCCTATGAGGCGAATTGGAAAAAGCACAACGTGCTGCACGAGGCGGTCGAGAAGTGGCAGAACAAGCTGCCGCTGTACAACGTGCGCCTCTCCAACCTGTCTGCCGCAGTCATCCGCCCGCAATTGCCGCATCTGGCGCGTCGCGTGGCCGATGGCCGCCGCAACCATGATCATGTGGCGACACAACTGAACACATCGCCCTGGATCGAGGTGCCAGATCCACTCGGCCCCGAAACCCGTGCGTCGGATTCGATCCAGTTCAATCTTCGCAATATGTCAGATGACGAAGTCCGCGCCTTTGTCGAACATGCCGACGAACGCGGGATCAAGGTGCAGGTGTTTGGCCTGAGCACAAACAACGCGCGTGCCTTCTGGAACTGGGAATTTCTACCGGAACAGATCGAACAGCCGAACACGCGCGCCATGTTGATGCGGGCCTGCGACACGCGGCTGCCTGCCCGACTGACTTTGGCCGAATGTGATGAGGTCGCACAGGCGCTGCTGACGGCAGCCGAACTGGCAACGGGGCCGGTTCAGGCGTACGGCACCTGAACCGAAATCCTTATCAGTCGCTGAACTTGGCCAGCTTCTTTTGAAGTTCGGCCAGCTCGCGCTTGATCGAGTCCAGATCGTCGCCTTCTGCCGCGTCTTCTTTATCAGCTTGGGGCGCGGACCACTGTGCCCCCATGCCACCAGTCATCGCCTTCAGGAAGGCCTCTTGCTGCGCTTGCATCGCTTCAAAGCCCGGCACACTGGCCATCGGGTTCATCGCGTTGACGTTCTCGACCCACTTGCTTTGGCTGTCGCGGAACATTTCAAAGCTTTGCGCAAGGAATTGCGGCACAACCGACGTCGCCTGTGTCGTATAGCTGCGAACCAGATCGGTCAGCACATTGATCGGCAGAACGCTTTCGCCCTTGCTTTCGTGTTCGGCGACGATTTGCAGAAGATATTGTCGGGTCAGGTCATCGCCTGACTTCAGGTCAACAATCTTCACGTCCCGTCCATCACGGATAAATCCGGAAATATCCTCCAGCGTCACGTAATCGCTGGTTTCGGTATTATACAGACGGCGGCTGGCATATCGCTTGATCAGCAACGGCTTATCGGTTTCGGCCACGGAATCCTCCCAATCCATCCTGCAGGTGCAACAAAGCTTTGCACTTGCAGAACATTAGAGCAAGTCACTTGATGCAAACAAAAAAGGCGGGCCATGCGGCCCGCCATAAGATTTGCGCCATTAAAGGGAGGAGGAGAGGCGCAAATACTGGTAAAAGTAACTGGTAAACTTACTTAGCGGCAGCAGCTGCTTTTTTCGCAGTAGCTGTTGCTTCTGTCGCTGCTTTTTTAACTGCGGCTGTTGCTTCTTCGGAGAAGTCTTTGCCAGCAGCCATCATCAGTTCGACTGTGTCCATCTGAACTTTCTTCGCAACTTCAGCGAAAGCAGCCATGTGCTCGGCAGCCATTTCAGCCTGTGCGGAAGCAAAGTCAGTCATTGCTTTTGCGTAGTCAGCAGGCTCTGCTTTTGCTTTCGAGATGTCAGCCATCTTGGACAGTGTGTCTTTTGTCCATTTTGTCGAGATCTCGCTGGATTTTGTCGCAGCGTCGATCGCAACCGACGAAAGCTTCTCGTTCAGAGTTGCTGTTGTTTTGAAGGCATCTTCCATCGCAGCTGTGTCAACCGGGAATGCGCCCATCATGTCTTTCATCATCGCAGTAAAGTCTTGTGTGTTGGCCATCTTTCAAATCCTTTTGGCTTGCGTCTGGCAGGACCACCCTGCGTTTCTCTGCAGCTGCAAATAACATAGGTGCTGCACTGCAGCATTTCAAGTGTTTTTGCTGCAGTGCAGAAAAAATCTGCGAACCATCGGATTTTTAAGCTTTATTCGCCTTCAGCGCGTGCCTTGACCTTCACATACTCGCCCGGAGCAGGCCCCAAAGACGGATGTTTCGAATCTCCTGGCTGCCGTGCGGGCACCCATTTACCGGACTTTTTGGCGATCCATTTTTCCCAAACCGGCCACCACGATTCTTTATGGTAGTCCGCTTTTTCCTGCCATTCTTCCGGCAGCGCGTTCAGGTCTTCGTTCACATAGTGGCCGTACTTGTTCTTGTTCGGCGGGTTTACGATGCCCGCGACATGGCCAGATTCAGACAGAACGAAGGTCTTGTTCTTCGACCCCATCTTCTGGACGCCGCGATAGCAATCCTTCCATGCGGCGATGTGATCGTTTTCACAGGTCACAGCGAACAGAGGCACGTCGACGTCTTTCAGGTTCAGCGTCTCGCCCATCAGATCAAACCCGCCATCCGCAAAACGATTATCCTGACACAACCCGCGCAGATACTCGATCGCCATGCGCGCCGGAAGGTTGGCGCCATCGCCGTTCCAGAACAACAGATCGAACGCAGGGGGTGTTTCGCCCATCATGTAGCTGCGAATAGCCGGACGATAGATCAGATCGTTCGAGCGCAGGAAACTGAATGTTCGCGCCATAATAAATGAACGCAGCAGCCCGTGCTCTGTCACGTCTTCCTCGATTCCATCGATGAAATCGTTCTGCAGGAAGGGCGTGAATTCGCCCTGTTCGCTGAAATCAGTGAGCGTCGTAAAGAAGGTCGCCGATTTGACCGACTTATCGCCACGCTTTTTCATCAGCGACAGCGTCAGGCTAAGCGTTGTGCCCGCAATACAGTAGCCAATCGCATTAACCTTGGGCTGTTTGGTCAGCTTTTTGACCTCTTCAATCGCGGTCAGATAGCCTTCTTCGATGTAGGTATCCAAGCCCACGTCTTTGTACGTGGCATCGGGATTGACCCAGCTGACCACGAACAGCGTATAGCCCTGATCGACGACCCAGCGGATAAAGCTGTTTTCAGGCTTCAGGTCGAGAATGTAGAATTTGTTGATCCACGGCGGGAACAGGATGATCGGCGTTTCGCGCACCTCGTCGGTGGTCGGCGAATACTGGATCAGCTCCATCATACGGTCGCGGAACACGACCTCGCCTTTGGCAGTTGCGATGTTCTCGCCGATCTTGAACGAACTGTCGTCAGACAGACGTACCAGCATTTCGCCTTTGTTCGCCTCGATATCCGCGATCAGGTTTTCCAGACCTTTGACCAGACTTTCGCCTTCGGTCTGAATCGCTTTTTCAAGCGCATCGGGGTTTGTCGCCAGAAAATTGGTCGGTGACATCATATCGACGATCTGGCGGGCAAAGTAGTTCAGCCGGCGCTTTTCGACCGGTTCGATATCTTCAACATCCTGCACCGCCTGTTCGATGGCGGCGGAATTGATCAGGTACTGCTGTTTGATGAAGTTGAAGTAGGGATGCGTGTCCCACAGCGGATTGCTGAACCGGCGGTCTTTCGGGCCCGGATCCTCGGGCGCTTTCAGCTTACCACTGGCCAATGCCTTTTGCGCATCCACAAAATGAAGAACGGATTTCCCCCAGTATTCGATCTGGTGTTCCAGAACCTTGGTGGGGTTCGTCATCCATTCGTGCCAGTAGGCTTTCATCGCCTTGGCGTACAATTCCTGATTCGGCCCGTGCAGTGCAGCATTCACCGTCTCTTTTTTCTGCAAAGCAGCAATCAGACGTTGAGAGAGCTCTTCAACCTTGACCATGTTGCGCTGAAATTGATCAAGGTCTGCGGTGTTTTGACCTTCTTCTATGGTCTCAGTTGCCATTGGACGAAATCCTCCCTACGCTCTTCTGCTATGCAGAAAACCCGTTTTGCCTGCAATCCTGTTGGTAATCGGCGCACCGTAAGGTGCATGTAAAGGAGTAACACCATGCGCTATATGGCGACGTACGACATGATGGAAACGGTTCGGAATACGAACCAGTGGCTTGGCGCGACGGCCAAGACCTTTGCATCCTATCCGCTCATGGCGATGGTACCCAACCCTGCGATCCAGTGGATGGCCGCTTGGGGCGACATCACAGAACGCAGCTTTGAACGTATGGTGGCCAAACCCGACTGGGGTCTGGGATCCTTTACCTGTGACGACGGCAAAGACCATCTGGTGAACATCAAACACGTGGTTGAACGTCCCTTCGGTGATCTTATCCACTTTGAAGTGTCTGGCAGACCAGTGCAGCCGCGCAAGATTTTGCTCGTTGCCCCCATGTCCGGCCATTACGCGACGCTCCTCCGTTCGACGGTGAAATCCCTCATCACTAATTGTGAAGTCTATGTCACTGATTGGCATAATGCGAGAGACATTCCTGTAAGTGCGGGTAAGTTCGATATCGAAGACTACACTTTGTACCTTGTAGACTTCATGAAACACCTCGGCCCTGACACCCATGTCATCGCCGTTTGCCAGCCTGCACCGCTGACGTTGGCCGCCACAGCCTACCTTGCTGAAATCGAGCCCGATGCGCAGCCGCGCAGCCTGACGTTGATCGGTGGCCCCATCGACCCCGATGCAGCGCCCACCGAAGTAACCGACTTTGGGCGCCGCGTGACCATGGGCCAGCTGGAAGAAATGATGATCCAGCGCGTTGGCTTCAAATACGAAGGCGTCGGTCGCCGCGTGTATCCGGGCTTGCTTCAGCTGTCATCATTCATGTCGATGAACGCAGAACGCCATTCGAAAGCGTTCAACGACCAGATCAACCGCATCGTTCGCGGCGAAGCATCGGATCACGACCACCACAACAAGTTCTACGATGAATATCTGGCCGTCATGGACATGGCAGCGGAATTCTACCTATCGACAGTCGATCGCGTCTTTAAAAAGCGCGAGATTGCCAGAAACGAATTCGTGGTTGCTGGCCACAAGGTCGACATCGGCAAAATCACAACCGTCGCTGTGAAGACGGTTGAAGGCTCCAAAGACGATATCTCGGCCCCTGGCCAGTGCGTTGCGGCGCTTGATCTGCTGACCGGCCTGCCCGACAGCAAAAAAGCGTTCCACGTCGAAGAAGGCGCTGGCCACTACGGTATTTTCGCGGGCAACAGCTGGCGTAACAACATCCGTCCGCTGGTTCTGGACTTTATCGACCAGAACTCGGGCACAACGCCCCCAGCGAAAAAACCGGCGAATAAAAACGTCGCCTGACAAACGCACAATACAAATTGAAAAAACCGGCTGCATCGTTTGATACAGCCGGTTTTTTTATGCTTTCAGGATCGCTAGCTTAGGCTTTTGCCGCCTCATAGACCATGTCGATCATCCGCAGCGTTCCCTTCGAGAATTCGAGCGGGCACGGATAAACGACCTTGTCCGAAACCGAACGATTGAAGGCTTCGACCTGCAGAACGTATTGGTTCACGTTCGGGAAACGCCATGTCGTCACGGTGCCATCAGGGGTTTGAAGATGCACTTCGGCTTGGCTGTAAACGCCGGCGTTGAACGGGGCAGTCAGGCGGATGACGCCCTCGTCCCCGTGGAACAGTACCTCTTGGAAAGGCGACATGCGGGTCGATACCATGCCTGTGTAATGGAACGACGGGAAGCGTGCTGTGACATGCGCCCGCGTGTCCACACCATTTTCCCAAGACACATCGGTACCAAGGATTTCCTCGGGCTCTTCACCGGTAACGTAGCGCACCGAGCCAAAGGCGTAGACGCCAATATCCGGAAGGCCACCGCCACCTGTGTTGGCTTGGTTGCGAATGTTTTCGGGATCGGGGTTGTTAAAGCTGAAACGCACCTGCGTATCGACCAGCGTGCCGATCTTGCCTTCGTGCAGCAAACGGCGTGCTTTGCGCCACTGCGGGTGATGCACGATCATATAGGCCTCGGCCACCAGAACACCGGCGTCATCACGGGCTTCGATCAGGCGGTCGATTTCGTTCGCGTTCATCGCGATCGGCTTTTCGCACAGCACGGCCTTGCCCGCAGCGACCGCGCGCAATGTCCACTCAACATGCAAATGGTTGGGCAGCGGGATGTAGACCGCATCAATATCGGGGTCTTCCAGCAGCGCGTCATAGCTGCTGTGAACCTTCAAATCAGGCGCAAATGCCTTGAATCCTTCAGCCTTTTCGGCCGAAGATGTTGCCAGAGCAGCCAGCTTGCCCCCTTCGGCGGCGTGAATGGCGCGTGCCATATGTTCTTTGGCGAAATTTGCAGCGCCAAGAATGCCCCAACGGACTACAGTCATCGTAACTACCCCTCCAAAATATCTGATATTTTAGTTAACATCTTAAATAATTTCGGGCCAGCACAAAAAAACCGCCCGAAATTCTCGGGCGGTTTGTGAATGATATCGCTAACAGAGTCTATACCGCAGGTAGTAGACCTTGTTCTTTGGCCAATTCCCGCATCCGCTTTTGCAGCTTTTCGAATGCGCGCACTTCGATCTGCCGGATACGTTCGCGGCTGACGTCGTATTCACCGGACAAATCCTCAAGCGTTAGCGGGTTGTCCGACAGGCGGCGCTTGACCAGAATGTCCTTTTCACGGTCATTCAGAACGCTCATCGCTTCGGCCAGCATTTCGCGGCGCGTTTCAAGTTCGTCGCGCGCCTCGTAATCCGCGGCTTGGTCGGCGTCTTCATCTTCCAGCCAGTCCTGCCACTGCATCGTGCCTTCGCCTTCGGACCCGACTGTCGCGTTCAGCGACGCGTCCGAGCCAGCCATACGACGGTTCATCGAAATCACTTCGTCTTCGGTCACGCCCAGATCATTCGCGATCTTTTCCACGTGTTCCGGACGCAAGTCACCGTCTTCCAGCGCGCCGATACGGCTTTTGGCCTTACGCAGGTTGAAGAACAGCTTTTTCTGGGCCGACGTGGTGCCAAGCTTCACAAGGCTCCAGGACCGCAGGATGTATTCCTGAATAGACGCACGGATCCACCACATTGCGTAGGTCGCAAGGCGGAAGCCCTTTTCAGGGTCGAAACGTTTCACAGCCTGCATCAGGCCCACGTTGGCCTCGGAGATCACTTCGGCCTGCGGCAAGCCATAACCGCGATAGCCCATCGCGATTTTCGCTGCCAAACGCAGGTGGCTTGTGACCAATTGGTGAGCCGAGTCAGTGTCCTGATCTTCGACCCAGCGTTTGGCCAGCATGTATTCCTGTTCCGGCTCTAGCAGAGGGAACTTGCGAATTTCCTGAAGGTACCGGCTCAGGCCGGCTTCCGGGGACGGTGCCGGAAGGTTTTTATAATTACTTGTCATCTCCATCCCTCCTAATGTTTACAGGCTTAACATCCATATGGGTGGCCACCTGAGGGGTTTCAAGCACTCGTTTCCAAGAGTTTCGTTTATTTAACGCCGAAACCAGCGAATTGATCCCTTATTTCCGTGCGCTCAAGCACCTGTGCTGTGTGTTACAACCGCTTTTATGCATTTCTGCATGGGTGAAGTCCGATTTTGGGCAATTTCCAGCGGATCGGGGCTGGCCTAACTGGGGGGCATCTTGAAACCCAATGGAATTATTCAGTCATGCAAACGATTAGCTACACATCCTATAGCGCCCCGACGTGGCGCCCCGAACGCTGGGCTGGTTTCCTTTATCTGGTCATTATCTTTTCCGGCATCACAAGCGAGATGATCCTGCGCGGTCCGCTGCTTGCCTCATTCAACCCCGCTACGGGCATTGCCCATAACCTAGGCACGTTCCGCATCAGCCTGCTTGGCGACATCACCATGCTGGCGGCGGATATTGGCTTGGCCGTTATTCTGTTCCGCCTGATCCGCTTCACCTCACCCAGCTTGGCTGTCGCATCCATGGTGTTCCGTTTGATGCAAGCTGCGCTGATCGGTACGGGTGTTCTGATGCTGGCGGCAGTGCCTTTGATCGTGACCACCGATCCTGCGTTGGTGTCAGTCCTGCTGGAAAGCCACGCCATTGCCTATGACATTGGCCTTATCTTTTTCGGCATCGGCACCATGCTTTTGGTGATCGCGCTGTGGTCGCGCAATGGCGTTCCAACGCTGATCCTGACCGGTCTGTTCCTTTCCGGCCTGATCTATATCGGGGGCGGCATCGTCCGTGTCGCCTTCCCTGCACATGTGACGACCTACGAGGCTGCGTTCATCCTGCCCTTTATTGCAGAAAGCGCGTTCTGCCTTTGGCTGTTGATCAAGGCGCGCGTCTAACGTCAGCCTTTACGCAATACCTCCAGAAGCCCTGCCATGTCTTCGGGCAGTGGGGCTTCGAAGGTCATTTCTTCATCCGTGGCCGGATGGATAAAGCCCAAAAGGGCAGCATGAAGCGCCTGACGGTCGAATGCGCCTATCGCTTCCAGTGCCTCTGGCGACAACGCCTTGGCGCTGATCTTGCGCTTTCCGCCATAGACCGGATCGCCGATCAGACCGTGGCCTGTGTGGGCCATGTGCACACGAATCTGATGGGTCCGGCCCGTTTCCAGACGGCATTCCAACAGCGACATCGTCGGCGGGTTGCCAAAGGTTTCCAACGTCCGCGCGCGGGTGATCGCGTGACGGCCTGTGCCGAAATATACCGCTTGCCGCTGACGATCCGTTTTGTGGCGCGCAAGGTTCGTTGTGATCTTGATCGTCGCGCCGCTTTCGAACGACACACCACGCACACCCTTCAGACGTGGGTCCGCGGCATCGGGCACACCAAAGGCCAGCGCCAGATAGGCGCGATCCACTGTGTGCGCCTCGAACTGTTTGGCCAGTCCGTGATGGGCGCGGTCCGATTTGGCCACAACCAAAAGGCCAGAGGTATCTTTGTCGATCCGGTGCACGATGCCCGGCCGTTTTTCACCGCCGATGCCGGACAGGTTGCCGCCGAAATGATGCAGAAGCGCATTTACCAAGGTGCCAGACGGCGAACCGGGCGCGGGGTGGACCACCATGCCAGCGGGTTTGTTGACGACGATCAGGTCTTCGTCCTCGTAAAGAATATCCAGCGGAATATCCTCGGGGCGCGTTTCCACATCCTCGGCCTGCGGGACAACGAGTTCGAATTCATCGCCTTCCGCCACCTTGGCCTTGGGATCTGTGACGGCCACGCCGCTCTTCATAACCTGACCATCCGCAATCAAACGGCCAAGACGTGTGCGGGACAGCGACGCCTCCTCTGGCACATCGCGCGCAAGGGCCTTATCAAGACGTGCGGGCGGATTGGCCCCGATCACAACGCTTATGCGGATGGACGACATGGATGACACCCCTGCTCCGGCCCCCGAGGTCCGGTTTCTGAAAATTCTGGTAACGGTCCTGACCGGCACCATGATTGCGGGCCTTCTAGTGATCATCGCGCTGTTTGTCATCCGCTTCCAGCAACCTGACCTGACTTTGCCAGAAGGCATAACCCTGCCCGACGGCGCAGAGGCACAGGCCTTTACCCAAGGCCGCGACTGGTACGCGATTGTGACAGCAGACGACCAGATCCTGATTTTTGATCGCGACAGTGGCCAATTGCGCCAGACCGTGCGGATCGAAGCCACAGGCCAGTAAACGAAAAACCCCGCCGCGATCTGCGACGGGGTCGTTTTTTTCCGAATGTCGGACCGATTACATCGGCGACAGCAGATCCGGGTTGATCACCAGATTGCGCACACCATGTGCGTGATCTTCGTCAAACGCGTTATCCTTCAGCCATGCATCAACAGAAGAAATGCTGACCTTCATGACTTTGGGACGAACGCTCCAGGTCACTTGCAGGGGCGAGCCCTTTTCGTTGTAGCTAGGACCGGTGGTGGAGCCTGCGTATTGCACCGGCTCGCCCATATCGGTGGGGATGTTCCCCGCCTGATGGAAGCCGTCGACAACTTCGTGCTTCATCAACTCAACGAAATCAGCCGCCGAGTCGTCGTTCACCAAAACAAACACCTGCGCTTCGACGCGCAGCTGCGGGTTCATGATGGAATCGCTCAGGCACGAACCCAGTGTTGCGCCCGGAGTGATCTGGGCCGTGGTGTGAACGTAGTGCAGCTCGATCGTGTCGCCGGGGACCAGATCGCCATGTTCGCCAGCGCCCACCGTTTCGCCGTAAGGCGCCAGTTCTGCTTCGGTCAGTTCACCGTCGTATTTGAAACCGGTGCCGTACCCTTCGCCATCGCCATTGCCGGCATAGGTGGTGAATTCACCGCCCTTGTGTTCGGCATTCTCATGGAAGTGGATGTTGCACAGGTTCATCTCTGTATAGGCAGGCGCGGCCTCAAAGACGCGGGTGTTTGTGCCCTCTACAGCCGAAATGTCGCGCGGCGACTGCGGGCCAAAACCGGCACCGTCTGTTGATGCGGCCAAAGCGGCGCGCTGTGCTGCGATAACATCATCCCCAACGGATGTTGTTGCGTCGCTTGCTGCAAATGCTGTGGTTACGCTGGCTGCCAGGATTACCGGTGTCAAAAACGATTTCTTCATCGTCCCCTCCAATTAACGTTTAAAATGGATGGACTGGATCGGTGAGCCGGGCAATTTTATCAAGAATTATTCTGACTATATTCGCATTAAACGTGTGCAGCGCAGTTAGCCCAAAAGGTACTGCACAGTTTCTGAACATATGGGGAAGATGGTACCGCCTCCCTGGCTCGAACAGGGGACCTCTGGATCCACAATCCAGCGCTCTAACCAACTGAGCTAAGGCGGCACTGGCGGGCGATGTAACGCCACTGGCGCACCAATGCAATACCGAATGGGCAAGATATTTGTCTGATACGGGATCATTTTTGCTTTCGGAAAACCTGCGCGAACGCGTGGTGTCGCTTGCCACCGCTTGATTTTCGCCCGCTCTCTGGATAGGTGCGGCAGAACGCTAATTTTTGATCTTCTTCCAAGGACAGACCCATGGGTATCAATACCGAACGCGACATCGAGGCCAATCTGCAGATCGGACCGACGGATGCGGGCATGGTCCGTCTGTTTATCGTCAGCGACACTCTGGAAATTCCGATGGATTTCGATCCGGAAGAGGCAGAAGAGATCGCGGAAGAAATCCGTGCCGCTGCAGCAGCCGCACGCAAGCTTACATCGAAGAAAAGCCGCTAAGCGCCCCGTCAGGATCGCGCAACGTGTGCAGCCTACGGGCTGCATGATGCGCGAACTTGCGGATCAATGCGTTGCGACGCGCGGCAGGCAGCTTTGATTCTGGCGCCATACGAAGCACTTCGGCGTCATAGGCATCGGCAATGATCAGCCCGGTATCGTCAGGTAGCAGCTCTGTCGGGAACTGATCGTCCACGGCCCAGAAATAGCGATCGCACCAATCCAG
>CATNDK010000046.1 GCA_950096585.1 Thalassococcus halodurans | reverse complement strand
CGCTTTACCGATCTGAAGTGGGGCACCAAGAACCCGATCATGCTGCGCGATCCGGAGTTCGGCCCGATCCGCCTGCGGGCCTATGGCACCTACACGATCAAGGTCACCGATCCCGGCCGTTTCCTGACGGAAATCGTGGGCACCGACGGCGAATTCACCATGGACGAGATCAGCTATCAGATCCGCAACATCATCGTGCAAGAGGCAAGCCGCGTTCTGGCATCCTCCGGTATTCCGGTGCTGGACATGGCGGCCAACACTGCCGATCTGGGCAAGCTCGTTGCAGCGCAGGTATCGCAGGTGCTGGCGGTCTACGGCCTGAGCATGCCCGAGATGTATATCGAGAATATATCGCTGCCTTCCGCTGTCGAGGCCGCGTTGGACAAGCGCAGCTCGATGGGTATTGCGGGCGATCTGAACACCTTCACACAGTATTCCGCAGCCGAGGCGATGACCTCTGCCGCGCAGAACACTGGCGGTGCCGGTGCAGGCATGGGCGCAGGTATCGGCGCTGGATTGGGTATGGCCATGGGCGCGCAGACGATGCGTCAGGGTCCGTGGGGTCCTGTCCCTGTTCAGCAGGCCGCCCCCGCCGCCGTTGCCCCGCCTCCGCCGTCGGTTGAACACGTCTGGCACATTGCAGAAAACGGCGAAACATCGGGGCCGTTTTCCAAGGCGCGTCTGGGCCGTATGGCGACCGAGGGTGGCCTGACCCGTGACACCTATGTCTGGACCGCCGGTCAGGACGGCTGGAAGCGGGCCGAGGACGTGGCTGAACTGGCGCAGCTTTTTACCGTTATGCCACCGCCGCCCCCGGGTGCATAATCCCCGCAGGACGACGATCAGACTGACGACCGCACCAAAGGCGCGATATGACCCAACCACCCCCGCCGCCCCCGTTCCCCGAGGCGCAGGCAGCCCCCGTGGAAGAGCACCGCTTTCCCTGTGAAAATTGCGGCGCGGACTATCGCTATGCGCCAGACAAGGGTGCGCTGCATTGCGATCACTGCGGTCATGAAGAACCCATCGCCCACGCTGGGCCGTGGGAAGGCGGCATTCGCGAATTGGATTTCCAGCAGGCTGTGCGTGATCAGCTTCCTGCGCAGGAAATGGAAATCACCCGGGTGTCTAACTGCCCAAATTGCGGGGCATCGGTCGAAATCGCGTCAGATGTTCAGGCCAAGGAATGTCCGTTCTGTGCGACGCCATTCGTCACCGACACGGGCGAGGACAGGCATATCAAGCCTAAGGCGGTGATGCCGTTTGTCCTGACAGAAGACGCTGCCCGTGGCGCGATGACCGACTGGTTGGGTGGCCTGTGGTTCGCGCCCAATGGCCTTGCTGAATATGCCCGCAAGGGGCGCAAGATGCAGGGCATTTATGTGCCCTACTGGACCTTCGATGCGGATACCAAATCGTCCTATCGCGGTCAGCGCGGCACGATCTATTACGAAAACCGCACCGTGATGAGGAACGGCAAATCCGAAACCGTGCGTGTTCAGAAAATCCGCTGGCGGCCTGTCTCGGGCCGTGTGGCGCGGTTCTTTGACGATGTGCTGGTGTTGGCCTCGCGGTCCTTGCCCAAGAAATACACCGACGCGCTTCAGCCGTGGGATATGACCGCGCTTGAACCCTACCGGCCCGAGTTTCTGGCAGGTTTCAGGGCCGAAGCCTATACCGTCGAACTGGACGACGGCTTTGTCGAGGCGCGGCAGATTATGGACCGTCAGATCGAACGCGACATCAAGTTCGACATCGGTGGCGACCGGCAGCGTATCAGCAGTGTGGACACCACTGTGCGGGATGTGACGTTCAAGCACGTCCTGCTGCCCGTGTGGCTGGCGGCCTACAAATATCGCGGCCAGACCTACCGCTTTGTTGTGAATGGCCAGACGGGTCGTGTTCAGGGCGAACGCCCTTGGTCGGCATGGAAAATCGCCTTTGCCGTAATCCTCGGGCTGATCGTGGCGGCGGCTGTCGGCTATTTCTATGCAATGAACCAGTAGACTCGGGCAGGGCGCTCATTTAAGGACTGTTGGCGCTAACATCCGACGAAAAGAGGCCCCAGATGATCCTGTGTTGCGGCGAAGCCCTGATTGACATGTTGCCCCGCGAAAGCACCGCCGGCGAACCGTCCTTTGCCCCCTACGCTGGCGGCGCGGTCTACAACACGGCGATTGCTTTGGGACGTCTGGGCACCAAGGTCGGCTTCTTTGGCGGTCTGTCGAACGATCTGTTCGGCGAACAACTGGTGTCGGTTCTGGAAGCGTCCCACGTGGACGCAAGCTTTGCCGCGCGCAGCGACCGGCCCACGACGCTGGCCTTTGTCACGCTGACCGATGGCCACGCGAAATATGCGTTCTACGATGAAAACACCGCTGGCCGGATGCTGACCGAAGGCGATCTGCCGACCCTCAGCGACGATGTGAACGCCGTGTTCTTTGGGGGCATCAGCCTTGTGTCCGAACCTGCTGCTGACACCTACGCCGCGCTTTGCGCGCGCGAGGCGGGCAAGCGCGTGATCATGATCGACCCGAACATTCGCCCCGGCTTTATCACGGATGAACCCCGCTACCGCGCGCGTCTGGACAAGATGCTGGCGCAGGCGGACATCATCAAAGTGTCGGATGAGGATATGGAATGGATCGGCGTCACTGCCGAACAGTTGATCGACGGCGGCGCTGTGCTGGTTCTGGTCACGCGCGGGTCGGAAGGCGTCGATGCGGTCACGGCCAAGGGTACGTTCCGTGTGGCGGCGCAAAAGGCCGAGGTCGTCGATACCGTGGGCGCTGGTGACACGTTCAACGCGGGCCTTCTGGCCGGTCTGGATGAGGCGGGCCTGTTGACCCGTGACGCGCTGGCAGCCGCCGATCAGGAGGCGCTGACACCGGCGCTGCGTCTGGGGACCTTTGCTGCGGCGATCACTGTGTCGCGCGCTGGTGCCAACCCACCGTGGCGGAGCGAGCTGTGAGGGTCCTTCTTCAGCGCGTATCCGAGGCGTCGGTCACTGTTGATGGCGATGTGATTGGGGAAATCGGCGCGGGCCTGTTGATCCTTGTCTGCGCAATGCAGGGCGATACCGAGGCCGAGGCAGATCGTTTGGCGGCAAAGATCGGCAAGCTGCGGATATTCAAGGACGACGCGGGTAAGATGAACCTGTCAGTGAAAGACAGCGGCAATGCCGCGCTGGTCGTCAGTCAGTTCACCCTGTCTGCCGACACATCGCGCGGCAACCGACCCGGTTTCTCGCAGGCGGCCCCACCGGCCGAGGGCGAACGTCTGTACGAATATTTTGCCGATCGCCTTCGCCAAGAAGGGCTGGAAGTGGCAACTGGCAAGTTCGGCGCGGATATGAAAGTGCGGCTGTTGAACGATGGCCCCGTCACGATCTGGATGGATAGCGCGGACTAAGCCCTCTCGTCACCGGATGCGAAACCCGTTATCTGCGTGTCCATGAACCGTAAGCCCACCCATATGGACCGCGCCCTTGCGCAGGCCCGCGCCGCCGCTGAACGCGGAGAGGTGCCAGTGGGCGCCGTCATCGTCGCGCCCGATGGCGCTGTGGTGGCCGAGGCGGGCAATCGCACGCGGGAACTGAACGATCCGACCGCCCATGCCGAGGTGCTGGCCATCCGCGCCGCTTGCGATGCGCTGGGGCAGGAACGGCTGGTGGATCATGATCTGTACGTCACGCTGGAACCCTGCCCGATGTGCGCGGGCGCGATTTCCTTTGCGCGTATTCGCAGGCTGTATTACGGCGCGAGCGACCCGAAATCCGGTGGCGTGGCGCAAGGCGCGCGGGTCTATGCGCACCCGCAATGCCACCACGTACCCGAGGTCTATGACGGCCTTGCCGCCGCCGATAGCGAGGATCTTTTGAAAACGTTTTTCGCAAGTAAACGGGGTGAGGCATGAGCCAGCGCCCCCGTGTCAATTCTCGCCCGCAAGGCCGTCCGCAAGGCCGCGATCAGAAGCGCCCGCAAAGCAAGCAGCACGTTCAGCCCAAGGACCGGCGGATTGTGCTGTTCAACAAACCCTACGGGGTTCTGTCACAATTCACCGACAAAGGCACCGAAGGGTCCGAGCGTGAGACGCTGTCGAACTACATCGACCTGCCCGGTGTTTATCCGGCAGGGCGGCTGGATCGGGACAGCGAAGGTTTGATGGTTCTGACGGACGATGGCGCGCTTCAGGCGCGGATTTCGAACCCCAAGTATAAGCGCCCCAAAACCTATCTGGTCATGGTCGAAGGCACGCCCACGCAGGAACAGCTGGACGAGCTGCAAAACGGTGTCACGCTGAAAGACGGCAAGACACGTCCCGCCAAGGCACGTCTGATCGACGCGCCGGACCTGTGGGAACGGGACCCGCCCGTGCGCTACCGCAAGTCTGTGCCGGACGCGTGGCTTGAGATCACCATCACCGAAGGCCGCAACCGACAGGTGCGCCGCATGTGCGCCCACGTGGGCCTGCCGTGCCTGCGTCTGGTGCGGGCACGGGTCGGGGATTGGGACCTTGGTGCTTTGAAGCCGGGGGAATGGCGTCTGGTCTAGGGATCAGACCCACTTGGCCAAAGGCGGCAGCGACATCAGGACCGCGTTGGCATCATGGCCGGTTTCCAGACCGAACTTGGTGCCACGGTCGTAGACCAGATTGTATTCTGCATAGAGCCCGCGATGCACCAGTTGGGCGTCTTTGTCCGCATCGGTCCAATCCTGCACGCGGCGCTTTTCTACCAACGGCAGATAGGCGGGCAGGAAAGCTTTGCCGATGTCTTGGGTCAGGGCAAAGTCCGCTTCCCAATCATCGGTGCAGCGGTCATCCATAAAGATGCCGCCAACCCCACGGGCGCGGCCACGGTGGGGGACAAAGAAATACTCATCCGCCCATGCCTTCAGCTCGGGGTAGAGCGCCTCGCCATGGGGATCGAGGTGCTGTTTCTGCGTCGCGTGGAAGTGCGCGGTGTCTTCGTCGTATTCGATGCAGGGGTTCAGGTCAGACCCGCCGCCAAACCACCATGCATGCGGAGTCCAGAACATACGGGTGTTCATGTGGACAGCGGGGGCGTGCGGGTTCTGCATGTGGGCCACCAGTGAAATGCCGGACGCCCAGAACCGCGGGTCGTCTTTCATACCGGGAATCCCCTTGCGCGCGGCCATAGCCATCTGCGCCCGTTCCCCGAGGGTGCCATAGACCGTCGAGACGTTGACGCCGACCTTTTCGAACACACGACCGCCGCGCATGACGCTCATCAAGCCGCCGCCTGCGTCTGAACCGTTATCGGATTTACGCTTGGTTTCCGTGACCTCGAACGTCGCGGGGGCCTGATCGGACAGGGGGCCTGTGGCGTGCGTTTTTTCCAGATCCTCGAAGGCAGCAACAATCTGGTCGCGCAATGTGCGGAACCATGCGCTGGCGCGGTCGCGTTCTTGGATCAGGTCATTGGTCATCGGGCGCTCCTTCTGCTTGGGTCTTGTCTAGCCAAGGTCACAGCAGGTGGAAAGCCCGAAGGGTGTGGATCGGCCCGCGACTTAGTGTGCAGGGGCGCCCACGGCATCAACCAGCGTGCGGCCACCATCCACGGTGACGATCTGACCGGTCATAAAGCGCGAGGCGTCCGATGACAGGAACTGCACCGCTTCGACCAGTTCATCAGGTGACGCGATCCGGCCCATGGGCGTGTGATCCTGAATGGTGTCGCGGTATTCCGAATGTTCTTTCAGCGCGTCTTTCAGGCTGGCGGACATGAGCGAGCCGAAGGCGACCGCGTTCACGCGGATATCATGCGGGGCCAGGGCCACGGCCAAAGAGCGCGTCATCTGGTCCATAGCGGCGGCGGAAATCGAATAGCCCAGAAGATCGGGGTGCGTGCGGCGGGCCGCAATTGACGACAGGTTCACGATCGCGCCGGCTGTGTCCACCTCGCGCCCATCGGCCTGTTTGATCATGCGTTTGGCAACCATCTGCGAAAGGCGCAGTGCGGTTGTCATGTTTTGCGACAACAGCCGTTCAACGGATTCGTCGTCCATATCCAGCGGATCGGTCGGCAGAATCTGGCGGCTGCCGTTCACAAGGATGTCGACGCGGTCGAACTGGTCCAGCGTGGCCGACAGCAGGTTGGCCAGCGTCAGACGTTCGCGTAGGTCGCCTGCGAAATAGCGGATGTTGTCGGCTTCTTCGCGTTCGCCCACTTCGTCACAAAGACGCGCTTCGTCCATATCGGCGAACATGACATTTGCGCCCTTGCGGGCAAAGTGCCGGGCGATGGACAAACCGACGCCGTTCGCTGCGCCAGTCACGATGGCTGTCTTGCCCTCGATCGAAAAACTCATGCATCAACTCCGATGATTTTGGCGCAGGTTAGCGGTGGTTATCGCCGTTGGCGAGTGGGATGGCTGGCTTCGACAATTTTAAAGCTACGGTCACCCGCAATTTCGGCAACGTTTTTAAAGCGCGCTTCCAGCGTTTGTTCGTAGGGCAGGTGGCGGTTTGCCACCATGTACAGCTTGCCTGTCGGCTTCAGCACGCGCGCTGCGGTGTCGATAAAGGCCTGACCCAACGATGGATCGCCTTTGCGACCGGTATGGAACGGCGGGTTCATGACCACGCTGTCAAAGTATTCCTTGTTTTCCCACTGGGTCGCGTCGGCCCAGTCAAAGCTGGCGCGGTCGTCCGTGACGTTCAGCTTGGCACAGTCCAGTGCGGCATGGTCGGCCTCGACCAGCGTGACACCGGTCACGCCTTCGTGGTTCAGGATCGCTTGCACCAGATAGCCCCAGCCTGCGCCCAGATCGGCCACGCGGCCCCCCAGTTTCGCAGGCAATGCAGCAGCCAGCGCAACGGATGCGGGATCGGCACCATCGGCTGAAAATACGCCGGGTTGAGTAAAGAAGCCGTCCTTGTTTTTGCGCGGTTCAGTGTCGATCCAGCCGCTCAGGCGGTCATCAGCGGTAAAGGCGATGACGCGGCCGTGGTTCTTGGACACCTGCGTAACGTCCAGCCCCTGCTTTTTCAGCGCCTTCAGCATCGTGTCGACGCCGTCGGTTTTCGCACCGTCTACATAGACCGTGCCGCCCTTGGTCAGGGCTGCGGCCTCGGCCACCAGTGATTGGGCATAGGCCTTGGCGCGGGGTAGGGTGACGATGGCGGCGGCGAAGGGACCTTTGGCGGTGACGCCGCAATCAAAACCCCGACGGGCCAAGGCAGCATGATCGGGATAGTTCCGCTGGATGACCTGCGTGCGGTCTTTGGGGACGAAGGACAGGTCGCTGTCCGCAGTCGCGCCGAACAGGCCGATAGCGCCATCATCCGGAAGCGACAGAAGGCCGGTATCGGCCGCAAAAGCTAAGCGTGAGGTTGCCATATCAGAGGATCCAGCCGGTCAGGCGGATCATTCCTTTTCCATGGTGCACTGCAGCGGGTGCTGGTGCCGGCGGGCAAAGTCCATGACCTGGCCGACCTTGGTTTCGGCGATCTCGTGGCTGAAGACACCAACCACAGCGACGCCCTTTTTATGAACGGTCAGCATGATTTCGAACGATTGCGCGTGCGTCATGCCAAAGAACCGTTCCAGAACCTGCACGACGAATTCCATCGGCGTGTAATCGTCGTTCAGCAACAGAACTTTGTACAAAGGCGGACGTTTGGTCTTGGGTTTGACGTCGACCACAACGGACGAGTCGCCATCGCCGTCCTGCGGTTGGCGTGGGCCCGAGGCCATGCATGTCGCTAGATTGGAGATATCGGTCATTCGGTGTGGGGAGCTGTGTTGCTGCTTATCAATTGAGGTGACTATATAACCCTGTTCACGCCCGAGAAAAGGGGCCTATCCCAAGGGAAGATGCTTGAAGATGGTGAATCTATCCACAATTGCCTTCGATGCCGACGATACGCTTTGGCATAACGAGCGGTTTTTCAAGCTGACCGAGGAACGATTCGCCGAATTACTACGTGAACATACCGATGCAAAAGGTTTGCCAAAACGCCTTTATGAGGCTGAAAAACGCAACCTTGGGCACTATGGGTTCGGGGTAAAGGGGTTTGTCCTGTCGATGATTGAAACGGCGTTGGACGTGACCGATCACAAGGTCCCGGGCGAGGTCATCCGAGAGCTGATCGATGTGGGCCGCGACATGCTGGCGCATCCGATCGAATTGCTGCCACATGCCCAAGAAACGGTCGAAGCCTTGGCCGGACGCCATCGGATTTTGCTGATCACCAAGGGCGATTTGCTGCATCAGGAACGCAAGCTGGCGCAATCGGGGCTGGGCGACTTCTTTGATGCGGTCGAGATTGTGTCCGACAAAACGCCCGATGTGTATGCCCGCATTTTCGCGGGTCATGACGGCGGGGCCGAGGGCGCGATGATGGTCGGAAATTCGATGAAAAGCGACGTGCGACCGGCGATCGAGGCAGGCAGCCACGGCGTTTTTGTGCCCCATGATCTGGCGTGGGATTTCGAACACGCCGACGCGCCCGAGCACCCGAAGTATCACGAAATCGCCGATTTGGGCGCGTTGCCCGATCTGATCAAGGCGATCGGCTGATCGCCGCCGGCGCTTGCGCCCAGATTTCGCCACAATCGCGCTTTTAGTGGTGCGCCAATCACTTAGCCGCTAGATGTCGTGTTTTTGACGGCCCGTGGTGTCAAAAAAACGATTAAAATGAAGGCTTTATTAGATCACTTTCGTGTGCTATCATTTTGATAATCAATAAAACGCTCACCGGAAAAATTCGGGAGCATCGAGGCAGAAGAGAGTAGAACCGTGACGGGACGGCGCAGGCGCACGGGCCACTATGGCCTATTCGTATTTACCGCATTCTGGTTTTTGGTGGTCTTGCCACTAAGCGTGATGGCTGCGCCCTACGCGGGCATGGTCATGGATGCGCGAACGGGCAAGGTCTACTACAGCGAAAACGCCGACACGCGGTTGCACCCTGCTTCCCTCACCAAAATGATGACGCTTTATATTGCGTTCGAAGCGGTCGAAAACGGCGAGCTGTCAATGGACACGCTGGTGACCATTTCCCAAAAAGCCGCGTCCGAACCGCCCTCGAAACTGGGGCTGCGTGCGGGGCAGAAGATCAAGCTGCGCTATCTGGTGCGGGCCGCTGCGGTGAAATCCGCCAACGATGCCGCAACCGCGATCGGCGAGGCGATTTCGGGGTCTGAGGCGGCCTTTGCCCGTCGTATGAACCGCACGGCCAAAGAAATGGGCATGACGCGGACCACGTTTAAGAATGCGCATGGCCTGACCGAATCCGGCCACCTGTCGACCGCGCGTGATATGTCCATTCTGGGTCGCCATGTGCTGTACGACTATCCCGAATATTACAACCTGTTTGGCCGCAAGACGGCAGATGCAGGCGTGCGCACCGTATCGCACACCAACCGCCGCCTGCTGGATAGCTACAAAGGTGCTGATGGCATCAAAACGGGCTACACCCGCGCTGCCGGTTTCAACCTTGTGGCCTCTGCCGAACGGGGCAGCGAACGGATCATTGCAACCGTGTTCGGTGGCAAATCCACCGCGACACGTAACGCGCAGGTCGAAAAGCTTCTGGATCTGGGTTTCCGCAAAGCGCCCAGCCGCATTGCGCTGCACCGTCCGGGCAAACCGCGCTACTACGGTAATGCAGGCACCGGTGGCGGCACACAAATCGCGTCGGCCAGCCAGACGGATTCTGGCGCGCGCGGTAAAACCATTCGTGTGGTCACACCGTCGGTGAAAACCAGCCTGCGCCCGCAGATGCGCCCTGTCCCCGATGCGCCGCTACTGGTGGCCGAGGTCAAGGACGACATCAATTCGCTTCTGCAAGAAGCGCAGAAGGTGGAAGTTACCGAAATTCAACAGGTTGCCGCCGCGTCCATTCCGGCGACAGCCGCAGCGCCCGTCGCGTCGGTGAAACCCGTTTCGCGTCCGAAGAACGTTGTTCTGGCTGCAGCCACGACCAAGCCCACGCCGAAACCCAAAGTGGCCCAACAGGATGCCGAGGTTGTCAGCCGTATTTCCACATCCGGCGGACGTCATTGGGGAGTCAACGTAGGGCGTTTCACCACCAAATACGCCGCCGAAAAGATGTTGCTGAAAACGGCATTGGCCGAGATGGCGACACTGGACGGAAGCCTGCGCAAGGTTGTCAGCCGCACGCAGGGGCATGATGCGAATTTCATGGGCATGACCCGTGAACAGGCGGACCTTGCGTGCCGCCGACTGCAAGCACGTCAGGTCACGTGCTTTATGATAGGGCCCAGCTAATAAAACCAATAATGGGGACAGTGGGGCTGGCGTCGGGGGTTACTCCGACGCCATTTTTCCTTCTTGCCGCAGCCATTTCAGAAAGGCCTTCACCGCGGGCCTGTGCGCGGTCGGGCGCGTGACAATGTGATAGCCCGCATTCGGGCGCTCTTCGTGCAGCAGGCGCAGGCGGCCACTGGCCAGATCATCCTTGATGGCGACATAGGTGGTCACCGCCACACCTTGGCCGTTCCTAAGCCCGTCCAGCATCAGGTTGCCGGGAACCACGATACCTTTGATGCGCGCATTCTGGATGCCGTGACTGGCCAGCCATTGGGTGGCTTCCGTCGTGCCCAGCTCCTGAATCCAAGGCAGTTTGGCCAGGTCTTCGAGGCTGGGGGGCGGGCCGCTTCCAACCAGAGATGGAGCCGCAACAACAGTGATGGGCGATCTGATCAGAGGTTCGCTGTCGACGCCCTTCCAGCCCCCTTCGCCATAGCGGACGGCCACATCCACGCCGCCGGGTTCAAGCGTCACAAGATCGGGACTGGGCGAGATCATCACGTCGAATTCGGGGTGCTCGGCTGTGAAGTTGCCCATGCGTGGCATCAGCCAGTTGGCGGCAAAGCTGGGCGAGGTGGCGATGTGCAAAGGCCGTACATCATCCGCGCCGGTCATGGCGGTGATGGTCTGGCTGATCTGGTCAAAGCTTTCGGCTAATGTGCGGGCCAGTTGGTGGCCGTCAGGCGTCAGCGTCATGCTGCGCCCGTTACGTTCCAAAAGCCGCAGACCAAGGTGAGTTTCCAAGGCGCGCAGTTGCTGGCTGATAGCCGCATGGCTGACGTTCAGCGCATCGCCCGCGCGGTTGACCGAACCGGTTTCGGCATAGGCGCTGAAGGCCCGTAATGCGGCCAGAGGGGGCAGGGAAGACCAGTCCATATGAAATCCTAGCTTACATATGGCTAAAATTCCTGATTCGATTGGTTTCGTCAAATGTGGGAAGATATCTGCATCACCGCATTTGAACGGAGTTTCCCATGTTAGGTATTCTTGCAAAAAGCATTCACGTCGCCACACGTCTGCCCCAAGACCCGTGGATCGCCCCCCACGATGTGTCCCAAACCACGCCCGAGACACAGGAAAAGCGGCGCAGGTTCACCGCGCCGGTCCGTATGTTCAAGGCAAAGTAGGGGTTATTCCGCCGCGACGGCAGGGCCGAAGGCCGCGGAAATCAGTTCCTGCGTATAGGCGGTTTGGGGGCGGTCAAAGATGTCTTCGGTCGTGCCCATTTCCACCACATCGCCCTGCTTCATCACCAGCACCTTATGCGACATCGCGCGGACGACGCGCAGGTCGTGGCTGATGAACAGATAGGCCAGATCGTACTTGCGCTGCAGGTCGCGCAGCAGGTTTACGATCTGGACCTGAACGGTCATGTCCAAGGCCGATGTCGGTTCATCCAGCACCACCAGTCGGGGGCGCAGAACCATGGCGCGGGCGATGGCGATGCGCTGTCGCTGACCGCCGGAAAATTCATGCGGGTAGCGGTGCATGGTGGCGGGGTCCAGCCCGACCTCGGTCATCACCTCGATCACATGCTCGCGTTTGGAGCGGCCATCGGGCGAGCCGTGCACGCCTAACCCTTCGGCAATGATCTGTTCGCAGGTCATGCGCGGCGACAGTGATCCGAAGGGATCCTGAAACACGATCTGCATTTCCGAGCGTAACCGGCGCAGTTCCTTGGTCGACCAATCGCGCACGTTCTGGCCGCGATAGGTGATGCCGCCCTCGGACTGGATCAACCGCATGATGGCAAGTGCCAGAGTGGTTTTGCCCGATCCGGATTCGCCCACGATCCCGACGGTTTCGCCCGCACGGACAGAAATCGACGCATCGTTGACGGCCTTCACGTGGCCCACAGTGCGTTTCAGCAGGCCCTTGTGGATCGGGAACCAGATTTTCAGGTTCTTGGTTTCTGCCACGACCTCGGCGTTGGGTTCGACGGGTTCGGGCGATCCGCTGCTTTCAGCAGAGAGCAGCATCTGGGTGTAGGGGTGCTGCGGGTTATCGAAAATCTCGGACGTGGGGCCCATTTCGACGATCTCGCCCGCCTTCATCACGCAAACGCGGTCCGCGATTTTGCGGACGATGCCCAGATCGTGGGTGATGAACAAAAGGCTCATGCCCTCTTGGCGCTGAAGCTCGGCCAGAAGTTCAAGGATTTGCGCCTGAATGGTGACATCCAGCGCGGTTGTGGGTTCGTCCGCGATCAGAAGATCGGGCCGGTTAGCCAGCGCCATCGCGATCATCACACGCTGCCGCTGTCCGCCGGACAGTTCGTGCGGATAGGCCCCCAGACGGCTTTCAGGATTGCGGATGCCGACGCGGTTCAGCAGGTCCAGAATACGCGCGCGTGCCTCATCGCCGATCAGACCCTGATGCAGCGCAAGGCTTTCGCCCAGCTGGCGTTCCAGCGTGTGCAGCGGGTTGAGAGATGTCATCGGCTCTTGGAAGATAAAGCTGATGTCGTTGCCGCGCACCTTGCGCAGCATCTTTTCATCGGCCCCGATCATTTCCTGATTGTCGTATTTCACCGACCCAGAAACTTCGGCGGCGGGGCCAAGCAGCGATACGGTGGACAGCGCCGATACGGATTTGCCCGAACCGGATTCACCGACGATGGCCAGTGTTTCGCCCTTGCGGATGTCAAAGGACACGCCTTTGACCGCATGGGTCAGTGCGCCATCCTGGCGGAAGCTGACTTTCAGATCGCGGACTTCCAGAATATTGGTCATGAGAACGTCTTTCTGGGGTCAAAGGCATCGCGCACGCCTTCGAAGATGAAGACCAGAAGCGACAGCATGATCGCGAACACGAAGAAGGCGGTAAAGCCCAGCCACGGCGCCTGAAGGTTCTGTTTTGCCTGTAGCGTCAGCTCACCCAGAGACGGGGCCGAGGACGGCAGACCAAAGCCGAGGAAATCAAGCCCCGCAAGGGTCGAGATTGTGCCGGTGACGATGAAGGGCAGCATGGTGACGGTGGCGACCATCGCGTTCGGTAGCATGTGGCGGAACATGATGGTGCGGTTGGACACCCCCAGCGCCTTGGCCGCGCGGACGTATTCAAGGTTTCGTGCACGCAGGAATTCGGCCCGCACAACGCCCACCAAGGCGACCCAGCCGAAGAGTACGGTCAGGAAGACCAAGAGCCAGAAACTTCGCCCCAGGATCGCGAACAAGATGATGATGATATAAAGCGACGGCGTCGCGCTCCATATCTCGATCACGCGCTGGAAGATCAGATCGACCCAGCCGCCGAAATAGCCCTGCACAGCGCCTGCAATGATGCCGATGACGGACGACAGGACGGTCACGATCAGCGTGAACAGGATCGACAGACGGAAGCCATAGATCA
>CATNDK010000045.1 GCA_950096585.1 Thalassococcus halodurans | reverse complement strand
GCGCAGGGCTATCACGTCCGCGCGCTGTTCGTGCCCTCGCTTAAGGCCCCCGATGCACGGGGCTGGCTGGAACGGCAGGTGCGCGCCTATGCGCCAAACGCGATCGTCAACGCGACGGCCTTCAGTGGCAAGGGCGCGGGCGAGGCTTCGCCACTGGATGCGGGCAACGTGCCGGTGTTCCAAGTGGCGCTGTCCACCTCGACCCGCGACGCATGGGCCGAGGCCGAGCGCGGATTGTCCCCTGCCGATCTGGCCATGCACGTGGTCCTGCCCGAGGTCGATGGACGCCTGATGGGCGGGGTTGTTTCCTTCAAAGAACCCGGTGTCCGCGACCCCGATCTGCAATTTGCCCGCTATGCCCATAGCGCCGATGCGGGCTGTATTGACGCCGTGGTCAAACGGGTGCGCGGCTGGCTTGATCTGGCCGCCAAACCCGTGGCCGAACGACGCGTGGCGCTGGTTCTGTCGACCTATCCCGGCAAAGACTGGAACATGGGGCATGCCGTCGGGCTGGATGCCACGGCTTCGGCCCGCGCGATCCTGTCTGACCTCTCCGAGGCCGGCTATGACGTGGACACGGTGCCCGATCTGGAAAACAGGCTGCTGACGCGGGAGTTTGCCCTGCCGCTGGATGACTACCGCCAGATGCTAAGCACACTGCCAGAAACCTTGCGCGACGAACTGGCCAAAGTTTGGGGCGATCCGGAAGACGACGATGCAGTGCACGACGGCGCGTTCCATTTCGCCGCCGTCAAAACCGGTCGCGGGCTTGTTCTGTTGCAGCCCGAACGGGGCAATCCGAAACTGCGTGATGACGAATATCACGACCTGTCCCGCTCGCCCCGCCATGCCTATGTCGCCTTCTACCTCTGGCTTCAAACCACTGCCGATGCGCTGGTCCATATCGGTGCCCATGGCACGCTGGAATGGCTTCCCGGCAAATCGGTGGCCTTGTCCAACACATGCTGGCCCGAGGCACTGATTGGCGCGTTGCCTGTCATTTACCCCTTCATTGTCAATGATCCCGGCGAAGCCGCACAAGCCAAACGCCGCATCGGGGCCGTCACGCTGGGCCATGTGCCCCCACCCTTGCGCCAAAGTGAAACACCTGACCGGCTGGCGCGGCTAGAGGCACTACTGGACGAATTTTCAAACGCCGACGGATTGGACCCGAAACGCCGCGACCGCCTACAGGCCGACATCCGCGCCGAGGCTCAGGCGCTGGGTGTGGAAGATGACCTAGGTCTGGATCGCGCCGCCTGCACCGCCCAGGCGATCACGCGCATCGACCGCTTTGTTTGTGACATCAAAGAAAGCCAATTCGGCGAGGGCCTTCATATCTGGGGCCGCGTGCCCGATGCACAGGGCAGCTTTGACGCCACCGCATCGGCGCATTCTGAGAAAGCCGCGCTTCTGGCCGCGCTTGACGGACAACGGATCGCGGCTGGCCCATCGGGGTCGCCCTATCGCGGGCGTCAGGATGTGCTGCCCACAGGGCGCAACCTGTTCACCACCGATCCCCGATCTGTCCCGACGCGGGCGGCCTATGCGCAGGGTGTCAAATTGGCAGAAGAGCTGGTGCGCCGACACCTGCAGGAAGAAGGTAACTGGCCGCAGGGTCTGATGGTCGATCTTTGGGGGTCTGCCACGATGCGCACCGCAGGCGAGGAATTCGCCATGGCGCTGCACCTGTTGGGCGTGCGCCCGATCTGGGACAAAGGATCAGAGCGCGTTTCCGGCGTCGAAGTGCTGCCCATCGCCGAGCTTGACCGGCCGCGCATCGACGTGACCTTGCGCGTCTCGGGCCTGTTCCGCGATGTATTCCCGACGCTGTCGGCCCTATTTGCACAGGCGACACGGGCACTGGCTGAGCGCGATGAGGCACCTGACTGGAACCCCTATGCGGGCCAGACGCCGGTCGCACGGGTCTATGGGCCCGCGCCCGGCAGCTTCGGCTTGGGGATGGGCGCGGCCTTGGACAATTTCACGCCCGAGGCCCGCGAACAGGCTGGACAAGCGTGGCTGGATGCCTCGTCTTGGGCGCTGGACGGCGATCATGCGACCCGCGCCATGCAGGGCCTGCGCGCCCGTGTCGAACAGGCCGACAGTTTCGTCCACCTTCAGGACCTGCCGGAAACCGATCTGCTTCTGGCCTCGGACTATGCCGCGCATGAGGCAGGCTTTGCCGCAGCACAAGCCATCACCGGCGGACAGGCGACCCTGTATCATCTGGACGCCACCAATCCCAACGCCCCCCGTGCCCGTCTACTTCCCGAAGAAATCGCCCGCGTTGTGCAGGCCCGCGCAACCAATCCGCGCTGGATTGCGGGTATGCGCGCCCACGGGTTCAGGGGCGCTGCCGAAATCGCCGCGACGCTGGGCCATATGGCAAGCTTTGCGCATCTTTCCGATACGGTCGGTCCGCATCTGTTCGATGCCTACCACGAGGCCACGCTGGGCGATGCCGAAACCGCCGCCTTCCTGCAAGCGGCCAACCCCGAGGCCTATCAAGCCATGCTCGACACCTTCCGCAGATTGCACGACTCTGGTCTGTGGCAGACGCGGCGCAACTCGATCCTTGCGGGCATTGAAACGGGGACGGTGACATGACCGCGCCCGCGACATCGCCGTCTGTCAAGGGCTGGTGCCCCGGCGCCCATCGCCCGATGATGTCCGGCGACGGGCTGGTGGTGCGCGTGCGCCCCTTTCGCGCCGAATTGTCGTCCGATCAGGCACGCGGGTTGTGCGATCTAGCCGAACGTTTTGGCAATGGCACGCTGGATCTGACGTCACGCGCGAACCTGCAAATCCGTGGCGTCGCCGAAGCCGAGCATCCCGCCCTTCTGGCCGAACTGGACGCACTGGGCCTGATCGACCAAGACCCGGCCGTAGAAGGCCACCGGAATATCCTTTTGGACCCGAACTGGGCCACTGGCGATCTGACCGACCGGCTTTATGAGGCGCTGCTTTCCGCCCTACCGAGCCTGCCTGACATGCCCGAAAAAATGGGCTTTGCGCTGGACACCGGTCGCGGGGGACACCTGCGCGACGGGTCTGCCGATTTCCGGTTTGAAATTGCGCAAGATGGAGGTCTGATCCTGCGGGCCGACGGCTGCGATGCGGGCCGTCCCGTGACCGAGGCCACCGCCATCGACGCGCTGAAAGACATGGCCGAATGGTTCGTCAGCACCGGCGGGCGTGACGCTGGTCGCATGGCGCGCCATCTGAAAACCGTATCCCTGCCCACCGATTGGCAAACCACGCTGCCGCGTAGCGCTGCGACCGACGTCACCCCCGGCCTAGCACCGAACGGCACCGTCCTAGGGGCCGCTTTCGGCAAGATCGACACGACCGCGTTGCGTGACCTTTTGAACGATACCGGCGCGGGACAGATGCGCCTGATGCTTGGCCGCATGTTCTGGCTGCGCGGTGGCAGTGCCCCCGCCCCGTCACAGCATTTCGTCTTCAACTGCGGCGACCCGATCCTGAAAGCCCACGCCTGCCCCGGTGCGCCCTTTTGCCCGCAGGCCACCGTTGAAACCCGCAAGCTGGCCACGCGGCTGGCTGCGCAAACCGATCATGTCCTACATGTCTCTGGATGTTCCAAGGGCTGCGCCCTGCCACGCGCCTGCGCGGTCACGCTGGTCGGGCGCGATGGAGCCTTTGACCTTGTGAAAAACGGCGCACCATGGGACATCCCAAGCCAAACCGGTCTCGCCCCCGATACCATAAGCCTGAAAGACCTTTGAATGCCTTACACCTACGAAAAAGACGGCGCGGCGATCTATGCCGAAAGCTTTGCCACGATCCGGGCAGAGGCCAATCTGGCGCGTTTCGACGCCGATGAAGAACCTATCGCGGTGCGAATGATCCACGCGGCAGGCATGGTCGGGCTGGAAGAGCATGTGCATATGTCCCCCGGTTTCGCCAAGGCCGCCCGCGCGGCACTGGAAAACGGCGCGCCAATCCTGTGCGATGCCTATATGGTGTCCGAAGGCGTCACGCGCCCGCGCCTGCCCGCCGACAACGCCGTCATTTGTACCCTGCGCGACCCGAGCGTTCCTGAAATGGCGCGCGAGATGGGGAACACACGCTCTGCCGCCGCGCTTGAACTGTGGCGTCCGCATCTGGAAGGCGCGCTGGTGGCCATTGGCAACGCGCCCACCGCGCTGTTCCACCTTCTGAACATGCTGGAAGATCCCGACTGCCCGCGCCCCGCCGCGATCATCGGCTGCCCTGTGGGCTTTGTCGGTGCGCGCGAAAGCAAGGATGCGCTTTGGGCCGATCAACCGGTGCCCAGCCTGATCGTCGAAGGACGTCTGGGCGGGTCCGCGATCACCGTTGCCGCGATCAACGCCATTGCGAGCCGCAAGGAATGAGCGCGCCCGAGACAAAACAGGGTATGATCTGGGGCGTAGGACTTGGCCCCGGCGATCCCGAACTGATGTCGGTCAAGGCAGACCGCCTGCTGCGCAATGCGACCCATGTGGCGCATTTCCGCAAAGCGGGCCGCACCGGTCAGGCGCGGCGCATCATCGGCGACATGCTGCATGCCGATGTGACGGAAATTCCGATGGAATATCCGGTCACCACGGAAATCCCGTTGACAGACCCGCGCTATAACGAAATGCTGTCGGCCTTTTACGAAGAAAGCGCCGCACGCCTGCGGGACTTGTCCAATGCGGGGCACGAGGTGGTCATCGTCAGCGAAGGTGATCCGTTCTTCTACGGCTCGTTCATGCATCTTTACACACGTCTGAAAGACGACTGCCCCGTTCAGGTCGTGCCCGCCATCACAGGGATGAGCGCCGCTTGGACAGCCACCGGCGTGCCCATCACATGGGGCGACGATGTGCTGAGCGTTCTGATGGGCACCCTGCCCGAAGACGCGTTGGTCGAGCATATGGAAAAGGCCGATGCGCTGGTGATCATGAAGATCGGGCGCAACATCGACAAAATCCGCAACGCCCTGCGCCGTGCCGGTCGCTTTGATGCGGCGTGGCTGGTGGAATACGCCGCCATGGCAGATCAGACGGTGCAAAAGCTTGCCGATGCGGCGGAAAAGGTTACGCCCTATTTCTCGATCATCGTCGTTCACGGCAACGGGAGACGCCCATGACCGGCTCTGTGGTGATCGCGGGCCTTGGCCCCGGTTCGGAAACCTTGGTGACCCCCGAAGTCAGCGCCGCCTTGGCGAAGGCTACCGACGTGGTGGGCTATATCCCCTATGTGGCTCGGGTTGCAGAACGCCCTGGTCTGACGCTGCATCCCTCGGACAACCGTGTGGAAATCGACCGGTCGCGTCATGCGCTTGAGATGGCCAGCGAAGGCCGGAACGTGGTTGTGGTGTCGTCCGGTGATCCGGGTGTCTTTGCCATGGCATCCGCCGTGTTCGAGGCGGTCGAGGCTGGCCCCGCAGAATGGCGCAATCTTGATATTCAGGTGCTGCCGGGTATCACCGCGATGCTGGCCGCCGCCGCCCGCGCAGGCGCGCCCTTGGGCCATGATTTCTGCGCCATCAACCTCAGCGACAACCTTAAGCCATGGGCGCTGATCGAAAAACGTCTGCGTCTTGCGGCAGAGGCGGATTTCGCCATGGCGTTCTATAATCCACGGTCCAAATCCCGCCCCGAAGGGTTCGAGAAAACCCTACGTATCCTTCAGGACGCCTGCGGCGACGCGCGGCCCGTTATTTTCGCGCGCGCTGTGTCCACGCCCGAGGAACAGCTACGTGTGGTTCCCTTAACAGAATGCACGCCGGAAATGGCGGATATGCGGACCATGGTTCTGGTCGGCTCCTCCACGACGCGCATCATCGAACGCGACGGCGCGCCGATCGTCTATACGCCGAGATCGGTCAAAGCATGACCCAGCCAGCGCTTCACGTCATCAATGCTATGCGCTTCGGTGCGCGGCGGAATTGCGGGACGGTCGATCATAATGACCGGAACGCCCAGTTGACGTGCGGCAATGATCTTGGCCTCGGCCCCACTGCCACCAGCGTTTTTGGACACGACAAGATTGATCCCGTGCTCTTCCATCAGCGCCCTGTCGCCCTCAAGCGTAAAGGGACCACGGTCCACGATGACCGTCGCTTCGGGAAAACCCAAAGCTTCGCTGGGCGGGTCAACCAGACGCAAGACATAGGCATGTTGCGGGTTCACGGTAAACTCGCTCAGATGCATACGCCCGACCGCCAGCAACACGCGTTTTCGTGGACCTTTCAGCGCGTCGACCGCTCCAGCGATGTCCGCAACATGGGTCCATTGATCGCCGTCCTCGGGCTGCCACGGCGCACGGGTATAGGCCAAAAGCGGAACACCCGTCTCAACGCAAGCCTCGATGGCATTGCAGCTCATTTGCGCGGCAAAGGGATGCGTCGCGTCAATCACATGGGTGATCGCGTTGTCGCGCAGGTAGCGGGCCAGCCCTTCGGCCCCGCCAAAGCCACCGACGCGCAGCGGCATGCCCTGCGGTGCGGGCCGCGCCACGCGTCCGGCCATGGATACCGTGCCGCGCACTCCGGCGTCTGCCAGAACGGTGCACAGGCTGCGGCCCTCGGTAGTGCCGCCAAGGATCAGGAGGTTCGGGTCGATGGCTGATACTCCATGGTTGACCGTAATCGGTTTGGGCGAAGATGGACCGGACGGCCTGTGCAAGGCAAGCCGCAACGTGCTGGAAAGCGCAGAATGCATCATGGGCGCCGCGCGTCATCTGTCGCTGTTGCCCGACGTGGGAACCGAGCGGATCGAATGGCCGGTACCCTATTCCGATGGCGTTGATCTGTTGATGAAACGACGCGGCAAGCCGACCGTGGTTCTGGCGTCAGGCGATCCGTTCTGGTTCGGTGCGGGATCCGTACTGGCCAAGCGCTTGGATCGCAGCGAATGGCGCGCCTTTTCGGGACAGTCGGTGTTTTCGCTGGCGGCAGCGCGACTAGGCTGGCCGCTTGAGAAAACGCATTGCCTTGGGCTGCATGCTACCCCCCTGACGGCCCTGCGCCCCCATCTGGCACCAGGCCGCCGGATCATCGCTACCTTGCGCGATGGTGAGGCGGTGGCGGCGCTTGGGACCTACCTGACAGATGCGGGATTTGGCGACACCTGTTGCACGGTGCTGGAGGCCCTGAATGGCCCGCGTGAAAAGATCACCGAAGCTGTCGCGCATGATCTGGACAAGGGCAGTTTCGCACATCCAGTTTGCATCGCGCTTGAAATCAAAGGCGACGGCGCTGTGATGCCGCTGGCCTCTGGTCGCGCAGATGACTGGTTTGACAGCGATGGCCAGATCACCAAGCAACCGATCCGCGCGCTGACCCTGTCGGCATTGGCCCCGCGACCGTTCGAACATCTCTGGGATATCGGTGGTGGCTCGGGCTCGATCGGGATCGAATGGCTTTTGGCCGACCCGACCCTGAGCGCCACTGCAATCGAACCCCGTGCAGAACGCGCCGCGCGTATCCGCGACAACGCGGACCGTCTGGGCGTTGGCCGTTTGACCCTAGTCGAAGGCAAAGCGCCAGACGCGCTTCAAGGCTTAACACCACCGGACGTCGTTTTTGTGGGCGGTGGTCTGTCGCAAGAACTGATCACCTTTCTGGAAACCCTGCCCAAAGGCACGCGCATCGTCGCCAACGCCGTCACGCTGGAAAGCGAAGCGTTGCTGACGCAGACGCATGCACGCCTTGGCGGTAGCTTGATGCGTATCGAGATTGCCAATGCCCAGCCCATCGGCCCGAAACGCGGTTGGCGGGCGTCTTACCCGATCACCCAATGGAGCGTTCAGCTATGATCGTTGCGGGGTTCGGATTTTCGACACGCGCCGGACTGGATAGTCTGCGCGACGCGCTGAAACAGGCCTGCGATGCCACCGGCGTGTCGCCCGACGCGTTGGCCACAGCCGATGACAAGGCAGACAAGTTGCAAGAACTGGCAACAACCCTTGCCCTTCCCGTTGTTGCGGTGACGGCAGAGGCATTGTCACAGCAGAAAACCATCACCCAATCCGCCCGCGCGATCCAAGAACGCGCAACGGGGTCTGTGGCCGAGGCATCCGCCCTTGCCGCCGCAGGCCCCGGTGCACGCCTTCTGACCCCGCGACTGCATGCGCAGGACAGTCTTTCGACCTGCGCGCTGGCCCAAGGAGCCACATCATGACCGTACATTTCATCGGCGCCGGTCCCGGCGCGCCCGATCTTCTGACCCTGCGGGGCCGCGACATCATCGCCAGTTGTCCGGTCTGTTTGTACGCCGGATCTCTGGTGCCGCAGGCCATTCTTGAACATTGCCCGCCCAATGCCCGTATCGTGAACACCGCGTCGATGGATCTGGATCAGATCGTCGCCGAAATCCGTCGTGCCCATGATGCGGGGCAAGACGTGGCGCGGCTGCATTCCGGTGATCTGTCGGTTTGGTCCGCCATGGGCGAACAGTTGCGCCGCCTGCGGGCAGAGGGCATTCCCGTATCCGTCACCCCCGGCGTTCCTGCCTTTGCAGCAGCCGCCGCTGCGTTGGGTGCGGAACTGACCCTGCCGGGTCTGGCGCAATCCGTGGTGCTGACCCGCACGCCCGGCCGCGCATCGTCGATGCCCGAAGGCGAAACGCTGACCAATTTCGCCGCAACCGGCGCAACGCTGGCCATTCACCTGTCGATCCAGAACCTTGCTAAGGTCGTCGATGACCTCACACCCGCCTACGGCGCGGATTGCCCTGTCGCCGTGGTCTATCGTGCAAGCTGGCCCGACGAGACGATCCTGCGCGGCACGCTGGCCGACATTCAGGACAAACTGGGTGACAACATCCAGCGCACAGCCCTGATCCTTCTCGGCCCCGCGCTGAAGGGCGAAGGTTTTGATGAAAGCTGCCTTTATGCGGTAGATTACGACCGCCGCTACCGCCCGCAAAGCGCCGATAGCCCGTGGGCCAGTTGGTCCGATGATACCGAAGGTCAGGGCACATCATGAAAGGTCTGCTGATCTCTGCACCGTCGTCGGGCACCGGTAAAACCACGGTCATGCTTGGCCTGCTCCGCGCTTTAGCGGATGATGGACTTGCGGTGCAGCCGTTCAAGTCAGGCCCCGATTATATCGATCCTGCCTTTCATCAGGCCGCTTGCGGACGACCCAGTTTCAATCTGGACGGTTGGGCCATGGGACCGAAGCTTTGGCAAGCTATCTCGGCCCGTGCGAAGGGCGCTGATATCTGTGTGGCCGAAGGGTCGATGGGCCTGTTTGACGGCGTTGCGACACGCGGCCAGCAGGGCTTTGGCAGCAGCGCCGAAACCGCGCAGGCCATGGGCTGGCCCGTGGTTCTGGTGCTGGACGTTGGTGGGCAGGCGCAGTCTGCTGCGGCGACAGCGCTGGGTTTCCGCAGCTATCTGCCCGATCTGCCCTTTGCCGGTGTGATCCTGAACCGCGTCGCGTCGCCCCGACACGAACGGCTGACGCGTATGGGGATGGAACGCGCGGGTCTGCCCGTTCTGGGCGTATTGCCCCGTCGTGGCGATCTGACCCTGCCAGAACGGCATCTGGGCCTGATCCAAGCGGTCGAGCATCCCGATCTGGATGCGGCCATTGCCGACTACGCGACATTCCTGCGCGACCATGTTGATCTGGACGCTTTGCGCGCAGCGGCGGCGGGCGATGCCCTGCCCCAGACGCCTTCTGCTTTGCCGAAACCTCCGGCGCAGCGCATCGCCATTGCACGCGATGCGGCGTTTTCATTCACCTATCCGCATCTGTTGGAAGGCTGGCACGATGCGGGCGCTGAAATCCTGCCCTTCTCTCCCCTAGCGGATGAGGCCCCCGCTGCCGACGCAGATATCGTGTGGCTGCCTGGCGGCTACCCTGAACTGCACGCCGGTCAGTTGGCCGCCGCCGAAACCTTCCGCGCGGGCGTGCGCCGTCACGCAGAAACGCGTCCCATTCACGGGGAATGCGGTGGTTACATGGCCTTGGGAGAGGCGTTGATCGACAAAAGCGGCACGCGCCACCAGATGCTTGGCCTGCTCGGATTGGTGACCAGCTATGAAAAGCGCAAATTCCATTTGGGCTACCGCCGTGCTGTACTTCAGGCACCTTTGCCCGGCTTTTCGGTGGACACCGCCCTGCGCGGCCATGAATTCCACTACTCGACCATTCTGGAACAACCCGACGCGC
Organism: Thalassococcus halodurans; assembly: GCA_950096585.1. Classification (GTDB taxonomy): domain Bacteria; phylum Pseudomonadota; class Alphaproteobacteria; order Rhodobacterales; family Rhodobacteraceae; genus Thalassococcus; species Thalassococcus halodurans_A. Next base: position 3,630 of record CATNDK010000045.1, on the reverse strand, counting down.
CACTGGCCGAGGTGCGGGATGCGGACGGCAACCTTGTCCCCGAGACCGGATCGCATCGGGGCCATGCCTCGGGCACGTTCTTTCACCTGATCACGCAAGAGGAAACCGCATGACACGCCTCGTCAGCTTTGTGAGTTCCGGTCCGGGCGATCCCGAACTTCTGACACTCAAGGCCGTGGACCGCCTTAAGCGCGCAGATGCGGTACTGTTTGACGACCTGTCATCAGGCCCGATCCTAAGCTACGTACGCAGCGGGGCCGATCTGGTTGCCGTGGGAAAACGGGCCGGTCGCCCATCGCCCAAACAGGACCACGTCAGCCGGTTGCTGGTGGATTACGCGCAGCAAGACCAACACGTTGTGCGACTGAAATCCGGTGACAGCGGTGTTTTCGTACGACTGGAAGAAGAAATCACCGCACTGCGCGAAGCCGGCATCCCGTATGAGATCATCCCCGGCATCCCGTCCGCCATTGCGGCCGCTGCGGCGGCGGGCATTCCGTTGACACGCCGACTGACGGCACGCCGCGTGCAGTTTATCACCGGTCTTGATGTGGCCGGTCAGTTGCAATTTGACATGAACCTTGCCGCGCTGGCCGATCCGGCGGCTTCGACCGTTGTGTTCATGGGCAAACGGACCTTCCCGAAACTGGCCGTGATGCTGTGCGATGCGGGTCTGCCCGAAGATACGCCCGCCCTTTTGGCCGAGGCGGTCAGCACACCGGAACAAAATATCGAGCGCCACACGATTCGATCCCTGTCCGACCAGCTGGAACGCGAAATCGGCGATCAGCCCGCGTTGATCCTGTACGGGCCGCTTGCCACATGAGCGAACATGCGGCCATCACTGTCACGGTCTGCACCTCATGTCCCATGGGACTTGCAGGATTTGCTGACACGTTGCGTGACAGGCTGGCCGCTGATCACAAGGACGTTGTCATCGCCACGCGCGACTGCATGTCGGGCTGCACCCGACCGTCTACTGTGGCTGTCAGAAGCGCGGGAAAAACCGCCTATCTTTTCGGTGACTTGACCGACGCGGATGCAGAGCTGATCGACACGTTTCTGCGTCACTATCGCGACTCGGACACGGGCGATTTCGAAGACGCCCGCGTTTTGGGCGACCTGCGGTTCAAAGCGATCGCCAGAATTCCGGGTCAGGTGGTGTGACCGATGCGACCTATGTCGCTTTGACGCGCTATAAATTCGGTTTCGCTATTGACTGGATAGCCCCCACAGCGGGATAAAGACGCGTGGTGTTCCAACCCTGAAGGGAGGGAACTTAATTCGGGAACAGGGATAATCAACCAGTAAACCCAGACCGCCCCCGCGACTGTATGCGGCGAGCGACCTTTCAAAGACCCACTGCCGAAGCCTTGGTGCTTGGTGGGAAGGGGAAAGGCCCGCGACGACCCGAGAGTCAGGAGACCGGCCACGCCAAATGAAACCCAAACAGCCGTCGGGTGTGACGGTCCAGGAGTAAAGAAATATGTCGCAGACCATCGCAACCCGCAGCACTGCAACCGCTCAATCCGGCCTGATGGGCATCGTCCTGACAGCGTTCCTGGGTATGGGTATCGTGTTCCTTGCTGGTCACGCGCAGTCCGCTACGCTGCACGACGCGGCACACGACATCCGTCACGGCACCGGCTTCCCCTGCCACTGACGCACAGCTGACATCCCATGGATATTAAAACGCTAACAGGCGCCCTAATCGGCGGCTGTGCTACGGGTATTGTCGCGGGCGCTCTGCATTTTGGGTTCCTTCAGGATATCATTCTTCAGGCCGAGCTTTATGAATCTCGCGACCTGATCCATTTCGGACAACCCGACACAGCCGCGACCGGCGCAGGTGCAGAAGCGCACGGGCATTCGGATGGTGGCGATGCGCCGGAAGTCACCCGCAACCTGCTGACGATGCTTTTTGCGGGTCTGATTTATGCAGGCTATGGCCTGATCCTGGCTGCGATCTTCCAGTTCGTCCGCGCGCGCGGTCATAGCGTGACAGCGATGCAGGGTGTGCTGTGGGGGCTGGCAGGGTTTGCCGTGGTCCAGATGGCACCGTCGATGGGTCTTGCGCCCAATCTTCCCGGCACGATTTCCGAAGACATCAATCTGCGCCAGTATTGGTGGTTCGGCACAATGGCCGCGACGGCAATCGGCCTCGGACTGATGTTCTTGCGCCCCTCAGTCCTGACGATCGCCGTGGGCTTTGTGCTGATTGCACTGCCCCACGTCATCGGTGCGCCGGTTCTGGACGAATTTTACGGCGTCGCGCCGCCGGAACTGTCGGCAACCTTTGCGACCCGCGTCATTGGCGTAGCCTTCTTTAGTTGGGCTTTGTTGGGTGCCTTGGTGGCACGGCTGACAGACCCGAACACCTGAAACACCACACTGGCCGGATGACATCATCCGGCCCGTTTCATTCAAGAGACCGTTTTCATGGATACTCTCTGGCTTGTTGGCATCGGCACGGGCAGCCTCTCTCATATCACGCTTGAGGGGGTGAAGGCCCTTCAGCAGGCCGCAGTGATTTTGGTGCCGCGCAAGGGCGATCAGAAAGACGACCTTGCCGAAATCCGCCACCGGATCATCGAAGAAACCGGATCGCAGGCCCGCATCGTTCATTTCGAATACCCCGTCCGCGATCCCGAACTGCCCTATCAGGAGCGGGTCAAACAGTGGCACGATGAAATCGCCCGCCGCTGGCAGGTCGCAATCGCCGGCGTCGACATCACGGGTCCGGTAGCCCTGCTGGTTTGGGGCGATCCGTCGCTTTATGACAGCACGCTTCGCATTGCCGAACGACTTGAACCTGCCCCGCAGGTCCGCGTGATCCCCGGGATCACCGCAATTCAGGCCCTGACCGCCGCACACGCCATTCCCCTGAACACCGTCGACGGATCGGTCATGATCACCACCGGTCGTCGCCTGCGTGCCGAAGGGCTTCCGCCGAACGCCGAAACCACTGTCGTCATGCTGGACGGGCTGTGTTCGTTCCAGAACCTTGATGCTGACGGCTGGCACATCTGGTGGGGGGCCTATCTTGGCTCTGACCAACAGATCCTGATCGAAGGCCCTCTGGCAGACGTCTCGGGCAAGATCGTGGAAACCCGCGCAGCCGCACGGGAACAGCACGGCTGGATCATGGATAGCTACATTCTGAAGCGCCGCTGAACGCGTTCAATTGCTGCATCGCCAGCAGTCCTCTGGCAATCGCGAAACCGTTGCTTGGTTATTCCCTTTCCGGTGGTGAGCCTTTAATCAGGTCGCATCAGGAATATAAGGAGACGCCCGTGCGGATCGCAGAGATTGACGGCCCCCGTTTGCATTATCGCATCGACGGCAACCCCGATGGGGCACCGGTTGTATTTGCCAACTCTTTGGGAACAGACCTGCGCCTGTGGGATCAGGTCATGCCCCTTCTGCCGCAAGAATACTGCTATATCCGTTACGACAAACGCGGCCACGGCCTGTCGGACTGCCCCGAAGGCCCCTACAGCATGGGCGCGCTGGTGTCTGACGTTGAAAAGCTGCTGGATTTTCTGGGTGTTAAGGACTGCGTCTTTGTCGGCCTCTCTATCGGCGGGATGATCGCTCAAGGCTTGGCCGCCAAACGTATGGACCTTGTCC
>CATNDK010000044.1 GCA_950096585.1 Thalassococcus halodurans | reverse complement strand
TGAGACACTGCTCGAAGCGATGTAATTCTGGCTAGGGGCGAGGGGGCTTTGCCCCCTTGGCCTACGGCCAGTTCCCCCAAGGTATTTGGGGACAGAAAATATCCAAACTACAGGCTGTCCATTTTGCGGGCGAGTTTCGCATCAAGCGATGACAGGCCGTCTACGTCATGGGTCGACAGGGTGACAGTGACCTTGTTGTAGACGTTGAACCATTCAGGGTGATGGTTCCATTTTTCGGCCCACATCGCGGCGCGGGTCATCCAGCCGAACGCGTCGACGAAGGTTTCGAACGTATAGGTCTTGCTGATCGCGTCGCGACCATCGACCATGGCCCAGCCTGTGTCGAACAGGGGTTCCAGCATCGTCTTTCGGGCGGTCTCGCTCAGTTTTTCGATCATTGTTGTTCCTCGATTTCGGTTTTCCGGAACGGGCCGTAGCTTGTCAGGACTTCTATGTCGTGGCTGACCGCGCGGCGTTCTTCGGCCAGATAGCGGTCGATGGCGTTGGCAAATCCGGCATCGGCGACCCAGTGCAGCGAATGGGTTTCGGCAGGCAGATAGCCGCGGGCCAGTTTGTGTTCGCCCTGCGCGCCGGCCTCGACCCGTTTCAGGCCCAGCTGAATCGCCAGATCAATTGCCTGATAATAGCACGCTTCGAAGTGTAGGCAGGGATGATCTTCGATACATCCCCAGTATCGTCCGTAGAGCGTATCGCGCCCGATCAGGTTCATGGCGCCAGCCACGTTCTGCCCGTCGCGCCGCGCCATGACCAAGGCGATGTCGTCGCGCATTGTGTCGTGGATGATATCAAAAAACGCCCGCGTCAGATAGGGCGAGCCCCATTTGCGCGCGCCGGTGTCCTGATAGAATTGCCAGAAGCTGTCCCAATCTTCGGGTTGGATATCGTCGCCGATCAGGGTGACGATCTCTCCTCCAAAGTCCTGCGCGGTGCGCCGTTCCTTGCGGATGGTTTTGCGTTTGCGCGACGACAGGCTGGTCAGAAAATCGTCGAAACTGGTGTAGTTGTCGTTCAGCCAATGGAACTGCTGGGTGATGCGGCGCATCAGGCCCATTTTGCCGCCTGCGATCGCTTCGGCCTCGGTGCAGAAGGTGATGTGCAGCGACGAGACGTGGTTCTGTGTGGCCAGTTCGACAGCCCCCTGAACCAGGGCGGACATGCCAACGGTGTCATAGCCCGGACGGGTCAGGAACCGGCGGCCGGTGGCGGGGGTGAAGGGCACCGCCATTTGCAGCTTCGGATAATACCGCCCGCCCGCCTGTTCATAGGCATGGGCCCAGTTGTGATCGAAGATGTATTCGCCCTGTGAATGGGATTTGCCATAAAGCGGCGCGACCGCGATCACCTGACCGCCAATTTCAGCCGTCAGATAGCGCGGATCCCATCCCGTTCCGGGCCCCACCGATCCGCTGTCTTCCAGAGCTTTCAGAAAGCGGTAGGTCGTGAACGGGTCAATCGGGCGGCCACCATCTGCGGCCTCGGGGCAGGCGCAGGCATCCCATGTGGCGGCGTCGATCTGGTGCAGTGACGACAGCGCGTTGATGGTGAAAGTGGTATCTTCGGTGATGTCAGTCATGGGCCCTCGTGCACCAGAGTATCTGGTGTTCCGCGGCGGCGCTTCAAGCGGCGTAGCCCTCGAAGGTGACATTATCCGCGATTTTCCGCGCCTCTGCCTCTTGTTCCGGCGATCTGATTGTCCAGCACAGGATCGGCAGACCCTGCGCTTTGATCTCGGCCACGCGCGGGCGCGGCAGGTCGGCGGCTTCGTGGCTGATAAAGCACGATCCGGTACGCTCCAGATCGGGGATATTGCGCAGCGCGTCGCAGGTGGACTGTTTCAGCGTTTTCCAATCGTTCGGATCATATGCGCTGGTGGTCAGGCCGCGCGCAACATCGGGCGCAAGGCGGGCCATTTCGGCGATGCTATGCGGGTTGAACGACATAACGGCGACGGGGCCGGTATAGCCCTTAAGCGCGTCAGCGGTGGCCTGTTCCAATGGGCCTACTTTGGGGCCCATGCCGCCGTCCTGATCCTTAATCTCGATCAGTAGGGGGACCTTGCCCGCGACGATGTCCAGCACTTCGGTCAGGGTCGGAATGCCTTCGTCACCGTGCAGAAGGGGAATGGCCTGCAATTCTGCCGCTGTTCGCTGGCGCACGGCACCTTGTTCGGGTGTCAGGCGGCGCAGGTCATAGTCGTGAAACACCATGGCCTGACCGTCTTTGGAAAGTTGCAAATCAATCTCGATCCCAAAGCCCGCCGCGATGGCCGCGCGGATTGCGGCGCGGCTGTTTTCAGGACGTCCGTCATGGATGTCGTGATAGGCGCGATGGGCAATCGGGGCGGCCAGAAACGAGGCGGGCAGGGTTTTCATCAGTTGATCTCGAAAATCGCTTCGATTTCGACCGCGACGCCAAGGGGCAGGGATGCGGCAGAAACGGCAGAGCGCGCATGGCGGCCAGCATCGCCGAAGACCGCAACCATCAGATCGGACGCGCCGTTGATGACCTTGGGCTGGTCGGTGAAATCGGCGGTCGAGTTCACAAAGCCCACCAGTTTGACGACGCGAACCAGACGGCTCAGGTCGCCATCAACGGCGGCGTTCAGCTGTGCGATCAGGCTAAGCGCACAGGATTGAGCGGCGGCAGCGCCCTCTTCGACCGACATGTCCGCGCCAAGTTTGCCTTTAATCAGCCCGTCGGGGCCGTTGGAAATCTGGCCGGAAACGAACAGCTGGTTGCCCGATTTGACGAACGGCACGTAGTTCGCCGCAGGTGCGGGGGCGTCAGGCAGGGTCAGGCCAAGCTCGGCCAGTTTTGTCAGGGCATCTTGTGTCATGTCGTGTCCTTTGGTGTTTGCTTTGCGGCCACGCTACGCCGTTGTAGCGCGCAGCGAAAGATTGCTTTTGGGTGCAATCACGACAGCGGGTCAGCTTTCGCGGAACGCCTTAGCAAAGTAATCTGACAGCGGTTTGACAAAATAGGCCAAGGGCGTGCGATCTTCTGTCCGCAGGAAGCTTTCGACAGGCATGCCAGGGATCAGGGTCACACCCTCTGGCAGGCGGTCGATTTCGCCCTCGGAGAGCGTCACTTCAGCCATGTAGAAGTTGAGGCCGGTGTTATCATCCTGAAACGCGTCGGCAGAAACCTGAGTGACCTGCCCCACCAGTTCCGGTGTGCTGCGTTGGTCCAAAGCCGAGAAGCGCAAAAGCACCTCTTGCCCCAGTCGGATCTGGTCGATGTGGATCGGGTCGACGCGGGCCTCGATGATCAGGGGGCGATCTTGCGGGACTAGAAACAGCACCGGATCAGCCGCGCGGATGACCGAACGGGGCGTAAAGACCGTCAGGCCATAGATCACGCCCGACACGGGCGCGCGGATGTCCAGCCGGTCAAGCTGTTCACGAAGCGCGCGGCGTTCTTCGGCCATTTCCCGTTCATTGACCTGAAGGTCACGGATTTCGCTTATCGCCTCTTCTCGGCGCTGGGTTTCCAGCTTGATCGCTTCAAGGTCCAGTTCGGTAATCCGTCCTTCGGATTGGGCCTTTTGTGCGGTCAGTTCACCGACGGTGCCCATCAGGTTCGATTTCTCGCGCTTCAGCGCCAGAACACGGCTGGCTTGCGCCAATCCTTTGTCCAACAGCGATTGCTGATCGACCAACTCGCTTTCGATCAGTTCAAGTTGTTCGTTCAGCGCCGCTTGTTGGGCGTCGATGCCAACGATCTGGTCGGCAATCTGGTCAGCCCGTTTCTGAAGCTGCTCCAACTCGCGCGCGTCCGATGCTTTGCGGGCCACGAACAGGCTGCGCTGGCCTTCGATCTGTTCGGCCACCTCGGCCGAAGTTTCGGCCTCGGTCAGCAATTCTTCAGGAAAGGAAATCTGTTCCAGCCCGTCACGTTCCGCCTGCAGCCGTGCGCGCCGTGCGATGATTTCAAAGTACTGGCTTTCGACAATCGACAGGCGCGATTGTAGCAATGTCGGATCGAGCCGCAGCAGAACCTGATCGGCCACAACGGTGTCGCCCTCATCGATCAGAATTTCAGACACCACACCGCCATCAGGGTGCTGAACGATTTGACGATTGCGGTCGACCACGATCTGGCCCGGCGCAATGATCGCGCCCGAGATGTTGGTGATCGCAGCCCATGTGCCAAAGCCGCCGACCAGAATGGCCAGTGCCAACAGGCCAAGGGTTGTGAAACCGCGAACAGAATAGCGTTTCTTGTCGGTCATCGTACGCCCCCCGGCGCTTTCGCGGCACCTGTCAGTTGCTGGTAGTTCGACACCACCGATTTCAGAACCTCGTCGCGCGGACCAAAGGCCGTGCGCTGCCCGCCTTCCAGCATCAACAGCAGATCGCATTCCTGAATGGCGGCTGGGCGGTGGGCCATGACCAACACGGCGCGGCCTGTGTTCTTGAAGTCGCGGATCGCGGCGTTCACAGCTTCGGACCCTTCGTTGTCGAGGTTCGAGTTCGGTTCATCCAGAACCAGAAGAACCGGATCACCATAAAGCGCTCGGGCCAGACCGATCCGCTGCATCTGCCCGCCGGACAGGCGACCACCCGTGGCGCTGATGCGGGTGTCGTAGCCTTCGGGCAGTTTCAGGATCATGTCGTGCGCGGCGGCTTTCTTGGCGGCTTCGACAATCTTGGCTGGCTCGGCGTCGGGCTGAAGGCGGGCGATGTTTTCGGCGACTGTGCCTTCGAACAGCGTCACGCGCTGGGGCAAGTACCCGATGTGACGGCCCAGCCGTTCGACGCCGTACTGATCCAGCGTCGCGCCATCCAGACGGATTTTGCCACCCGCCGGATGCCATATGCCCGTCAGGGCCCGAGCCAGTGTGGACTTGCCCGCACCGGAAGGCCCGATCACGCCCAAGGCCTGCCCTTGGTTCAGTTGGAAACTGACCATGCGCAGCGCGGCCTGCTGGTCGCCCGGTGGCACGATGGTCAGTTGTTGAACGTTCAGAATGGCGCGTGGGTCAGGTAGCTGCGTCTTCAACTGCTCGATAGGATGTTCGGTCAGCAAGGTGGCAAGGTTGTCCCACCCTTTGCGCGCCCGTTCCACCATGGGCCACTGCCCGACGATCAGTTCGATCGGAGCCAGCGCGCGGCCCAACAGGATTGACCCCGCGATCATCGCACCAGCGGTCAGTTCGTTTTGCAGAACCAGATAGGCCCCCAGACCCAGCATTGCCGATTGCAGGATCATGCGGAATGTCTTGGTCATGACGGTAAAGCCGCCAGTGACATCAGTGGTCGCGATATGTGCCTCAAGCGATGTGTCGCGGGCGGTTTGCCAACGCCCAAAGGCCTGATCGCGCATGCCCAAGGCCTGCACCATCTCGGCCTCGGCGCGAATATCTTCGGCGGTTTTATCGGCCGCATGGCCCGCGCGTTGGGACGCCAATGTGGGTTTCCGGCTAAGCCACTGGTTGAACAGCGTGATCGCGATCAGAACGGCACCACCGGACATGGCAAGGTATCCCAGCCACGGGTGGAACAGCATAATCCCGAACAGGAACACCGGCGTCCATGGCAGATCGAACAGGGCACCGATCACGGGGGATGACATCAGGCGCTGCACCGATTCCAGATCACGCAGGCCGGTTGCCGCCAACGCATCAGGGCGCACAGCAGAGCGGCGCATCACGGCGTCAAATACACGTGTGTCCAGACGCGATTGGAACCGCGCGGCCACCCGCGCCATGATCCGACCGCGAACATAGTCCAACAAGCCCATCATCGCGTAGAGAAACAGAACCACAGCGGACAAGGCCACCAGCGTTTCCACCGAACGCGACCCCAGAACACGATCATAGACCTGCAGCATATACAGCGGGCCGGTTAGCATCAGCAGGTTCACAAAGACGCTGAAGATGCCCACAGCCCAATACAGTCCACGGCTTTCACGGCGTGCCTGACGCAGTTCTTCTGCACCTGCGGTCTCGCTGAGTTTTGTCATAGAAAGGCTCCGCCCAAAAATCGGGACATGTTTACATACTGAAATTCTTTTATAGACACTTTCGTTAAAGGATGAATGCAGAATGCCCAAGAACAACTTTCAGGGGTTCGGGCGTAATCGGGGGATCACAGTGACCGAAGCCAACGAAGGCCAACGCCAGTTCTGGAACGACAAACCCGGTGCGAACTGGGTTCGGTTCTATCGCGATCTGGACACTATGCATCAGTCTGTTCTGGTAAAGCTGCTGGAATGTGCCGCGCCAGAGGCTGGTGAAACGGTCATCGATATTGGCTGCGGGGCGGGCACGTCTTCGTTTGCGCTGGGCGATCTGGTCGGGCCAATGGGGTCGGTTGCCGGATACGATATTTCCGAACCATTGCTGGCCAAAGCAGAAGAGCGTCGAGCCGAGAAAGGCGCGTCGAATGTCAGCTTTCATCTGCAAGACGCGCAAACCGCGGCATTCGATGGCACCGCTGATCTGGTTGTGTCGCGCTTCGGGGTGATGTTCTTTGACGATCCCGAAGGGGCCTTTGCCAACCTTCACAGCGCCCTGCGCCCCGGTGGTCGCATCGTCTTTATCACATGGGCCGAGTCCAAGTTTAATCCGTGGTTTTCGCTGGCGCGCAAGATTGCGGTTCAGCATTTCGGTGATTTGCCTGACGGTGATCCTGATGCGCCTGGTCCGATGTCGCTGCGCGATATCGATCGCGGTGTGAACTTTCTGAAGGCGGGCGGTTTTGCCGATCCGGTGGGCGAGGCGGTCGATCTGACACTGGATCACCCTGACGGGTGGCGCGCGTTGCGCCAACTGGTGCCGCATATCGGGCCTGTGGGGCGCTTCTTGCGCGACTGCGAGGTCACGCAGGAACAGCGCGCCGCGTTGTTCGATGATCTGGATAAGGCTTTCGGTGAGTATGTGACGGACACCGGCATTTCGGTGCCAGCGCGGATCAATGTGTTCTCCGCACTGGCGTGATACTAAGCCTTAGTTGCCGAAAATATCGCGAAGCAACTGTTCGACGAAACCCTCGACCGGGTCTTTGCGGCGTGGTTGTTGTTGCTGACGCGGGGCGGGCTGCGGCGCGGGTTGGGTTTCGACCACGCGGGGCGGTTCCGGCACGATCATCGGCAGCGGTTTGGGTGGCACGCCTTCGTGCACACGCACCATGGTTTCGTGCCATATTTCTGCAGGCAGGCCGCCACCAGTGACGTTGGTCAGCGGCGTGTTGTCGTCATAGCCCATCCAGACACCGGCGACGTAATCAGCGGTAAAGCCCACAAACCACGCATCCCGCGCGGCCTGTGTGGTGCCGGTTTTGCCCGCCGCCTGACGATCAGGCAGTTTGGCGCGTTGGCCTGTGCCCTCGGACACGACCTTTTCCATCATGAACACAAGCTGCTTGGCCGCAGTTTCGTTTATGACCCGTTCGCCGATCCCGCCGCGCTGGCCGATCATGGGTTCGTCGTCCCCCTTGATGCGCAGTTCGCGCACGCCATAGGGCCGCACGGACGAGCCGCCATTCAGGATGCCCGCGTAAGCACCGGTCATTTCCAGAAGCGAAGCCTCGGACGCGCCAAGCGCCAAAGACGGCGTATCGATCAGATCGCTATTGATGCCGAAGTCCCCCGCGACACGGCGTACCAATTCGCGACCGACACTTTCAGAAATCTTCACTGCAGGAATGTTCAGTGAGTGTTTTAGTGCGTAAACCAGCGTCACTTTGCCTTCGTACCGGTTTGTATAGTTTTTAGGACACCATTCACTCACGCCGTTGGCTATCAAGCAGAATGGCTCATCAATCACAGTGTCATATGGCGAGTACCCTAGCTCTAGCGCAGTTGCATAAACAAATGGCTTGAACGCCGAGCCGGTCTGGCGTTTCGCCTGTGTCGCGCGGTTGAAGACGCCCGATACGTTAATCTGGCGGCCACCGACCATGGCGCGGACGGCGCCGTCGGCGCTCATGACCACAATCGCGGCCTGCGCCTTTGATCCTTCGCGGACCTTGGTGCTGAAAATCTCGGTCATCGCCTGTTCGGCTGCGCGTTGCAGGCGCGGATCCAGTGTTGTCTGGATCGCGATGTCCTGACGGGACGACACGTCTGCAAATGGCGGAAGGGTGTCCATCACCCAGTCAGCAAAGTAGCCGCCGCGCAAACGTTCGGCGGCGTCCGACAGAACCGCAGGATTGGCGCGGGCTGCATCGGCTTCGGCCGCAGTCAGGTATCCCTGATCTTCCATCAGGCCAAGGACGACCTCGGCACGGTTGCGGCTGCGTTCAAGGTTTGATGTGGGCGCCAGTGTACTGGGCGCGGTCAGAAGGCCGGCAAGGGTTGCGGCCTCGGATGCATTCAGCGCCGACGCAGGTTTCGAGAAATAGCGCTGGGCGGCTGCTTCTGCGCCGTAGGCACCTGCGCCCATGTACGCACGGTTCAGGTAGATCGCAAGGATTTCATCCTTGGGGTATTTGACTTCCATCGCCATGGAATAGATCGCCTCTTTGGCCTTGCGGGCCAGCGATGAACGGCGACAGTCAGCAACGTATTCCGCTTCGGTTTCCCAAACGGCGGGATCGTATTCGACGCCAAGGCACAGAAGTTTCGCGGTCTGCTGTGTAATGGTCGACCCGCCATGTCCCTGCAGTGGTCCACGTCCTTCGCGCAGGTTGATGCGCACCGCCGAGGCAATGCCCCGCGGGCTGATGCCCAGATGCCAGTAGAAACGTTTGTCTTCGGTCGCGATGACCGCGTTCTTCAGGTGGGGCGAAACCGAGTCTGCGGTGACCGCACCGCCGAACTGGTCACCGCGCCATGCGAAAACCTGCCCGTTGCGGTCGTACATCGTGACCGACCCTTGTGCGCGACCGTCTACAAATGCCTTTGCTTCGGGCAGTTGTGCGTAAAAATACGCCACAGCAAGCCCGAGGATGATCAGGCCAACGGCGGTAACCCGCGAGGTAACAAGCCAGATCACGCGGAATATCCAGCGGAACAGTCCACGAATGCCACGCGTCACAACGTTTCCGCCTTTGACGGGCTTTTTGGCCGCTTTGCGTTTCTTGGGCGCCGCCTTTGCCTTACTGGCAGGTGCCGATTTTCTTTTCGGATAGCGGCGGTCGGCAACAAGCTTGCCTTTGCCACGGGGTGAATCAGCCATTTTGCTCTGCCCAGCCAGTCTTAGTTTGCACCTAAGATAGTGGCTGACGGCAGCAATGTGCACCATTGCAAGTGCCGGTTTGAGTTTTATTTGTGCTTAAATTTTCATCATTAAACTTAATTTGTGCAAAAATTGTGCAACTATTCGAGTCAAGAGGCCCAGAAAATGGGCAGTTCACCTTTCAAAACAGTCCCTCACGCTCTTTTGCTGCAAGGGCGAAGTGCAGGTCCGTCCTGCCAAAGACCGGAAAGGGAACAAGGTGAAACTGATCATTGCGACGATCAAGCCGTTCAAGCTGGAGGAGGTCCGCGAAGCACTGACCGCCATCGGCGTTCGCGGCATGATGGTGACAGAAATCAAGGGCTTCGGCTCTCAGTCGGGACACACAGAGATTTATCGTGGCGCGGAATACGCCGTGAACTTTGTGCCGAAAATCAAGCTGGAAATCGTAGTTGCGGGTTCGATGGCCGACCAAGTGGTCGAAACCATCACCAAGACAGCTCAGACCGGCAAAATCGGCGACGGCAAAATCTTTGTGCTGGACGTTCAGCAAGCGGTTCGTGTGCGGACCGGTGAAACAGACGCAGACGCGATCTGATTTCTGCCAGCACACAAAAAACTAAGGGAAAACGGACAATGAAGCTTTTGAAAACACTGGCCCCGGTCGTCGCGCTTGCCGCACTTCCGACGCTCGGTATGGCGCAGGAGGCCGAAGCGGCCGCAGCGCCTGACATCAACCCCTATATCTTTACGACCCTGCTGTTCCTCATGGGCGGTTTCCTCGTCTTCTGGATGGCAGCCGGTTTCGCAATGCTTGAAGCTGGCCTGGTGCGTTCCAAGAACGTGACCATGCAGCTGACAAAAAACATCGCGCTCTTTTCGATCGCGGCAATCATGTACTGGCTGGTTGGTTTCAACCTGATGTACCCGGGCGACGGCTGGCTGGTTTCCGGCTACGTAGGCACGCTTTTCGCGCCGACAGTTCTTGAGCCCGTAGGTCTGGCGGCTGACGCAGCTGCACTGGACTATGCATCCGTTGGTTCCGACTTCTTCTTCCAGCTGATGTTCTGTGCCACAACAGCATCGATCGTTTCCGGTACTCTGGCCGAGCGTATCAAACTGTGGCCCTTCCTGATCTTCGTTGTCGTACTGACAGGCTTCATCTACCCGATCGAAGCGTCCTGGCAGTGGGGTGGCGGCTGGTTGTCCGAACTGGGCTTCTCTGACTTCGCCGGTTCCACACTGGTACACGCAGCAGGTGGCTGGGCAGCCCTGGCAGGTGCTCTGATCCTTGGTCCGCGTATCGGCAAGTACAAAGACGGCCGCACAGTTCCGATGCCGGGTTCGAACCTTGCACTGGCAACACTGGGTACATTCATCCTGTGGCTGGGTTGGTTCGGCTTCAACGGCGGTTCGCAGCTGGCAATGGGCACAGTCGGTGACGTAACAGACGTATCCCGCATTTTCGCCAACACAAACATGGCGGCTGCTGCCGGTGCTGTAGTTGCTCTGCTGCTGACACAGGTTCTGTACAAAAAGCCTGACCTGACAATGACCCTGAACGGCGCTCTGGCCGGTCTGGTATCCATCACAGCGGAACCGCTGGCACCGTCCCTGTTCGGCTCGCTGATCACTGGTGGTATCGGTGGTGTGATCGTTGTCTTCGCCGTCCCGATGCTGGACAAGCTGAAGATCGACGACGTTGTTGGCGCGATCCCGGTTCACCTGATCGCAGGTATCTGGGGTACTCTGGCGGTTGCCTTCTACACAGGTAACTGGGGTGCTCAGATCACTGGCATCATCGCCATCGGTGTCTTCACCTTCGTTGTCTCCGCCGTTGTCTGGTTCATCCTCAAAGCCGTCACAGGTATCCGTGTCAGCGAAGAGGACGAGATCAACGGTCTCGACATGGCTGAGCTGGGTATGGAAGCGTACCCTGAGTTCTCGAAAGGCTGATAACTCCTTCCAATCAGCGTTTCTTACTGACCCGGGCGTTCGCGCCCGGGTTTTTTGTTGGCCAAAACAAAAAACCGTCCGACAGATGTGGGCGGTTTTGTTTGGTGCGGATCTGGCGGGGTTTAGTAGAAGGCCGCGCCTTCTAGCAGAAACCGTTCTGACAGCGGCAGGCTGGCGGCGCCCATGGCGCGGGCCTTGGGCCCGACGGTGCCGCTGACAATCTGGGGCGTGGACAGGCCTGCGATATTCACTTTGGCGATGGCTGCTTGTGTTTCTTCGACCAGTCGCGTGCGCAAATTTTCGGGCATCCAGCCGTCGATCATCACCAGTTCAAAGTCGATCACCGACACGGATGCCGCGATGGCATGGGCGATTCCCATGCTCGCCTGCGCCAGCCATTCGTCCAGAATGGTCGAATCGACCTCCCAGCTTTCGGGTTGTTTCCAGAGTGAATCGGCGCTTTCCCCGCGCTTCTCGATCATTGCTTCAATTCCTGAAAGCGATGCCAGATCGATAAGCTGCGCGCTGCCCGAACCTGTGGGCACGGGCATCGAACCGATGGCGCCGGCATTGCCGGATTCGCCTGTATAAAGCGCCCCGTTCAGAACCACGCCGCCCCCGATGAAATAGCCGATGTAGAAATACAGAAACGTCGAAGGCAGGTCTTCTTGTGTGCCGAAAACAAGCTCGGCTCCGCAAGCGGCGCTAGCGTCGTTCTGCATGAATACGGGATAAGGCAGGCTCGCTGCGATTTCCTCGCGCATGCTTCGGGTCCGCCATGCGTTGGCCACGCTGGGTTCAAGGTTCATCATGCGCGCCCAGTCCCAGATCTGGAAAGGCATCGCGATGCCAAGACCCGCAATCCGGTTGCGATGCTCGGGCGGGATTTTGCGGGTCAGTTCGTTTATGCCCTTCATGGTAAAGGACAAAATATCTTCGAACTTCGGAAAGCGGTGGGTCGACTGGCGGCTTTCGATTTCTTCCCCAAGGAAGTTGGTCAGAACCAGTTCGGCGCTTCGGCGGCCGATCTTGAGACCGAAGAAAAACGCACCTTCAGGGCAAAGGCGCATAGGCACAGAAGGCTGCCCCACCTTGCCACGCACCGGTTCGCCTTTGACCAACAGGCCGTCCGCCTCCAATTCGCGCATGATCACGGACACGGTTTGCGCGGACAACCCTGTGGCGCGGGCGATTTCAGCTTTGGCAAGCGCGGTATGGCGGCGGACCAGTGTCAGAACCAGCCGTTCATTGCGTGCGCGCATCCCGCTTTGGTTGGTGCCGCGTGCCGACGAGATAAGAACGCCATCCGCGCGATCGTCTTTTTCGGAATTGTGGGATGGTGTCACGGCTTACCTCGAACGTCTTCACAGTGGCCGTGACATTGGGCAAGCGGCTGGTCGCTGTCAATAATAAATAAGAGTGATTTATTTATTGACAGTCGCCGGTGATTCTGTGTTTTCTGCATCCCGACGAAGCGGGCGGATCAGCGCCTTCTTCGCCTTTGATTGATTTGGGCGGACCATCCGCCTGCATGGGAGGAAGAACATGACATTCAAAACAACTCGCATTGCGACACTCTTGGGTGCGGCAGCGATCACAACAGCTATGGCGGCCCCTGCGTTTGCAGCCGGTCACTCTGTCAGCGCGTGCCTGATTACTAAAACGGACACAAATCCGTTTTTTGTAAAAATGCGTGAAGGTGCGGAAGCAAAAGCGGCCGAACTGGGCATCGAGCTGAACTCGTACGCGGGCAAAGTCGACGGCGACAACGAAACTCAGGTTCAGGCCATCGAGACATGCATCGCGAACGGCGCGAAAGGCATCCTGCTGACAGCGTCTGACACATCCGGCATCGTGCCGTCCGTACAGCAAGCGCGCGACGCAGGCCTGCTGGTCATCGCGCTGGACACACCGCTGGACCCGATCGACGCGGCTGACATGACATTCGCGACAGACAACTTCCTTGCTGGCGAACTGATTGGTCAGTGGGCCGCAGCCACACTGGGTGACGACGCCGCAAACGCGAAAATCGGCATGCTGGACCTTGCGATCAGCCAGCCGACCGTTGGCGTTCTGCGCGATCAGGGCTTCCTTCAGGGCTTTGGCATTGATCTGGGCGATCCCAACAAATGGGGCGACGAAACAGATCCGCGTATCGTTGGCAACGACGTAACTGCCGGTAACGAAGAAGGTGGCCGTAAGGCGATGGAAAGCCTGCTGGCGAAAGACCCTGAAATCAACGTGGTCTACACCATCAACGAACCTGCCGCTGCCGGTGCATACGAAGCGCTGAAAGACATCGGTCGTGAAAACGACGTGCTGATCGTGTCTGTCGACGGCGGTTGCCCGGGCGTTTAGAACGTCAAAGACGGTGTGATCGGCGCGACATCCCAGCAGTATCCGCTGCTGATGGCGTCCAAAGGCATCGAAGCGATTGCCGCATGGGCCAAGGACGGCGTGAAGCCGGCTGCGACCGAAGGCAAAGACTTCTTTGACACAGGCGTTGCTCTGGTCACAGACAAACCTGCGGAAGGTGTTGAAAGCATCGATACCGCCGAAGGCACCGACCTCTGCTGGGGCTAATCGCTCCTTGGGGGTGAGGGTGCGGTTTGGACCGCGCCCTTGACCAAAACCCCCAGCACGGAACAGTGTAAAGCGCGGGGGCGGGTTCGGCCCGCCCCTGACTTTTTGCTAGTTCTCTCGTTTTAAACCTCAAAAACATGGAGAGGCTTGA
>CATNDK010000043.1 GCA_950096585.1 Thalassococcus halodurans | reverse complement strand
CGTGCTGTTTCGGCCAGTGTCTGGCAGGGGGCGTAGTCGGTCAGGTGTTCCCATGCGGCGGCGTCTTTTGCCAGTTCCTCTGAGGTCAGGTCCACGGCGGTCGCGGTTTTCACCGGAACGGCAAAGGCGGTGTAGTCTGCGGCGGTGTTGGGGAAGGGGGTGTCGGGGCTCTCGGCATAGAACAGCACGCGGTAGAAGGCCATTTCGGCCAGCGCGGTGTTCGGGTGTTCGGCCCCGTACCAGACGCCCGGCGTGATCCCTGCGCGGCGAAAGCGCGAGCCGTGGGGGTAGGGGCGGTAGCGGAAGGGCGTGGCCAGCAGGTAATCCAGATGGGCGCATTCCGAGGGCACCGGTGGTTTGGTGTCTTCGAGGATGTCTTCCAGCAGCTCCTGTTCTGCCAGACTGTCGGTCAGTTTCAGGGTCGAGACGTGGTGCTGAGCCTCGACCAGACGCCATGCGGATTTGTTGTAAGGCTGCGCCTCAGACCGGAGCGCGTCGGGCGTCCAGGTAGGTGCAGACATTGGTCAGGCCTTGGATAGAGGTGATCAGATCGACGGGGCGGCCGCCAAGCGCGGTGTTGTCAGCCCGCATCCATGCGCGGGCGGCGGTTTCGTCGCCGCCGGTGATGGCATCAAGCGAGCGGAAGGCGCGGACCAGTAGGGCGGCCAGTTCGAAGGCTTTGGTCTGTTCGTTCAGCGGCGCGGTGCCCTTTTTGAGACGCGAGATTTGGGGTTCCGACAGGCCCAACACGGCGGCAAGGGTTTTGCCACTGAGGTTCAGCCGGTCGGCGCTGCGCAGCACGGCCTTGCCCAGAACGGTGCCGCGATCGGGCGTTTGGGTGGTTTGCGTGCGGAGCATGTGCGCTTTCCTGTGAAAGAAAAATGTATAAATCTTACATAGGAAAGTATTGTTCTTCGCGTGATCGGTCAAGACCCGCCGCTAAATCGCCAAAGGCAGGGACAAAGTGACGGTCGTGCCGGGGTTGTTGCCAAGGGCCGTGTCGCGGGGCAGGGGGCTGTGGATGGTGATCTGGCCGCCCTGTTCCTCGATCACCCATTTCGCCAGCGCGAGGCCCACGCCGAAACCGGCGGCGCGGCTGGTGCCAGAGCCTTGAGCGAAAC
This sequence comes from Thalassococcus halodurans, assembly GCA_950096585.1. Taxonomy (GTDB): domain Bacteria; phylum Pseudomonadota; class Alphaproteobacteria; order Rhodobacterales; family Rhodobacteraceae; genus Thalassococcus; species Thalassococcus halodurans_A. The sequence continues at coordinate 12,824 of CATNDK010000043.1, read as the reverse complement.
GTTCGAAAATCTTGCCCTGATCGGCGGGGGCGATGCCCGGGCCGTTGTCGGTGATGTGGATGAGCGCGGTGGTGTCCGTGGCCTCGGCCCCCAGCGACAGGAGCGTGCCATCGGCGGCGTGGCGGATCGCGTTGCGGATCAGGCTGGCGATGACCTGGCGTATCCAGTTGCGGTCGCCTTCCACGGTCAGGTCGGGGATGTCTTTAACCGATATCTCCATCCCCGCGTTGGTGATTTCGGCGCGGGTTTCATCCAGCGCCTCGTCGATCATCTGGGGCAGATCGAACGGCGCGGGGTTCAGCGCCAGTTGTCCGCTTTCTGATCGGGCGACGCGCAGCAGGTCATCGATGCGGCGGTTCAAACGAAGCGCGCGGGATTCGATGGTGGCAAAGGCAGCTTGCGGGTCTGGCCCACCGGCGCGGCCCAGTTGGGATTCCATCAAGATCACCGTCAGAGGTGTGCGCAATTCGTGGCTGACATCGGCAAAGAAGCGGCGGCGGTCTTCATCGGTTTTGGCCAGTTTGGCGTTGGCATCGCTGAGTTCCTGTGTGCGGTCCGCGATGATGTCATTCAGCTTGGCCCATTCGGCGGCGACCCCGGCCTTGCGATCTGACAGGGCGGCGGCCATGCGGTTGGTTTCGGAAAACACGCGGCCGATTTCGTCGGTCTTGTTGTCGGGCAGGGCGACGGCGAAATCTTCGCGCCCGATGCGTTGGGCCGCGTCGCGCAGCATATCGAGCCTGCGGAACTGGGGCCGGATCAGCGCGAAATAGTAGGCCAGCAACAGGATGATGGTGACTGCGGCCACGACAGCGGCGATCAGGGTCAGGCGCTGGCGCAGGGTTTCGATGCCCGACAGGATCGTCTGACGGGCACGCATTTCTTCGACCACGACCTCGTTCAACAGGGGGTCAAAGCTGATCGAGAAAATATCAAGGAAGCCTTGCAGGCGGTCGGGGTCTTGGGTGTCGGACAGAAACCCGTCGCGGGTCGAGGTGAACATCGCCTCCATCCGCGCGATGCCAAGGGATTGGGTGGCACGGCGGGATTGTTCGTCGATCCCCAAGGCGCGGGCCTCAAGCACGGCGTTGTCGAGATCCTGCCGGATCTGGGTGAGGGTGCGCATGATGTTGCTGGTCACAGATTCCAGACGAAGGGCGCGATCATCCGGGGGCATGCGGGTCTGGATGGATTCAGCGGCGATGACGATGAAGGTCGACACTTGCGTCGAGAGGGCCGCGTAACGTTCGACCCGCTTTTCCGCCATGAGTGCCGCATCCAGCCGCTGGGATACACGATCCATCGCAACCACCATCATGCCCGCCGTCACCAGCGTCACCAAGCCCAACAACAACGCACCAAGGCCCAAGCGTGCCTTCAGCGACAGGCTGAGCGCCTTGGGCGGTGGGGCGTGTTGGGACAGATTTGTTGACATAAATTGCCGGTTTTTTGTGCAGACACGGATCAAACCGGTCGATTTCGCGCCGAAATGCTGCATTGCAGCAATCGGGCGTGCGTTGCGTTTAGGGAAAGCTACGGAGTTTGGCGCATTCCTAGCATTAAGACTTTAGTGGTAACTTAACAGGAGAAGAAAATGATCGAATTATTATTTGTCGCCTGTCTCAGTACAGCGCCGGACCAATGTGAAGAACGCAGTATGATTTTCACCGATGCCACGCCGATGGCCTGCATGATGGGCGCGCAGCCCCAGTTGGCAAAATGGGCGGCAACGCATCCTGCCTTTCGCGTAGCGGGTTGGAAATGCCAACAGGTGCGCACGGCCGAGAAAGAGGCCTGATTTACGAACCGACCCTGCCTTAGAGGAGGGGCAGGATCAGGCCGCTGAGTGCCATGGGCACACCCATCGGAACGCTTCTGGGGGTATTGATCGCGGCGAACCGCGTGGTTCCATGCCGGAACACAGCACGCACTGCCATCAAGAGCAGTGTGACGAACAGCAGACTGATCGCAAAGACCAGCACAAATTGGGACAATGATCCGGGCGGCACGAACAGCAGCAGCGCCGGGAACATTTTGGCGTCCCCCCCACCGACAATCCGCGTGATGAAGGCCAGAAAGCCGATGGCAAAGGCGATGCCTGCGTTGATCACGCGCGGAATGATTTCTTCCGACGGCACCCACGGCAGCATCAGAATGAACACCCCGATGGTGGCAAAGACCAGAAGGTTAGGGATGCGAAGGTGGCGCATATCGCCGTAGCCGAGAACCAGAAGCAATGGGGACAAAACAATCAGTGGCGTCATGCGCAGTAGGCCCTTTCCATATGGGATGCGGATCTGACCGGCTCGTTGCCGCTCATGAGGAAGAAGACGAGTTCGCGTTGGCCGGTGCAGCCGGTCTTGGCGTAGATGTTGCCCAGATGGGTGCTGAGGGTGGATTGGCTGATGCCCAGCTCTTCTCGGATGGCGGCGCTGTCCAGACCACGGCTGAACATCACGCAGATGCGGTATTCGGCGCGGCTGAATTTGCAGGGATTTTCAAAGCTGAGCGCCATGGGCTGATGGGCCGCGTCACGCTTGGGTTTGGAGTGGCGCAGCAGGCTGTCGGTAAAGGTGCCTGCGGCGCGGGTTTGCCATGTGGCGGCCAGCGTCGGCGCGATCATGTTCAGGTGGGCAAAGGCGTTCGACGATGTGGCGCGGGGGAAGTGGAATTCCAGAAAGTCGCCGTGTTTGTCGGTGCTTTGCAGCGGGATCAGAGCGAGTTCGTGAAACTGGCGCATGCGCTGGAAACGGGCGAGGTCTTCGTCGTGGTCGGGGGCGACCACGGATTGCACCCAGACCGAACCCGGTTTCGCGCCGGTCAGGTAGCCGCCCATGATGTTGCGGGCAAAGCTTCGGGCGCTGGCAGAGCCGTAGTTGTCCGGGCGTGTTTCGGACGACAGCGCACGGCTTGGCATGTTGGGGTCTTTGGGAACGCGGGTCAGCAGGACCAACCCTGCGCCCATTGCGTTGGCCAGTTCGTCCAGAATGCGCAGGATCGGTTTCTGCCCCTGAAGGCAGCTGCACCAGTTGGCGGTTGTTTCGATGAAATTGGCGCTGTTTACCAATGTCTGCCCCTGTGCGTAGGGGGCGTAACTTTCAATAGGTTGTTGTATCTGTTGGACCACGACTTGCTCCACCCGTGAAATGATTTTCACGGATGGTCATTCAAGTTCCGCGCCATTTGCGCGGGCGGTCACGAAGCCGTGTAATGGGGATGCTTTTGGGTGGGGTCAGTCGCCTCCGAAAAAGCGGATGTAGCGGATGAGAACGGGGCCGACGGTCAGCAGGATCAGTGCGGGCAACATAAGCGAGGCCAGAACAGCAGACATTTTCACCGGCAGTTTGTTGGCCATTTCCTGCGCGCGCAGTTCACGGGTTTCGCGCAGTTCTTCGGCGTAGGTGATCAGGGCTTCGGACATGCCTGTGCCGAATTGCATGGATTGCTGGACCACGTTGGCAAAGGCGCGGACGGTTTCGACGCCGGTGCGGTCGGCCATGTCGCGCAGGGCCGCTTCGCGGGCGCGGCCTGCCTGAACCTGACGCTGGACCGACAGGAATTCAAAGGCGATGTCGGGGGACACCTCGGCCAGTTCGTTGCCAACACGGGTCATGGCGGCGTCAAAGCCCAAGCCCGATTCCACAGAAATCTGCATCAGGTCGAGCGCGTTGGGAAAGCCCTCTTCGATGCGTTGTTTGCGTTCGGCCACGCGGGATGCCAGCCAGCGCACTGGGCCGAAAAAGCCGATGGCGACGGTGATGGTCAGAAGCTGGAACACCTGCATCGACGTCAGGCTGCCCAGCCAGATCAGAATGGGCAGCGGGGCCTGCAGTTCGGGCATGCGCGACAGCATGATCATCACCAGAAGCGTCGAAGGCAGGCCAAAGCCCAACATCGCGCGGATCAGGGTGAAGTCGCGCAGCGCATTGCGCCCGCTATAGCCCGCTTGGGCCAGTTGTTTTTGCAGCTTGGTCCGCTCGGCCTCGTCACTGGGCAGCAGGGTTTTCATCAACCCTTTGGGCGCAGTGGTGGGCGACTGCAGGAACCCGCGGTCGCGGCGGTCGATCTTGGTTTTTGCAGCAGCTTCGATCCGCGCTGCGGCGGCGTCGCGGTTGGTGACAAAGGTCACGAGCGCAAAGAAGATCAAAAGGGCACCCGCACCGATCCCGTAGGGCAGGATCGTGGTGGCTGTCATACCTTGAAGAAACGCGAGTTGGGTCATGGGCGCGGACTTTTACTAGATGCGGAAGTTGGTCATTTTCCGCAGGACAAGGAAATTGAGGACCGTGAACAGAACGATCCCGGACATCATGGGAATGAACAGGGGGTCTTCGGACACGCCGCCGTAATAGTCGGGTGACGAAATCGAGGTGATCACGAAGATCGCCACAGGAAGGCCGGACAGGAACCAGGCTGTCAGGCGTCCCTCGGACGAGATCGCGTGGATTTTGCGGCGCATGGCGATGCGGTTGCGGATAACCTTGGCCAGAACCGCGATCACCCGTGCCAGATCACCGCCGGTGCCGTATTGGATGCCGATCGAGGCCGACAGATAGTGCACGTCTTCGATATCGACACGTTCGGCAAATTCAGAGAAGGAATCCACCAGATCGTCGCCATAGCTGATGCTGTCAAAGACGATGCCGAATTCGCTGCCGATGGGATCGGGCATCTGTTCGGCCACACCCTTGATCGAGGTGGACAGCGGGTGGCCGACCTTCAGGCCGCGCGCCATGATATCCAGCGCATCGGGCAGTTGGTTTGTCAGCGCCTCGGTCCGTTTGGAGCGACGTTGGCGCAGAACGGTGACAGGCAGGATCCACCCCACGGTCAGGGTCAGGGCAAGCGCAGGCAGCGGATCGAAAAACCGCAGGCCAGCGGCCAGACCGGCGGCGGCAAGTGCGCCGCAGATGATCAGGAACCGCGTGGGTGACATGGTCAGACCCGCCTGCACCAGAAGCGAGGGCAGATCACCCGAGAAAGGCAGGTTCGGCAGGATGCCGTTGGCCTTTTTGGGCTTGAGTAGAGCCAGAAGTTCAGAGGTGGACTTGCCGTCAGACAGCATCTTGATCCGGCGATTGCGGACTTCGTCAAAGTTTTCCCGCCGGCCCAGCATCTGGGCCAGACCCGAGAGCGCAAGGAACACACCCAAGGCGACGCCGATGTAGACGACGTAGCCCATCATGCGTGTGTCGACGGCAAGTTCCATGATCAGTTGCTCCGGTGGATGAAGGATTCAGGCGACAGTTGGCAGCCTGCGGCGATCAGCTTGTCCCAGCAGGCGGGGCGGATGCCGGTGGCAACGAATTCGCCCAGAACCTTGCCATCATCCGTTTTGCCGTTTTTGCGGAAACAGAAGATGTCCTGCATGGTGATGATGTCGCCTTCGAGGCCTGTGATTTCCGAAATCGACATGACCTTGCGCTGACCATCGGCGAGACGGTTCAGCTGGACGACAAAGTTCAGACCCGAAGCGATCTGAGACCGGATCGCGGACAGCGGGAAATCGATGCCGATCATGGTGACCATCTGTTCCACACGGCCGATCGCGTCGCGTGCGGTGTTGGCGTGGACTGTGGTCATCGACCCGTCGTGACCGGTGTTCATCGCCTGAAGCATGTCGAATGTTTCGGCGCCGCGCACCTCGCCTACGATGATGCGGTCGGGGCGCATACGCAGGGCGTTTTTCAGCAGGTCGCGCTGATCGACCGCGCCGCCGCCAGAAGGCGTGGGGGTCTTGGTTTCAAGACGGACCACGTGGCGCTGTTGCAGTTGAAGTTCGGCGGCGTCTTCGATGGTTACGATGCGTTCGGTTTTGCCGATGCTGGCGGACATGGCGTTCAGCATGGTGGTCTTACCAGAGCCTGTACCGCCTGAAATCAGGATATTCATGCGTCCGGCCACGATGGCCTGCAGGAATTCGGCGGCAGCCCCGGACAGCGCGCCGTGGCCGACCAGCTTGTCCATCGTCAGCGGCGAGGCGGAGAATTTACGGATCGACATGGACGGTCCGTCGATGGCGCAGGGGCGGATGATTGCATTGACACGGCTACCGTCGGCAAGGCGGGCGTCGACCCACGGATTGCTTTCGTCAATGCGGCGGCCAACGCGGCTTACGATCTTGTCGATGATGCGCAAAAGGTGCTTTTCGTCGCGGAATCGTGTCGAAGTCACCTCGAGCATACCGCCGCGCTCGACGAACACATCGCGGTGGCCGTTGACCAGAATATCGCTGATGGTCGGATCGGCCAGAAGCGGTTCCAGCGGGCCGAGGCCCAGCACTTCGTCGATGAGTTCGTCGATCAGTTTCTTGAAGGCTTCCGACGACATGGAGGGGCCGTCCTTGGCCAGTTCTTCGCTGACCAGAGCGGCGACTTCCTGTTTCAGCTCGCCCGGCTGGATTTTATCGATGACGGCAAGGTTCATCCGGTCCAGCAGCATGTCGTGCAGACGGCTTTTCAGTTCGAGGTTCTGCTTGTGTGCGGTGTCCTCGGGGCTGGGTTCGCGCGGGGCTGCGGGGGCCGCAGGCGGCGGTGTCATGCCCTTCGGCTGAAGAGGAACGACATTCCCGTTTTTGGGGCTTTGGGCACGTGTGAAATTACCGAACATGGGGGCTCCTTTCAGCTGGATTGGGTTTGGGCTGTGTGTTCAGCCGGAAGAGATGTGCTGATCGACGAGGCGATCTTGCGGATGGATTTGCACAGGCCCGAACGGGGCGCGCAGGACAGAAGGGATGCGCCGCGATCGCAGGCCTCAAGCGCGGCTTTGCTGTCTGGCGGCAGCCAGTGCGACAGGGGCAGTTCCAGAAGGCGGGCGGCGGCGCGGTGGTGACGCTTCAGCGAGAACGGTTTGCGTTCCTGACTGACGACGATTTCCACCGGTAGGTTCATCGCGTCTTCGCGGTAGGCGTCCAGCAGGCGGCGGGCCTGACGGATCGACGGCACCGTGGTGTCTGTGACCAGAAGCAGGCGGTCGCTTTGGGCCAGAAGCGGGCTGATCCAATCGACCAGCAGGTGGGGCAGGTCGATGATTACATAGTCGAAGCGTGCTTTCAGAAGTTCGATCAGGCGTTCTGTCTGGCTTCGGTCCATCGACTCGAACGGAACCATCTTTTCGGGCGCGCTGAACAGGGTCACGCCGTTCGACATTTCGCAGGCCCAGTCTTCGAGAATGCGGTCGTCGGGCATGGTGCCTTTCATCGCCAGATGGAACAGCGTGTCAGAGGCGGTTTGGTCGTAGAAACTGGCAATGGCACCGAACTGCAGGTCCAGATCGACCAGAGCCACGCTGGGAGCGGCGTCGCCGCGTTTGCCGGTGTCGACCAGCGCGTGGGCCAGATTGACGGCCACTGTGGTGGCGCCGATCCCGCCACGGGATTTGGTGATGGTGATGACCTTGCCTGTTTTGCGCGGGGCGGGGGCCACGGGCACCAGCGCGTGATGCTGGGCGATGTAGCGCTGGATCACCTGCCACAGATCTTCTGATGTGATGATATCGGCGAGCACATCGTCGGCACCCGCGCGTTTGTAATCCATCACATCGGTCAGCGTGGTGTTGCTGCTGGAAATCGCAATCACTGTGCAGGTGGGGGACAGTCCCTTGCGGATCGTCGAGATGGCCGAAGCGGGATGCGCGCCGTCGCCGGACAGCGCGATGATCGCACAGTCGAAGCCTTCGGGGCTGGTCAGATCGGTTTCCTCGGTCAGACGGGTCACCTTGGCCCGTCCGTCGATACCCTTCAGCGACGGGACCGTTTCTGTGTCACGGTCTGTCACCAGCAGGATGCGGGCGGATTGGGTGGAGGGGATCATCTGGTTCATCGAGTACATCATTTCGGATCACAAGCTAATGCCGCCGGACAGGTCTTCGGCAGGCATCGAGACACTGAGAGGCGGGAACGGAAGGGGTTGTTCGGGCATGGTTTCGGCGGTTGATCCGGTCAGGGACAGGATCGATCCAAGCGGCGAGACAAAGGTGAACCACGCATCTGTCAGCGTGATGGTTACGATCGGCACATAAGGACCGCCAAGAAATCCAAGGTTCGGATCGTAAGAGTAGGTGATTTGCAGATTGGCGGGTGTGGTGCCCATAGGCAGGGCGCCATCGATCATGGGCCAGATTTCGGCCATGGTGGGGTTCGTTAGGCTGCCCGTGCAGACGATATCGCCCGGGTTCGAGCAGATGTTCGACCCTTGGTTACAGTCGATGCCAAAGGGAACAGGCGCTGATCCGTTGGTCGAGGGGCCGCGCGTGTTGACGGTGGGCACATTCGGGCAGAGCGGGCTGCGCACAATGGCCACGCGGGTCGCGTTATACAGCGCCTTTTCCGTCGTCACGAGGTGGAAGGCCAGACGACCGAAGTCGATCAGGCCGAAGTAGAGCAACAGAAAGATCGGCATCACCACAGCGAGTTCGACCAGAACGGTGCCGTCTGTTTTGCGGGCAAAGCGCGACAGGAAGGGAAGGGGACGTTTCATGTTCCGAACACCCTGCTGCTGTCTGAAATGGTGGTGGTGCGGGTGGCCAGCGTGTCGCCCGATCCGAAGAACAGCATGTTGGCAAAGATCGGGGTCACTTCGAGCCGCGCGCTGACACGGGCAATGGGTAGAACCGCGCCACGGTAGTTGCCAGTGGTGCAGGTCAGACCAGCGCTGACACTAAGAAGGGTGATCTGGCCTGCCGTCACCGGATCGCCGTTCAGACGGGTGCGCACGATGGTTTCCAGTTCGGACTGGTAGCTGCTGAGAGAACCGCTTGTGTCGCAGATGTCATAGGGTGCGCGGCGGGCGATATAGCGTGTCGCATCGCGGATGCCGGCTTCGGCCACTTGATAGGCCCAAAGCAGGCGCGCGCCTTCGATGATCACGGCGAACAGCAGAACCATCATCGGCAAGAGGATCGCGAATTCGACCAGCGCCGCGCCGCTTTCGTCTTTTCTGAATTTATGAAAACCGAAGCGCATGGATCACCTGTACAGCTGGACAAAGTCGCGGACGTTGCCGGACGACATGCCGGTGCCTGCGCCACCGTCGTTTGCAGGGCCGATGATTTCGCCCCAGATATCGAGCGTGGGCGGCGACAGACCGTCAGAGGCGACAGGTTCGGTCAGGAAGATTTTGACGAATTCATGGACGGGCACGTTGGTGGCGGCCCCTGCGATGGCGTTGCCGACGCAATCGATGCCAGCGGCCACCACGACGCGGCGGTTGGGATCGTCGCTTTGATGCGCGCTGCACTGCGGGCGGCCCGTTTCCGAGCGGCCGGTCAGGATCGAAGTGGTCGAGGCGCCCCCGCCTGCGGCTTCGATTTCGGCCTTGTAGTAATCAAACCGTGTGACGGCCTCGGGGTGCGGATCGACCACGCCGTAGTTGGCCGCGACATAGGCCAGACGGCCCAGCGTCCATGTGCCATCGCCGTAGCGGGTGCAAAGACCGGTGGAAAAGCAATCGTCGCGGGGCAGGCCCAGCGTGTCGGTAGACAGATCCGGCGACGGTGCGGTGCAGCCGTTGGTTCCCAGTTCCAGCCCGCGGATGACGTTCGGCGCAGGTGCATAGGCGGGGTCGTTTTTGGCCCCGTTCATGATGGCTGAATACATGTCAAAGCGGACGTTGAAGGATGCGTCTTCGATGCCGACCTTCTGGCCCGGTTCGATATCAACACCGTTGATCGAAAAGCACTGGGTGATCGTGCCGGTCGCGCCGATCAGGCAGGCGTCAAGGTTGATGCCGTTCAGACCAGCGCAGGGGCCGGTGGCGTCTACAAGGTTCTTGGACGGGTCAAGGAAACCAAAGTCGCCCGGACCCCAGAGCGAGCCCACGCCACCGGAACGCAGGCGGACCATGTGGCCTTCGGCGTCTTCGGCGGAAAAGGACGGATCGGGGATGCAGAACATCAGCGGGCTGATATCGCAGGCTAGTTGGGCGAAACCCGCTGTTGCGCTGGCTTTGACACTGCCTTCGGGGCCTTCTTTTCCTGTGAGTGATGCGAAGGCGGCTGCAAATGTCATGGGCACTTCGCCCGGTGTCATGGTGGCTTTGACATAGCGCGCAAGGCGGGGGTCGGTGGTGACCGCGCCCATGGCGGTTGTGTCGTTTTGCGGCAGATCGCTGTAAAACGTCAGCGTCACATCGGCCGAGGTCAGCGCCTTATCGCCCTGGGCGTAGGTCTGGATGTCGGTCAGTTGGGCGGCGGCGTTCGTGGCGCGGGTGATCGCATCGCTGCGGCCGTCCAGTTCGCCAGCGGCGGTCAGGGCGACCTGATCGGCATAGGCCTGAAATTCGCTTTGCGTGGCACCGACGCGACCCAGATCAAAAGACAGGGCCACGATGCCGAAGAAGACAACAAAGGTCACCGCCCAAACGGGCAGAAGTGTGCCTGTTTCGTCTTGGATGAGGGACTGGGCGGCGCGTTTCATTGTTGGGGTCCGTTAGCGGATTTCTTCTTTGAACATCACGTTGGCGCGGCGGACCTTGATGGTCTTGACCGGTTCGGTGACAGGCACGGGAGAGCGTTCGATCAGCAGATCCGACAGGCGGATGGAATCGAGCGGTGCGTCTTCGCTGGCTTCCAGCGTGCGCAGTGTCAGGGACAGGGTGCCTGCCTCTTGTGCGAGCGCCAGTCGCTGGCCTTGTTCGGGGGTCACTTCGACAGTGACGGTGCGCGCGACCTCGGGCATGTCGGATTGTTCGTCTGAATCCTGATCCACGCCGATGACGCGGATGTTCTGAAGAATGGTGACGGCCCGCAGGCTTTCTTCGCGGCCTTGGGTCAGCAGCACGTCGACATAGTCGCCCGGCGTGACAAAGCCGCCAACGGCGGTTTCGGCATCAACCTTGATCGCCATGGCGCGGCGGTTCGGGCCGAGGGTCTGGACGATGGTGACCTTTTCGCCGAAGTTCGACACCTTGCCCGCAAGGACCAGTTCGCCTTTGCCAATGGCGCGACGGGCGCGACGGCCTTCGTCTTCGCCTTGGGGCAGAAGATCGGTGAATTCTGTGTATACACCCGGCGGCAGGGCATTTTCCGGCCACTTGATGGTGCTTAGCATGGTGCGTTCGATTTCCTGACCAAAGCCGATATCGCTGGCCGCAATAACGACCGGAACCAGCCGGACGGCTGGGGCGGGCGAGGATTCGGCTGCGCTTGTGTTGATCAGGGTTTGAGCGATGTAGGCTGAACCACCTGCGACTGTCAGGCCTGCAGTGGCCAGCATAAGGGCTTTGATACGCATGGGTCAGCTCCTGCTGTGTTAGGTTGGGGGGTAAGGCTGCATTCCAGACTGTGGAGGTGCGGAATGCAGCCTTTGATGATCCGTGAAGTGGATCAGTTCGGCATGGCTAGGCCGGCTGCGCCCATTGCGCCGCTGACTTCGCCGCCCAGCGTGGACAGAGCTGCAACGCCCAGTGTCACCGCCAGAGCCAGTGCGATACCGTATTCAACAAGCGTCACGCCCCGCTCATCGGCTTGGAACGCAACCATGGTCTTCAAAATCATGTCTTTCATCGTTTTTTCCTCGGAATAGATGGCTCAAGGCCGACCAAATTGGTCCTGCGGATTATCCGGCAGGTTGGAACAGGCTATTCCTTGGGGAGAATTCGCGTATCAGAGCGATTTGCCAATTTTTCAACTATAAGGAGAAAAAACAGCAGAGGACCTGCTTGGACGCAGGGTTTTGGCGGGATTATGGAATCGATTCAGGTGTGATTCTGCCGATCAGAGAAACAATCCGGCCAGAACGAACAGGCCGATAAACACTGTCTGCGAGGCAATCATGATCATCGGCGCAGGGCCGACGAATCTTAGTTGTTCGAGCGAGGTTTTCATGCCGACGGCTGCCACGGCCACCACGAGGGCTGCGCGGGAAATGACGTTGGCGGCATCGGTGACAGGCGTTGGCACCAGATCGTAAGAGTTCAGCGCGGCCAGTATCAGGAACGCCAGAATGAACAGCGGCAGAAGCGGCGGGCGGTCTGCGCCGTTGCTTTGATGTTTGCGAAGGATCAGCGCGCCGATGAACACGACGGGGGCCAGAAGCGTGACGCGGAACAGTTTGACGACGGTTGATACATCGCCTGTTTCCTCGGAAATCGAATAGCCCGCGCCGACGACCTGCGCCACGTCATGGATCGTGCCGCCCATAAAGATGCCCGCCTGTTGCGCATCAAGGCCCAAGGTGTTGGCAAGGATCGGGTAGAGGATCATCGCGACCGTCGACAGGACCGTGACCGAGATCACCGTGAAGGACAGGTTCTGGTCGCGTTCGGGCGATTTCGGCAGGATCGAACTGATCGCCAGCGCAGCGGACGCGCCACAGATCGCGACGGAACCACCGGTCAGGAACCCGAACAGACGGTCTTTGCCTACCATCGGTGCGATGGCGACGGACAGTAGGATCGTCGCTGCCACTCCAGCGGTCAGGATGGCAACTTGGGTCCAGCCGATGGCGGCGACCATGTCGAAGATGGAACTCGCTCGCGCCCTGCGCGAAGCGCGCGAATGGATGACCATGCACTGAGCGTCAGCGCCCCGGACCGTCGATGGCGGGGGCGGACGGACACTGGATCAGGGATGCGGGGGGAAGGCAGCCGCCGCGGCACGGGGGCGCCGCGAACGCTGCCACCGCCGCAGCAACCGCGTGAATGAAGACAACCGTCGTGTCGGGAAAGATCAGGCGATCGCCGTGCACATCGATGTTCGCATTGCGGGCCGCCGCCACCAGGCGATCTTCGTCGAGGAGGGCACCACCCTGCTGGTCACCTTCGAGACCCTCCAGGGCATCCAGGCCCTCTCGGAGCTGGCCCAGCCCCTGGGCTGGGAGATGGTGA
>CATNDK010000042.1 GCA_950096585.1 Thalassococcus halodurans | reverse complement strand
AAAGCCCGCCCCCGTCGCGGAGTTCACGGCGAAAGTTCTCGAGGTGCTTCTTGCTCAGCCGACCCTCGAGAAAGGCTCGGCCGTAGATCCCCGGCGCGGCGTGCCCCTGAAAGAACACCTGGTCGCCGGAGAAATCCTCTCCCTTGGCGCGGAAGAAGTGCGTGAACCCGACCTCGAAGAGCGTCGCGGCGGACGCGTACGTCGACGCCGCGGCCGCCGCGCGGTCAAACAGCACCGGCACGTGCACCGTCTCGCCCGGCGCCAGCGTCCAGCCCGCCGCCGCGGCCGCCGGGTCTTCGTCAACATCGACGATTTTTCAGAGACTCTGGCGGGGGCGCCGGTCGAGGTGGTCGGTCAGGTTCAGCGCCTTGGCCGCGGCCTCGATGCGCTTTTTCTGCTCGGCCTCGTCCATGCCCGCCATTTTCATCGGAAAGGCGATGTTCTTGCGCACCGACATATGCGGATAGAGCGCATAGGATTGGAAAACCATCGCCAGGCCGCGTTTGGCGGGCGGCAGTTCGGTGGCGTCCTGGCCGTCGATCTCGATCTTGCCCGAGGTGATGTCTTCGAGCCCGGCGATCAGCCGCAGCAGGGTGGATTTGCCGCAGCCCGAGGGGCCGACAAAGACCGTGAACTCGCCATCGTTGATGTTGAGGTCCAAGGGCGGGATGACATTGACGTCGCCGAAGCTCTTGGTCACTTGAGTAAGGTTGATTTGTCCCATGATCTCAGGTCCTTATTTCACTGCGCCGAAGGTCAGGCCGCTGACGAGTTGTTTCTGGCTGAACCAGCCGAGGATGAGGATCGGCGCGATGGCCATGGTCGATGCCGCGCTGAGCTTGGCGTAGAACAGACCCTCGGGGCTGGAGTAGCTGGCGATGAAGGCGGTGAGCGGCGCGGCTTTCGCGGCGGTCAGGTTGAGCGTCCAGAAGGCTTCGTTCCAGGCAAGGATCACGTTCAGAAGAAGTGTCGATGCAATGCCGGGGACGGCCATGGGCGTCAGGACATACAGAACCTCTTCGCGAAGTCCCGCACCGTCCATACGCGCCGCTTCAAGGATTTCACCGGGGATTTCCTTAAAGTAGGTGTACAGCATCCAGACGATGATCGGCAGGTTGATCAGCATCAGAACGATGACCAGACCAATGCGCGTGTCCAGCAAGCCCAGTTTGATAAAGCCGATATAGATCGGGTACAGAACACCCACCGCCGGCAGCATCTTGGTCGACAGCATCCACATCAGGATACCGCGGGTCCGTTTGGATGGCACAAAGGCCATGGACCATGCCGCAGGAACGGCCACCAGAATACCCAGAAGCGTCGAGCCGACCGCGATCGTGACCGAGTTCCAGAAGTGTTTGAAGTAATCCGACCGGTCCTGAACTGTGGCGTAGCTTTCCAGTGTCCATGCCGATGTCAGCACTTCGAACGGGGCCTTGATTGCGTCGCCTTCGGATTTGAAGGACAGCACAAAAATCCACAGGATCGGGAAGAAGATGATCAGTCCGACCGCCCATGCGAACAGCGTGTTGATCGTCTTGCGTTGTGTTGTGATAGCGCGTGCCATGATTTCAGTCTCCTCACGCGTCCAGATTTTTGCCGACGATACGGATCAGGAAGGCCGCGACGATGTTGGCTAGGATGATGGCGTAGACACCGCCCGCAGATCCAAGCCCGACGTTCTGGCTTTCAAGAACACGCTGGAAGATCAGATAAGTCAGCGTTTTGGTGCCAAAGCTGCCTGCGGTGGTCACAAAGATTTCCGCAAAGATCGACAGAAGAAAGATCGTCTGGATCAGCAGAACAACTGTGATAGCGCGCGACAGGTGCGGCAGGATGATAAAGCGGAAGCGGCTGAACCAACTGGCGCCATCCATTTCCGCGGCTTCGATCTGTTCGCTGTCCAGCGACTGGATCGCGGTCAGCAGGATCAGCGTCGCAAAGGGCAGCCACTGCCAGCTTACGATCATGATCAGCGATGGCATCGACGCCTGACTAAGCCACTGGACCGGTTCGGCCCCGAAGGCCCGCCACATATAGGCCAGAAAGCCGTTCGTCGGGTCCATGAACATGTTCTTCCAGACCAGACCGGACACGGTCGGCATGACGAAGAAAGGAGCAATTACAAGGATGCGAACAACGCCCTGTCCCCACATCGGCTGATCAAGCAGCAGCGCAAGCAGGACACCTAGGAAGATTGTGATGACCAGAACGCCACCGACGATGATCAGAGTTGTCGCAACCGCCGGCCAGAACGAACTGGACGACACAAAGCGCGTGTAGTTTTCAAATCCCACCCATCCAAGGTCACCACCGCGCAGCGGCAGGTACTTCTTGAAAGAAAAATAAAGGGTCATTGTCAGCGGCACGAGCATCCAACCGAGAAGTAGGATCACCGCCGGGGCCATCATTATTCTGGCTGCGGACTGTGAATGCTGGGTTGCCATAGGCACACCTCCGTTGTTGACGGGATTACCGTCTCAGATGCGGATGCAACTGTACAAGATTTCAGGTGAAGAAAAATTCGGAGGGCGGACATGCCGCCCCCCAGTCCCGTAGGGAGGGAGAATTAACGGTAGCCTGCGGCTTCCATTGCGTCGTTTGTCAGAGCCTGTGCTTTCGCCAGCGCTTCGTCGATCGACTGCTGACCAGCATAGACTGCCGAGAATTCCTGGCTCACTTCAGTCGCGATACCTGCGAATTCCGGAATAGCTGCGAACTGAACACCAACGTAGGGCGACTCTTCGACTGTGGAGTTGTTCGGATCAGCCGACAGGATCGAGTCCAGCGTCATTTTTGCGAACGGAACTTCCATGTAGTTCGGGTTTTCGTACAGGGATGTACGTGCGCCCGGAGGTACGTTTGCCCAGCCTTCTTTGGACGCAACCAGTTCGATATAGTCAGTGGATGTCGCCCACTCGATGAACTCTTTCGCTGCGCCTTCTTTCTGTGTGCCTGCCGGGATCGCAAGAGCCCATGCCCACAGCCAGTTCGAACGCTTGCCCAGACCTGTGTCAGGCGCCAGAGCGAAGCCAACGCTGTCTGCAACAGTCGAGTCGTTCGGGTTTGTCACGAAGGATGCCGCAACTGTCGCGTCGATCCACATGCCGCACTTGCCCTGTTGGAACAGCGACAGGTTTTCGTTGAAGCCGTTGGTCGCGTAGCCTGCGGGGCCGGATTCGTTCATCATGCCGACGTAGAATTCCAGCGTGTCTTTCCACGGCTGTGTGTCGAACTGTGCGTTCCAGTCCATGTCGAACCAGCGTGCACCAAACGAGTTGGACATCGCTGTGATGAACGCGCCGCCTTCACCCCAACCGGCTTTGCCGCGCAGGCAGATGCCATTGATGTCGTTGTCGCGGTCTGTCATCGCCGCTGCTGCTTCGCGGACGAAGGACCATGTCGGTGCTTCCGGCATTTCCAGACCGGCTTTTTCCATCAGGTCTGTGCGGTACATGATCATCGAGCTTTCGCCGTAGAACGGTGCCGCATAAAGCGTGCCGTCGTGGCTCAGGCCGCCTGCCATTGCGGGCAGGATGTCATCGACGTTGTATTCCTCGGACAGATCGTCCAGCGGGACCAGCCAGCCGTTCGCACCCCAGATCGGCGTTTCGTACATGCCGATTGTCATGATGTCGAACGCACCGCCTTTGGTGGTGATGTCTGTTGTAACACGCTGACGCAGAACGTTTTCTTCCAGTGTCACCCACTCGACCGTGTGGCCGGTTTTGGATGTGAAGTCATCGGTCAGACCCTGCATACGGATCATGTCACCGTTGTTCACTGTCGCGATTACGATGTTTTCCGCGTAGGCGGCGGAACCTGCGATCAAAGATACCGCAGTGGCCGTACGAAGTACGCTACGAAGTTTCATTCTCTTCCTCCCTAGAATGAAGTTGCCCACCCAAGATAGAGCCAAGACTTTCTTCACGTCAATATTATTTTTAACGCGCGTAAAGAAAAAAAATAAACCGCGGAAAAATATGAACTTACGCAGACGCGCGCATGATCAACTCCCCATCCAGCAATGTTGTCGGACGTTCTTCCAAACGCTGCTCCGATTCGATCATCGACATGACGATCTCGACGCTGCGCGTCGCGATCAGGTCGTAGTTGTGCGAAATGGTTGTTAGCGTCGGACATGTGTAGCGCGAGAACGGGTGGTTATCGTGCCCCGCGACCCGCAGCGAACAACCTTCAGCGTGACCTACCTTCACACCTAGTTCGTACGCGGCAGAAAGAAAGCCAATGGCCAGACGGTCGTTCGAACAGAAGACCGTGTTGGTGCTCAACTCTTTGTTCGTAATCGCGCGTTTTGCCGTTTCGTACCCGATCTCTTCCAGATTCCAGCCCTCGCCTTCGGCCTGCACCAATTGCGGCGTGTGACCCATCCGCTCCATCGTCGCAAGGTATGCGTTCCGGCGTTTGATCGCGTTCGGGTTGGGCGGTGTGCGCATCTCAAAAAACACGGGCGGTTCCCCTGTCCGCGTGAGATACTCGATCATCATTTCAGTCGCCTGAACATTGTTGTGGCCGATGAACGCCTCACCTGCCCCTTCGATGTTCGAGTCAAAGTTCACAGTCGGAACGTTGTCACAGAAATCCATGATCGCCTGCCGGTCGGACGTCCGTCCCAAAGGTGCCAGCAAAACAGCCGCCGGCTTGATCTGACGCAGCGCCTCGAGGTTCGACACCTCGAGGTTCGTATCACCGTGCGAGCTTAGCAAGATCGGGCGAAAGCCTTCGGCGATGACCAGAGTTTCGATCCGGCGCGCGATTTCCGCAAAGAACGGGTCAGCAAGGTAAGGCACTATGATGCCGATGTTTTTCGTGAGCTTGCGGTTCTGGTTCACCGCGAAAATGTTTGGTCGGTAATCATGATGTTCAAGCGCCGCTTCGATCTTGGTGCGGATCGAAGCCCGAACGCTTTCGGGATCATTGAAGTATTTCGAAACCGTAGGGCGGGACACACCGCTGAGTGCTGCAAATTCTTCCATATTACGGATTTTTGAGTCGCTCATCGGGTCGCGCCTTTTAAAATTTTCGCTATTTTTACATAATATTTCCGCGCGCAAACAATCAATGATTTCCTGTGAAATCGCTGCCAGAAAGGGCCAGGTCCTGTGCGATGCCGCACTCTGACGTGCTGGAAAAAAGTGACGCTTGTTAAGGCATCAAAATAAATTTCCGGAATCGATCTGCCTGTCTCCGCGCAGTTGCGCCTCAGGACATATCAACGTCGCCCAAACCACAACCGTTAAACGGCGGGATCCCCGCAGGGCATTGTTATCGTTCATCAATTTCAGATTGAATGGCTGGGGTGGTAGGATTCGAACCTACGGTACACGGTACCAAAAACCGCTGCCTTACCGCTTGGCTACACCCCAACTGGCGGGCTACTTACGACGAGCCTGACTTGGGTTCAAGTGCCGAGTTCAAAAAACTTTCGAAAATTGAGCAAGTTCTTTTCAAGAGCCTTCCCACCTCTCGGATCACAGTTGCAATGTGGCCAAATTCTTACGCGTCAAGTTGCGAAGACGGCCTGCCCCCGCCCCGCGTTCTTGGCGGCATAAAGCGCAGCATCCGCCATCTCGCTCAGGCTTTCCATGGACGATACCTCGCCTCCTTTATGTGAAACGGTCCCGATGCTGGACGATATCTTTGCCGAGATATCGCCAAAGGGAATCGGAACCTCGATTTCATCGATCATTTTCCGCGCCAGACGGCCTAGCGCGTCCTGACGGATCATGCCGGGGCAGACGATCACGAATTCGTCGCCGCCGATCCGCGCGACAGTGTCATTCCGTCTGACGTTGGACACGAGGATCTTGGCAACCGCCTGCAAAACAGCATCGCCTGCCGCGTGCCCGTGAGTGTCGTTCACCGCTTTGAAATAATCGAGATCAAGATAGATCAGCGCAAATTCCTGATCCCGCAGTCGCTCTAGCACCACATCCAAAGCGCGGCGATTTTTCAAACCGGTCAGCGTGTCGGTAAAAGCCTGCTCTTCTGCAGCGATCCGTGCTGCTTGCAAGCGCTGGTTCAGTTGGCGTGATGCACTCATCGCGGCGGATTTCGCCTCGATCACAAAAAGCATTTCAACTGTCAGATCCGTGGGGGAGAAATCCGTACTGACAAGGCGATGCTCGGTCACCGATTGCGCGACGGAAAAACCGAAAGACGTATCTAAAATATATATTTTATCATCGCTTTGCGCCAGAACGCCCGTCAGTCGCGTTTCAACCGCGCCCTTGGCCTCCAGACGCAATTTCCGCCCGAGAACTTTGGGCAAATCCGCAGCTCCCGAAATCCCCTTGGGTCGACTGAACGCCATGACATCGAACACAGATTGCCCAACGACCGACGTACCCCCGAAAACCTTGGTCAGGGTCGGACCGACGTGAAGGATGATACCCTGATCATCAAGCACCGCATGCATCGGAAGAAGCTGGTCTAGCGCGCTGCAACAGTCTCTGTTCATGTCGCCCGCCTTTCAATGACGCCAAGTTCGAAATTGTTGCCGGATGCATAGGCCGCTTCGATCAGTTGAACCGACACCAGAGAATGACCTTTTGCCTGATGTTGCACATCCATCAGAACCAATGCGCCGTAGTCATCGGCCATGGCCCGTAACAGCCCCAACAGGACATGCGCGGCGTCACTGGCGAAATCGTGGACACAGTGCAGTTCGTAAAGGCCCAGTGATTTCTCCTCGACCTCGAGCTGAGGCAGGATCAGATCCGGCACAGCCAGCCGCGCGCGGTCTGGCAGATCGTCGAATGCATTCAGAAAATCAAGAAAATCGACCCCTGAAAAGCGCAGCAAGCGCCGCGGCACGCCGCAGTTGGGATGTGACACCAGATATGTACCCAAATCCTCAAGCAAGCTGTCTTTGGGTTTGCCCAGATAGTCAGCCGCTGCATTCAGAACGTCACTCGTGACCTGAGCAGGATAGCTCAGCATAGCTTCGAAATTCTGGATGTCTGCCTTGGCGTTTCTGGCAATCGCCGCCCAAGCCGCAGGTCCATAGGTATCCAGCAAAAAATGCTGGAGCGTTTTGTTAATCAGCCCATGCATGTCGAATCCTCTTTGGATCAGAATGCACGGCATCGCTTAACAGAGACCAAACAGTTAAAAATGTGCCTATTCGCCGGGAACTGTCCGCAACCAATCGGGCAAATGGCCGATGTGGTCCAGAATGACATCGGCCAGATCAGACAGCTCGTCCGTTCCTGCCACACCGGTTAGAACGCCAACAGACACCATACCAGCCGCACGCGCTGCAATAAGATCGTGACGGCTGTCACCGATCATGGCTGTTTGTTCAGGCGGGCACCCGATCTGCTGCGCAAAGGCCAGCAAAGGATCGGGATCGGGTTTGGCGCCATATCCGCTGTCGTATCCAGCAACGAAATCGAACATCTCGTGGACGCCAGCGGCCTTAAGATGGGCCAAGGCGCCCGCTTCGCTGTCATTGGTCATAACGCCTGTGGCAATGCCCATGTCCTGCAACTGCCCCAGCAGTTCGGGCAACGGCGCAGCGGGCACCAACGGCGCGACCGCCACCAGTTCGTCGAGATGGCGGATCAGGGTGTCAAACGTCCACTCGGGCAGATGCCTGAGCAGGATCGACGTCGCTTCGGCCTGTGTGCCCGCGATGATGGGGCTGTCGGGCTGCATCTTGCGCGTATCCAGATCAAACCGCGCGTCTTGGGCCATGGCCTTCAGGACGTCCTCACGCCCCTTCGCAAGATCGATCAGGACCTGATGGGTCCAGACATCCCATGTTGCCCTGAAGTCGAACAGCGTACCGTCCTTGTCGAACAGAACCGCTTTGATCCGCGTGGGGTCGCTCATGTCCAGTGGACCTGTTCTCCGCCCGGCAGCATCGCCCGCGCTTGGACCGGCACGTCATACGCAAGGCCGACATCGTCACAAAACGACACGACCCAGCGGTCATCCATTAACAGAAACTCTAGCACAGAGCCCTGAAAGGCCGCGTCCGTCAGACCTGCGCGGAAGTCGGCTTCGCTTGCGCCGGTCGAGCCCAAAAACACAGGCAAAAGTTCATCATTTCCGGCCAGCCATCCCATAGCCTGAACGCCGATTGTTTCCGCTGCTTCACGAGACACAGACATATTTCATCAATTCCGAAAGGGTTTCTTAACCTAAGTCACTAAAGACTGACTCAATCGCCCTGTGCAACCATCAGGGCCCAAGTCTGCTAAAGGAGTTGCGCCATGTCCGGGCGTATCCTGATTATCGATAGCCTTGCCGTGAACCGTATTATCCTGCGGGTCAAACTGTCTGCGGCGTTTTACGAGGTATTTCAGGCCGAGAACGCCAGACAGGCAAAGCGCGTTCTGCAGAACGAGCAGATCGATCTGATCATCGCGTCGGACGGTCTGACAGATGTGGACTTTGAAGGTCTGCAAAACACCCTGCGCCAAGGGGTGAAAACACGCCTTATGCCGCCGGTGGTTCTGATCCAGAAGGAAAACGATCAGGCCAGCCGGACCAAAGCGTTGAAAAAGGGCGCGCAGGCGGTTCTGCCGCGTCCTGTCGACGAATTGCTGTTGCTGGCGCACATCCGGTCTTTGCTGCGCAATCGCGATGCCGAACTGGATTTGGGCCTTAAGGCCGAAACGGCACAGGATTTGGGTTTTGAGGAACCCAAAGTGCAATTCGATCACCGCCAAGTGATCGCAGTGATGCGTGACAAGAACCAGTCGGATCTGAAAAAAAGCTTTGCTGCTTTGGATGGCGAAACCCAGTTTTTCCGGTCAGACATGCTGCTTCGGAAAGCGGCGAAAACCACCGATCTTTTTGTTCTGTTCGAAGATGCGGATCAACCCGGATTGGGCCTGTCTTTGATGGCAGAACTTCGGTCGCGCACGGAAACGCGGCACGCGGCAATCCTTTATATTGCTACGGAAACGCAACGGAATGCCGCCATCCACGCGCTTGATCTCGGGGCGAATGACGTCATGATCGGCTTGACCGATATGGCCGAGATGACGGTCCGGATTAACGCGCTTTTGGAACGCAAGGCGTTGCACGATTGCCTGCGCACCAAGGTCCAGACAGATCTGAAGGCTGCGATCGTTGATCCCCTGACAGGCCTGTACAACCGGCGCTATGCCCTTCCGTTGATGAACCGCCTTCTAAAGGCGGCCACAGCCGCGAAAATGCCGCTGAGCGCGATGATTGTGGATGTGGATTTTTTCAAGAAGATCAACGACCGGTTCGGCCATGCCAACGGGGATCGTGCCTTGATCGAAGTCGCCAAACGCCTGCGTGAACACCTGTCGCCACAGGATGTGATCGCGCGGATTGGCGGAGAAGAGTTTCTTGTTATCCTACCGAAAACCAACATGAAACGCGCGATCCGGTCGGCCGAACGTCTGCGCGCAGGCATGAACAGCGGCCCGATCCAACTATCCGAGGCATCCGCCTATGTCAGCATCAGCATCGGTGTCACAACCAGCCTGAATGCCTATGGCGCAACCGCCACCACGGTTCTGGAAGAAGCGGACAACGCCCTTTATGCGGCCAAATCAACCGGCCGCAACAAGGTCGTTCATGCCAAGGCTCAGGGCTTGGGGCCGTACCGGTCCTCCTTTTTGCCGCGCGAGCGGAATTCGGAAACTTCCTCTGCCAGCCGGTCGGCATAAGCCGCGCGCTCGGCTGGGGTTTTGGTGCCTAAGTACTCGACCATCATCTGGCGACCACGTTCCTGCAGCGATTTCGAACGCTGATGTTGGCGATCAAGTACGCTGTTCAGTTCGGCCTGATTGAATTCCGGCTGTTTCAGCAGATCGACAACGTCCTGATAGTCCTGCAACGCCAGTTCACGCATTTCGGGCGACGGTTTGCTGTTTTTGAAAAACTCGCGCCCCAAAGCACGGCGGTCTTCTTGCGAAAAGGCGCGCAGATACAGGAATGGACCATCCGGCGGGGGGCGCCGGCTGAATTCACGCGGACCGGAGTTGGCAAAGAAGAACGTCGCCATCGCGCCCACGATCAGCAGGTTCAATGCCAGCGAAACCACCAGCAGAACCCGCGTCCACGGGAACCGTTTCGGCTTGTCCTGTTGTACATCAGACATCTTTTACCCTTCCAACATCGCCAGTTCGAACCCGGTGACCGGATCAAACAAATAGTCCGAAACAACCGCCCCGTCCTGTCCCATGACCTGCGCCATCGTATCGCTGACGGCCGCGGGCGGGTTCAGCCCGATCCAAACACCAGTCAACGTCGCAGCGCTCAGACCCGCCAAGGCAGGCCAGCCCCCGACCGCGCCCATAATCTGGCTCCAGACAGACTTTGGCGCGCTAGCAACAGCGATCTGTGCGCGACGATCCGTTTCCGCCTGCGCATCTGCAATCATGCGCGCCATCAGCCCGTCCGGCACCACCGGCGCGGATTTCTTGGCGTCGTCAAAGAACGCTTCCAGAAAGTCGTCATTCTCCGGCGTGGTCATAGCCCAACTCCTCGCGCTTGCGGGACAAAAGCGCCGTCAAAGCGCGCTTTCCCCGTGCGGTTAAACTTTCGACTGCTCGCGGTGTGATGTCCATGATCTGCCCAATCTCGGGGTTCGAAAGCCCGTCGATGTGGCGCAGAACAACCGCCTGTTTTTGTCTGTCCGGCAACTGGTCCAATGCGTCTTGCAACGCCTCGTGCCGTTCTTTTTGCTCCATCGTCTCAATGACCGAAGCACTGTCGTCCGCCATTTCCGGCAGATCGTCAAAATTCGTCGTGCGCCGCTTGCGGATGCGGTCGATGCACATATTGGCGGTCACTCGATACAGCCACGTGCTGACCTGTGCCTCGCCACTGCGCCAGTCCGGTGCGATCCGCCAAAGCTTGAGCATCGCATCCTGCGCCACATCCTCTGCCTCGGCCCGATCGCCCAAAAGACGCATGGCATGGGCAAACACCCGACCCGCATGCCGCAGGGTCAAGGCTTGGGCCGCCGCCTGATTGCCCGAAGCATAGGCGGCAAGAAGATCTTCGTCGCTTTGATCTGTCATAAGGTCCAGCGGCACTTAGTAACCTTTACGCCTATCCTGATCTGCAAAGGCGGGCAACGTCGGGCGGAGGGATGAGGTTTCCGCCCGACATGAGGTATTAGAACTTGCCGTGACGTTCGCCGCGGCCTTCGCCCATACCTTTACCTTTGCCGAAACGCTTGCCCATTTTGGACTGCAGATCGGCGATTTCCTCTTCGGTGATCACGCCATCGCTGTTGGCATCAATACGGTCGAACATCTTGGCCGGACCGCTACGTGCCTCAAGCTCTTCAGGCGACAGCTTGCCGTCTTCGTCGGCATCCATACGTTCAAGCATACGCTGCGCGCGCTGCTGCATGCGTTCGGACTGCTGCTGCTCGAAACCTGCGACCAGTTCCTCAAGCGAAACAGCGCCGTCACCGTCGGTGTCCATGCCTGCGAAACGGGCTTCGCCACGTGCTTCGAATTCCTCTAGGCTGATCTGGCCGTCGCCGTTGGCGTCGATTTCAGAGAAGTCGAACTGCGGACCCTGATGGTCGCCGCGCGCTTGTGCTTCGCCAGCGAAACCACCCATCGCCACTGCTGTTGCCAAAACTCCTGCACCGATAGCTGCAAACTTCATGTTTGTTTCCTTCCAGTTCTTGTTTCAACACCGGTCAGTTGTGGCCGGTTATGCAGGTCAAACGGGCCAGCTTCGGAATTCCGTCGAAAAAAGTTTGGGCAGCGGAAATTGGGGGTGGTTTGCTTGGCAGTATAGAAGCGCAAGCGATCCATTCGGTGACCTAAGGCGCAACTGGCCTGAATGTGCCCAGAGTGGATCATCTGGGTTTCACATAATCGGCTTGGAAAACAAATTGAACGGCTCCTTCGAGCCCATTGCAAACGGTCCCCTCGGCCGATAGCCAGCTACTGGTCAACGATTGGTTCACCGCATGCGAAGTCTCATTTTAATCCTGACTGTTACCGCCGTGGCTGGCTGCAGGACGGAAGACCATCGCGCACAGACATATCTCGGAGAAGATGTTCGGGTGTCCGTCATAGTTAGCCCGATGTTCAGCCTGCAAAGCGACTGGCGTCGCAAACTGGTGATCGAAACAGCTACGGGCGATTCAGAGTATATTCTTCCTGAGGATACTGGATGGTGGAGAGGGAGTAATCTTTATCTTCATTCATCAGACGTTTATGTCCTTCATGAGGGACAGGCTGGCTGTGTCCTCTTTCGAGCCGCGCCGCCTGAACTCGTCAACGATCCTACCATTTCGTGCGAAAACACGCATATGACCTTGCAAGAAGACGTGGTTCACGCCGAACTCTCGACACAGGCCTTTCCAGCATCGAGATTTTACACTGACTTCTATTATATTGGGCAATTTGTGGAAACACCTCTGAGGCAGGAACCAGTCAGCTTTATTGAAGCCGACGAGCAGGCCGAGGCGGAACTGCCGGACCCCATGTGAGCGTCCGCTCCGTCCGCACCGCTGACATTCAAAGCTTTCGTCCCCAATTCAATACCCCTAAACAATCCATTTGCGACATCCGGACGCAAGGGCGGTTTGACACCTTTTTATTGCCCCCTTGCTTATGCAAATTAACGGCCTCAACGAGGTGACTGATGTCCGAAACAGATAAACAAACTGAAGAACGCCCGACCCTGCCGGCCTTGCTTAAGGGTTGGCGCCGGAAATGCCCGAATTGCGGGTCCGGCCCTCTTCTGAGTGGCTATCTGAAAGTGCGCGACACGTGTCCTGTGTGCCGTGAAGACCTGCATCATCACCGCGCGGATGACGGGCCCGCCTACCTGACACTTCTGATCGTGGGCCACCTGATGGCGCCGCTTCTTCTGTTTGTCTTTGAAACATGGCGCCCCGAGCCGTTGACCCTGTTCACCATCTTCGCCGTTGGATGCAGTGGACTGTCGCTCTATCTTTTGCCAAGGTTGAAGGGGATGATTGTCGCCTTCCAATGGGCAAAACAAATGCATGGGTTCGGCGAGTCTTCGTGATCTCCGGACAACGGAGTGAATATGACCGAAACCAAAGACGTCCCCATTCGTGACGCCTCGACCGTTATTGTGATGCGCGACAAGGCCACACGCCCGCGCGTCCTGATGGGGCAGCGCGGCGCCAAGGCTGCGTTCATGCCGAACAAATTCGTCTTTCCCGGCGGCGCCGTGGACAAAGGCGATGCGCATATTCCACTGGCCAATCCGCTTGCTGACGGCTGCCGCGCCAGACTGGCCGAGGATGCCACGCGCGAAATGTCCGGCGCATTGGCCGCTGCCGCGATCCGTGAGCTGTGGGAAGAGACCGGCCAAATCCTTGGCCAGATGGCGGCATGGACCGATCCGGTGCCAGACGACTGGATTGATTTCGCCAACCGTGGCTATCTGCCCGATGCCTCTGCCCTAAGCTTTGTCTTCCGCGCTATCACCCCGCCGGGACGCCCGCGCCGGTTTGATGCGCGGTTCTTTCTGGTCGACGCGGATGCCCTTGCCAGCGATCCCGATGATTTCGATGCGGCTTGCGATGAACTCAGCCACTTGCAATGGGTGCCAGTGGACGAAGTGCGCAAGCTGGATATGCCATTCATCACCGAAGTCGTTCTGGCCGAAATCGCTGCCCGCGCGACGGATGACAGCGTTCCTGACTCTGTCCCGTTTTTCAAGAACAACGACGAAGCCAGCCTGTTCCTGCGCCTGAACGGGCGACCTATGGCTGACTGAGCCACTTGAAGCGCTAAAGTAAAAAGGCCCCGATCCGCAGATCAGGGCCTTTTCATTTCGATAAAGATCGAAATTAAGTTCAGACTGCTTTCTTAAGCGCCTCGACCAGATCGGTGCGTTCCCACGAGAAACCGCCATCCGCATCAGGTGTACGGCCAAAGTGGCCATAGGCAGCTGTGCGTTCGTAAATCGGCTTGTTCAGTTCCAGATGCGTCCGGATACCGCGCGGGGTCAGGTCCATCACCTGCGGAATAGCCGCTTCGATTGCAGCGGCGTCCACCTGACCTGTGCCGTGTGTATCGGCATAGATCGACAGCGGCTTGGCCACACCAATCGCATAGCTCAGCTGGA
>CATNDK010000041.1 GCA_950096585.1 Thalassococcus halodurans | reverse complement strand
CCCTTGGCATGGAAACCCCGCCCAAGACCCGCGAACTGGCCGAACGCATCCGCACTGTATCCGAAGAATACGGCCTGCCGCTGGATCCGTCGCGCATCGTGGGCACCCTGTCCGCCGGTGAACGCCAGCGGGTCGAGATCATCCGCTGTCTTTTGCAAGACCCCAAACTGTTGATCATGGACGAACCCACCAGCGTTCTGACCCCGCAAGAGGTGGATATCCTGTTCCAGACCTTGAACAAGCTGCGGGCCGAGGGCACGTCGATCCTGTATATTTCGCACAAGCTAGAAGAAATCCGTACGCTTTGCGACACCGCGACCATCCTGCGTTTGGGCAAAAAGGTTGCGACCTGCACACCCAAAGACACATCTGCCCGCGAACTGGCCGAAATGATGGTAGGGGCAAGCTTTGCCACGCCAGAAGCACGCCAAACTACATTGGGCGAGGTCGCGCTGAAGGTCGCAAACCTGTCCCTACCCGCCCCCGGTGCGTTCGGCACGCCGCTGCGGGACGTGTCGCTGTCCGTGCAACGGGGCGAAGTGTTGGGCATCGGCGGCGTTGCAGGCAACGGGCAGGATGAACTTCTGGCCGCGCTGTCCGGCGAACGGCTGTCGCCTACGGGCAGTATTGAACTGCTGGGCACAGACGTCAGCCGCCAAGGTCCCATGGCGCGCCGCGATGCTGGCCTGCTGTCCGGTCCCGAAGAACGCCTTGGCCACGCCGCCGCCCCGAACATGAGCCTGACCGAAAACGGTGTTCTGACCGCCGCCCGTCGCGAAGGGCTGCTGAAGAACGGCTTTATCGATTGGACCGCCGCCAAGGACTTTACCGAAAAAGTCATCAGCAGCTTCGACGTCCGCACGCCCAGCGCCAACACCGCTGCGCGCGCGCTGTCCGGTGGCAACCTGCAGAAATACGTGATCGGGCGCGAGATCATGCAACGCCCCGAGGTTCTGGTCGTGAACCAGCCCACGTGGGGCGTGGATGCCGCCGCTGCCGCCGCGATCCGTCAGGCGATCCTTGATCTGGCTGCGAACGGTGCCGCGATTGTCGTCATTTCGCAGGATCTGGACGAGTTGATGGAAATTTCCGATCGCTTTGCCGCGCTGAACGAAGGGCGTCTGACAGATGCCGTGCCGGTTGCTGGCCTGACCATAGACACCATCGGCCTGATGATGGGCGGTGCCCAAGATATGGAGGTGGCCCATGCGTAACGCCATGTCCCCCACATCCGCCGGAGGCACCGCATGATCCATTTGGAAAAACGCCCGCAGCCTTCGCAGGTTTGGACCGTCATTACTCCTGTTTTGGCTGTCATTTTGACGATGATTGTCGGCGGAATGATGTTTGCCGCCCTTGGAAAACCGCCGCTTGAGGCAATCCGCACCATTTTCTGGGACCCGCTGTTTCACCCGCAATTCGCCGGATATTCACGGCCACAGTTGCTGGTGAAGGCCGGTCCGCTGATCCTGATCGCGATTGGCCTATCGGTCGGTTTCCGCGCGGGCATCTGGAACATCGGCGCGGAAGGCCAATACATCATGGGCGCAATTTGCGGCGCGGGCGCTGGCCTTGCACTTTATCCGTCGGAAAGCGTTTTGCTATTCCCGATGATGGTGATCGCAGGCGCGCTGGGCGGTTGGGCGTGGTCCATGATCCCCGCCATCCTGAAAACCAAGTTCGGCACCAATGAAATCCTTGTATCGCTGATGCTGGTCTATGTGGCTGAATCCATTCTGGCCTCGGTTTCATCCGGCCTGCTGCGCAACCCCGACGGTATGGGTTTTCCGGGCAGCAGGAACTTTCAGCAATGGGACGCTGCCGCCAACCGCGAGCTAATCGCCAACACCGGCATGCATTGGGGCGTCGTCTTTGCCCTTATTGCGGTCATCGCGGCCTATGTTCTGTTCGCCCGACACATCCGCGGCTTCCAGATCCGCTTGTCGGGCGAGGCCCCGCGTGCAGCCCGCTTTGCTGGCGTGAACCCGAACCGCATCGTGATCTTCTGCCTTGGCACCGCCGGTGCGCTGGCCGGTCTTGCCGGTCTGTTCGAGGTCACAGGCCCCGCAGGCCAGATCAGCATCGACTTCAACTCGGGCTACGGCTTTACCGCGATCATCGTCGCCTTCCTTGGCCGCCTGCATCCGGTGGGCATCTTGCTGGCGGGTCTGCTGATGGCGCTGACCTACATTGGCGGCGAACTTGCGCAGCTGATGCTGGGCGTGCCCGGCGCGTCGATCCAACTGTTCCAAGGGATGCTTTTGTTCTTCCTTTTGGCGACAGATGTGTTCACCAATTACCGTATCCGCTTCGGTCAGGGGGCAGCATAATGGACCTCAGTTCGATCAACCCTGTTCTGCTTGTCGCGTCGATCATGGTGTCGGCGACCCCGATCCTGTTGGCCGCCATCGGCGAAATGGTCGTGGAACGCGCAGGCGTTCTGAACCTTGGCGTCGAAGGTATGATGATCACGGGCGCCGTGGTGGGCTTTGCCGTGGCCGTCAACACCGGCAACCCCGCGCTTGGCTTTGCGGTTGCGGCCTTGGCCTCGGCCGTTCTATCGCTCAGTTTCGGGGTGCTGACCCAGCTTTTGCTGTCGAACCAGGTGGCCACTGGTCTGGGCCTGACCCTTGTTGGCTTGGGCCTGTCGTCGCTGATCGGCAAACCGTACGAGGGCATGAAATCCCCCACCCTGCCCAAACTTGATATGGGTTTTCTGTCGGACATGCCTGTCGTGGGCCGTATGCTGTTCAGCCATGACCTGATGGTTTACCTGTCGCTGGCGTTGGTCATCGTTGTCTGGGCGGTTCTGAAATACACCCGCATCGGCCTGATCCTGCGGGCTGTGGGCGAAAACCACGATGCCGCGCACGCGCTTGGCTATAAGGTCGTGCGCATCCGCATGATGGCGATCTTCTTTGGCGGGGCCTGCGCCGGTCTTGGCGGCGCGTATCTGTCGCTGGTGCGCGTGCCGCAATGGACCGAAGGCATGACCGCAGGCGCAGGCTGGATCGCGCTGGCGATTGTGGTCTTTGCGTCATGGCGCGCTGGCCGCGTGGCCATCGGCGCCTATCTGTTCGGCGGCGTCACCGTGCTACAGTTGAACCTGCAAGCTGCTGGTGCTGCTGTTCCTGTGGCGCTGTTGTCCGCATCGCCCTACCTGATGACCATTCTGGTCCTTGTCTTTATTTCTGCCCGCGGAGCCCATGGCGCACCCGCCTCGCTCGGCAGGCCATTCCACGCCTCGGCCTGAGGCAAAACTATAAACCAACCGGGAGAACCGAACATGAAACGCAGAACACTCCTTGCCAGCGCAGCGGCCCTCAGCCTTGCAGCAGGCAGCGCCTTTGCCCAAGACAAAGTCAAGGCAGGCTTCATCTATGTGGGCCCCGTCGGCGACGGCGGCTGGACCTACGAACACGACCAAGGCCGTAAGGCGGTTGAGGCCGAACTGGGCGATGCGGTTGAAACCGTCTATCAGGAAAGCGTGCCCGAAGGTGCCGACGCAGAACGCGCAATCACACAGATGGCGCTGTCGGGTGCAGACATCATCTTCACCACATCTTTCGGCTACATGGACCCGACGATGAACGTTGCGGCCAAGTTCCCCGACGTGAAGTTCGAACACGCCACGGGCTTCAAGCGCGCCGATAACGTCAGCGTCTATTCCGCACGCTTCTACGAAGGCCGCGCCATTCAGGGCCACATCGCGGGCAAGATGACCAAAACCAACAAGATCGGTTACATCGCGTCCTTCCCGATCCCCGAGGTTATCCGCGGCATCAACTCCGCATACCTGCACGCCAAGAAAGTAAACCCCGACGTCGAGTTCTCGATCGTTTGGGCCTACACATGGTTCGACCCCGCGAAAGAGGCTGACGCAGCCCGCGCACTGATCGACAACGGCGCCGACGTGATCCTGCAGCACACAGACTCGACCGCACCGCAGGCAGCCGCGCAAGAGGCTGGCAACGTGATCACCTTCGGTCAGGCCTCTGACATGGCCGAATTCGGCCCCGTGCCGCGCGTGTCCTCGATCATCGACAACTGGGCACCCTACTACATCGATCGCGTCAAAGCGGTTATGGATGGCACATGGGAAAGCACCGACACATGGGACGGCATCAGCACCGGCATGGTCGGCATCGGCGAAATTTCCAGCGCCGTTCCTGCTGACGTCAAGGCCGAGGCACTGGCCCTGAAAGACGCCATCGCTGCGGGCGATTACCACCCGTTCACAGGTCCGATCAACAAACAGGACGGCACTCCGTGGCTGGCAGAAGGCGAAACAGCCTCTGACGGCGATCTGCTGGGCATGAACTTCTACATCGAAGGCCTGACAGGCGACGTGCCGAACTAAGCCTCGGATCATATCCGAAACACCAAGCCCCGCGCCAACCAGCGCGGGGCTTTTTGTTGGCAACCGCCGCCCCCCCCGAATGCGCAAGAAACGGGTCGCAGCGCTGCGCCACCAAGTCCTAGATATCTCTCTTCAGTCGGAGGCACCGAGATGACCCAAACTTTTCTTGCGCTTATTACTTTTCTATTTCCTCTGGCCTACAGCCCCGGCCCCGGAAACGTCTTCTTTGCTGCCAACGGCGCTTACTTCGGGTTCAAGGCCACCATCCCCGCCAACGCGGGCTATCATCTGGCCACCTTCGCCATCACGGCGGCCATAGGCTTCGGATTTGTCGCCGCCATGGATCAGGTGCCGCAGATTTTTGTCGCCATGAAGCTTGCCGGATCGGCCTTCGTCCTGTGGCTCGCGTGGAAACTGTTCACAGCGGATGCTCTGAACAACCGGCAAACGGCGCGCCCCGCCACGCTCTGGGATGGCATCATCCTGCTGGTTCTGAACCCCAAGGCCTATGTCATCATCGCCCTGATGTTCACCCAGTTCCTGACCAGTGACACAGACAATAAGACAGGCACAGTTCTGTTCATCACGGCGGTTTTCACCCTGAACAATCTGATCGCGTTCTCGCTCTGGGCACTTTTGGGCGACCGGATCGCCAAGGTCTTCCACAGCCCCCACAGCGCACGCACACTCAACCGGGCCTTCGGCGCAATCCTCGCCGCAGTCGCCCTGTGGATGCTCATTGCCTGACGCCCGCCACAGGCACCAAACCCGAGGGTCCGGCCAAAGGCCGCGGCCCGAGACAAACCTGCGCGTGGGCCCAAAGGGCCCGCGCCCCTTTGGATCACGCCTGCACAGACTCTCTGCAAAGATAGCGGTTCACGTTATCGGAAAACGCACTACTCTTTCCCCAAGCGGAAGGAGACCCCATGCAAAAGATTCAAACCCAAGGCGTCCATCACATCACCATCATGGGCGCGGATAGGCAGACCAGCATCGATTTCTGGGAAGGAGTGCTGGGCATGCCCTTCATCTTCGATCAGCCCAACCTCGACAATCCCGACGAAGGTCATCTTTATTTCGATCCCGGCGACGGGCGACTGATCACCATTTTCACCAACGAAAGCCGCAAACCCGTCCACGACCGCACCCCGACCGATGCGGGCTGTGTGCATCATCTGGCGCTCAATGTCTCCAAAGCCAGTTGGAGCCAGGTGGTCAAACGCCTTGATACCCGTGGCATCCCCCACTCCGGCCCCAAGGATCGCGGCTTCATGGACTCGATCTATTTCAAGGACCCGCTCGGCTTTCTGATCGAACTGGCCTGCTACCGGTTCGAACCGCCCGAAGGCTGCCGCCATGCCGACGTGATGATCGAAGCCCACCGTATCCGCGTGGAACGGGGCGACTATAACATCGGAGAAGAACATCTGGCCGACGCCATCGAATTGCTCGTCACCCGCACGCAACAGTCTTTGTCCGATGACCGCAGCCCCAAAGACCCGTATAAACGCGGCTGACACCTGACACAGGGGACACCGATGACCGACCTGACCACCGCAAACGGCACCGCCGTGCCGCGTTTCGCCTTTGGCACCATGCAATTCGGCGGCAAGGCCGATGCCACCCAAAGCGCCGAAATGTTCGATGCCTGCCGCAACGCGGGCATCACCCATTTCGACACGGCTTATGTCTATACCGGTGGTCAGTCGGAAACGATCCTTGGCGGGTTAATCAAAGACTGCCGCGACGACCTTTACATCGCGACCAAAGCCGCCATGGATGGCCCCGCCACCCGCGCCAATATCACCGCGCAATTCGACACCAGCCGCAAACGGCTTGGGCTGGATATGGTCGACCTGCTCTATATCCATATCTGGGACGGCGACACCGATCTGTCGGAAACATTTGAGACGCTGGCCGAGCTGCAATCCGCAGGCAAGATCCGCCATATCGGCGTGTCCAACTACGCCGCGTGGCAGGTGATGAAGGCACAGGCCGTGGCGCAAACGTTCGGCACCCGCATCAATGTGCTTCAGCCGATGTACAACCTTGTCAAACGTCAGGCCGAAGTCGAACTGCTGCCCATGTGCGCCGATCAGAAAATTCAGGCCGTGCCGTATTCGCCCCTTGGCGGCGGCCTTCTGACGGGCAAATACGTGGCCGGTGAAACAGGCCGGCTGACCGACGATGAACGCTACACCAACCGTTACGCGGTGGACGAGATGCACAAGGCAGCAGGACGTCTGGTCGAGATTGCCAATGATCTGGGCACCTCGCCTGCAACGCTGGCTGTCGCTTGGGTCGCCGCCCATCCGGCAAAACCTGCACCGATCCTGTCGGCGCGAACCGTCGAGCAACTCCAGCCATCGCTCGCCGGTATGACCTTCGACATGACGCCAGAAATCTATGCTCTCCTGTCCACGATTTACCCGACGCCCGCCCCCGCCACGGACCGGCTGGAAGAGGCCTGATTGACCACCAACACCACCTCCCGCACCCTGCCCGACAGTCTACAACGTTGGTTCGACGGCAAAGGCTGGTCGCTGCACCCCCACCCGCAGGCGATGCTGGATCGGGCCGAAAACCCTGCACTATTGCTGATCGCGCCCACGGGCGGCGGCAAGACCTTGGCGGGTTTCCTGCCGACACTGGCCGAATTGGGCACCGATCCAGAGCCCGGTCTGCACACACTTTACGTCAGCCCGCTCAAGGCGCTGGCGTCTGACATCAAGCGCAACCTTGGCACCCCGATCGAAGGCGCGGGCCTGAACATCCGGGTCGAGGATCGCACGGGCGATACGCCCTCAAGCCGCAAGAAACGCCAACGCGCCGACCCGCCCCATATCCTGCTGACAACGCCTGAAAGCCTTGCGCTGCTGACCAGCTACGAAGACGCCCCGCGCATGTTCAAAGGGTTGCAGCGCGTGATCGTGGATGAAATCCACGCATTGGCCGAAAGCAAGCGGGGCGATCAATTGATGCTGGCCTTGGCGCGGCTGCAAACGCTGTGTCCCGATCTGCGCCGCGTGGGACTGTCGGCCACCGTGGATGACCCGCAGCAAATCGCGCACTTGCTCGCCCGTCATCCCGACCCCTGCGATATCCTTCTGGCCGATCCCGGCCCTGATCCTGATATCCAGATGCTGGTCACGGACGAGACCCCGCCATGGTCCGGCGGCGGCGCGAAATACTCCATTCCGGCGGTGTTGGAGCAGGTGAAGAAACACAAGACCACGCTGATCTTTCACAACACCCGCGCGCAGGCCGAGCTGTTCTTTCACAACCTGTGGCTCGCCAACGAAGACGCGCTGCCCATCGGCATTCACCACGGGTCGTTGGACCGTGGCCAGCGCGAAAAGGTCGAGGCCGCGATGGTGCGCGGCGACCTGCGCGCGATTGTCTGCACAGGCAGCCTTGATCTGGGCATCGACTGGGGCGATGTCGATCTGGTCATTCAGGTGGGCGCGCCGAAAAACGTCAAACGTCTGGTCCAGCGGATCGGGCGCGCCAACCACCGCTATAACGCACCGTCCAAGGCGCTTTTGGTGCCTGCCAACCGGTTCGAAGTGGTCGAATGTATCGCCGCGCTTGAGGCCGTGAAGGCGCATGATCTGGACGGCGACACGCGCGGGGCGGGTCCGCGCGATGTGCTGTGCCAACACATCCTGATCGCCGCCGCCAGCGGGCCGTTTGATGCCGATGCGCTCTATGAGGAAATGACAAGCGCGGGGGCCTATTCGGACCTAAGCCGCGCCAGCTTTGACGCTTGTCTGGATTTCTGTGCTACGGGGGGCTACGCGCTGCGGGCCTATGACCAATGGCAGCGCATCCGCCAGCGTCCCGACGGGCTGTGGGAACTGCGCGATCCACGATCTGCTGTGCGCATCCGGCAGAACATCGGCACCATTCAGGACACCGACACGCTCAAGGTCAAATGGCGCGGTCGCGGTGGTGCGCCCTTGGGCGAGGTCGAAGAGGGCTTTGCCGCCTCGCTAACCCCCGGCGACACCTTTCTGATCGGCGGGCAGATCGTGCGCTACGAAGGGCTGCGCGATATGGTCGTGCAGGTCACGCGCGATGCAAAAAAGAAACCCAAGATCGCGACCTTCATGGGTACGAAATTCGCAACGTCCACCCAGCTGTCACAGCGTATACTCAGGATATTCCAGCAAGACGACTGGCCCGCCCTGCCGCCCCACACCCGCGACTGGCTGCACCTGCAACGGGATGTATCGCAGCTTCCGCAACCCGGCAGGCTTTTGATCGAAAGCTTCCCCCACGACGGGCGCGAACAACTGGTGGTCTACGGTTTCGCTGGCCGTAACGCACAGCAAACGCTTGGCCTTCTGTTGACCAAACGGATGGAGGAAGAGGGGCTCGCGCCCATGGGCTTTGTTGCCACGGACTATGCCACGCTGATCTGGGGGCTGGACGCAGTGACAGACCCGCGCCCGCTGTTCGATCTGGAACGGCTTGAGGCCGGTCTGGACGGCTGGCTGGCGGGCAATGCGGTGATGAAACGGACCTTCCGCGCGTCTGCCACGATTGCGGGGCTGATCGAACGGCAGGTGGGCGGCCAGCGCAAATCGGGGCGGCAGGCGACGATGTCGTCGGACATCCTGTACGACACGCTGGTGCGCTATGACCCCGACCACCTGCTGCTGCAAATCACGAGGGAAGAGGCGATGCGCGGCTTGGTCGACTTCGACCGTATCCGCGACATGTGCCAGCGTGTGGGCGACCGGATCGACCTGCTGCGCCTGACCCGCGTCACGCCCTTGGCCGCGCCCTTGTTCCTTGAACCCGGCCGCGTGCCGATCAACGGAGAGGCCGACGAACGCCTGCTAGAGGAAGAGGTCACGCGCCTGATGGATGAAAGCGGGTTGAACCAGATCGAGGTCAAACCAAGCTGGCGCGTGCCTTACTAAGCGATTGCCAAAGCGTGCCGCCTGAGGCATGAACAAAGCATGAACCACCATGCTTTCCACTTCAACAATGCAGCACTTTGCGCGCTGGGATCGGGCGCGCTTTTCTGGCCCGATCAGCGGTTGTTGGTGGTGTCCGATCTTCATTTCGGCAAATCCGAACGGCTGTCGGCGGTAGGCGGCGCACAGCTGCCCCCCTATGACACGCGCGATACGCTGACACGGCTGGAAGCGGACTTAGAGGCGACGGGTGCGCGGCAGGTGATCTGCCTTGGCGACAGCTTTGATGCACCGGATATCGGGCGCGCACTGCCGCAAGAGGAACTGCTGTGGATCACCCGTTTGCAAGCAGGGCGCGATTGGGTCTGGATTGAGGGCAACCATGATCCCGGTCCTGTGGGGATCGGCGGCACCCATGTCAAAGACCTGCAACTGGACC
The DNA here is from genome assembly GCA_950096585.1 of Thalassococcus halodurans. Taxonomy (GTDB): domain Bacteria; phylum Pseudomonadota; class Alphaproteobacteria; order Rhodobacterales; family Rhodobacteraceae; genus Thalassococcus; species Thalassococcus halodurans_A. The sequence goes on along the minus strand of CATNDK010000041.1, from coordinate 4,634 downwards.
CGCTGGTGTTCCGGCACATTGCGACCGTTGGGGCCACCTGTGAAATATCGGGGCACTATCACCCCAAGGCCCGTCTGCCACTGCGCGGGCGTTTGATCAGCAGGCCCTGTTTCCTCGTGGACAAGGACAGGATCGTGATGCCGGCCTATGGCACCTACACCGGCGGTCTGCGCAGCGACAGCGCCGCGCTGTGCGGTTTGATGGCGCCCGATGCTGTGGCGATCCTGACAGGCAAGACTCCTGCCGCCATCCCGATGCCCCGCGCGGCTCTTGCCTAAGTCGTTGCCCCATGATCCAGTGCGGGCATGGAACAGATCAGACAGAAAATCCGCGACAGCTTTGCCCGCCAATCCATGATGGGCACTTTGGGTGCTGAGTTGGGCAGCATCGAAACTGGCCGTGTCGAGATCACCGCGCCGATTGGCGACCATATCCGGCAACAGCACGGCTATGCCCACGCGGGGCTGACCTTTTCAATCGGTGACAGCGCAGCGGGTTATTCGGCGCTGACCGTGATCCCCGAAGATCAAGAAGTCGTCACCTCGGAAATGAAAATCCACCTGCTGGCCCCTGCCCGCGGCACATCATTAATCGCGCGCGGAAACGTTGTGAAAGGCGGACGGCGTTTGGTGATTGTGACGGCGGATGTGTTTGCTGTGGAAGACGGTCAGGAAACCCACGTCGCCATGTTGTCAGGTACGATGGTGCCTGTGCCGGTGGGGTGAATTTGATGCGACTTGGAAGCCTTTTCGACGGCCTTCTCGGTTCGTTGTGAAAGCTTCGGGCTGTCTAAAATCCGCCGCCCAGCAGATTTATGCGAATGCCTGAACTGCAAAGGAAGTAGGAATCCGCCGAGTTTGAGCACATGTTCGCCCTCTAAAACTGCGCCTCACCTCACCAGCCATTTTGCTGCGAACGACCATAAGAGAAGGCACAGCAGCCCGAGAAGCGCCGCTGATGCCAGAAAGCCGGACAAAAAACTTATCAAACCATATGTTTCCGTGAACACTGCGTAATTGCTATATCGATGGGGCTTTTCCAAGTTGAAGGCGAGCACTCTTTGATACGCGGTGCTTCCGATCAGCGCGATATGTAGTACCCAAAAGAAGCCTTTGGTCAGAGCGGGATATCGCATTGCGCCAACCTGCGTCTGTGCCCAAGTTATCGCCCCTAAAACCGCCATCAAGATACCAATGCTTCCTAAATAGTGAGCATGGCTCACCACATAATAGGTGTCGTGATCTTCCGGCTCAGTTTCTGTGAAATGACCTAGAAGGATATCACTATAAGCAAAATTAAGAGTCCCAATCATCGCATAGATGGCCGCCACGACAAAGAAAAGCGAGGCGGGATTCGATCCGCGGATATGGGCCACAAGCGGCGCAAAGACCAAAACAAACAAAAAAGATATAAAATAGACCACTATCAATACCTCGGAAAAGCTGTGTCCATGCGTTCTTTAAACATTCTTCTCCAAATATAGCAGCTTAAAAAGGTATGGTCTCGAAGCTGACCTATACTGCTTATGCCGACTTTCAAAATAAATTACTGGCTCTGAATTTTTCTTCGCGAAGCGAAGTGCCCCCCTCAGAGCGCACTCTCGATATGTGCCCAGATGGGTCGATGAGGGATATTCAGTTGCAGGCCTTCGCCCAATCGCAGGTGGCAGGGGCAGTTATCCATTTCGACGACCAGCATTCCCCCATCGCCTATCTGCAACCGCGATGACAGAGGAATGCAACGCTACGGCAGATATTTGCGTTCGGTTTAGTGTTGGGTATTGTTGTGAGTAAATTCGCCAGAGAAATCCGTAATATTGGATGAATATCGAGGGGAGCGCGTGGATGCGAAGGACACCTCAAATAAGGTTATTGCCCCAACCATACGGTGAGGGAATAGCCCCAAATTTCGGCATGACTCAATGAGAGACAGATTCTTTACCTTGGCAATTCTAGGATTGGTATTTGGTGGCGATCTGTTGCTGCGCGCTATGGGGTTTTATATCGACATGACTTTTATATCGCTTACGCTGCTCGGAATTTGGGTCGTCTGGTTGATCCGCTCGAATCGAGATTAATTCGGAAGTCTCTCCTAGAAGGCCTGATCCACTTTGTGAATAAGCTGAAAGGAAAGGCTGTTTCGAATAACCATGCCGTTTACAGCACACTCTCGATATGCGCCCAGATGGGTTGGTGGGGGATGTGCAGTTGCAGGTCCTCGCCCAGCCGCAGGTGGCCGGGCCGCTCGACCCAGGCAGTGATGCCGCGTTTGCCCCTTGCAGCGGCAGCAAAGCGTTTGCCGAAGCCTTCGTGGTCGCGTTCGATCTCGCGCGCGGGAAGGCCGCAGGGGCGGTTTTCCATATCGACGACCAGCATGCCGCCATCGGCCAGTTGCAGCCGCGAGGATGGCGGGATGTGCGAAAAGTTGGGGATGCCTTCGACCACCATCGTCGCGCCCAGCCATTCCGGCGCGATTTGGCGCACGCCCATGGCCTCGGCGATCTGGGCCAGTTCCTCGGCCGAGACGATGGAGAGTTGACGGACGTTCCGGATTTCCGTTCCGCGCGGGTACTGTTTCAGAAGGCGGCTGCACGACGGGCGGTTGATGCCTGCGTGGCTGTCTGCGGCGACGCCCTCCCACGTCAATTCCAGATGGTCGCACGGGGCCGAGCGGATGCTGTCGGGCGTGGGTGTGACGGTGCCCAGCCATGTGATGCGGGCGTTATATTGCGTGGGCTTCAATGCGGGCATGGGACTGCCTTTGGAAATGCTTAGACTTGGACCGTAATAAACAAGCGGCGGAACGGGAACAGGACCGATCCGGTGGGGCCCTTGGGATAGGCTTTGCCGATCACGGCCTCGTAGGCGGCGATCAGTCTTGCCTGTTCGTCAGGGTCCAGCGCCTGCAGGATCGGGCGGGCATAGGTGCCTTCGGTAAAGCGACGCACAGGGTTGCCTTCACCGTCGGGGGCCAGTTCCTGATAGTATTCGGTTTCCCACAGGGTGACTTTACCCAAGGGGGCCATCAACCGGTGGTATTCCGCAGGCAGCAGGATGCCCGGCTGTTTGCTGTGATCCACACGACCGGGAAAAAGTTCATCCACCAGTTGGCGCCACAGGCGATGCGACGGGGCGTTGCGCTGGTGGGGCAATTGCACCGCCAGATAGCCGCCTTTGGTCAGCATGCCCGCCAGTTTCGGGAACAGCGTGGTGTGATCCGGCAGCCATTGCAGCACCGCGTTGGAAAAGATCAGCGCGGGGGGCGTTTCGGCGGACCAATCGACGATATCCATTTCCCGAAGTTCGGAATAGACGCCGGTCAGTTTGGCGTGGTGCAGCATGGCAGGGCTTGAATCGATGCCGATCAGCGGGCGGCGCAACTGGCCAAGCGCTGGCCCGACCTCGCCACTGCCGCAGCCCAGATCGATGACATCGCCTTCGGGCAGCGGCCCAAGCGAGCGCATCAGATCAAGCGCGGGGCGCAAGCGTAAACCCCGGAATCGTTGATAGACTCCGGGGTTCCAATCCATATCTGCAGATGTGTCCATCATGCTGTGGGTTCAGGCTCCAGCCCGGCATCGCCGGACGGCTTGGACTTGGGTTTGGTTTTCGGAACCGCAACAAGGCTCGGCTTGTTGTCGTCCTTATCCGCATCCGCGTCGCCATCGTCCTTGTGCGGCGGTTCGCCGTTCATGACGCGTTTGATTTCATCGCCTGTCAGCGTCTCGTATTCCAGAAGACCCTGCGCCAGACGTTCCCACTCATCATTCTTTTCGGTCAGAATGCTGAAGGCCCGCTCGTAAGCTTCCTGAATGAAGCGTTTCACTTCTTCTTCGATCAGCTCTTTGGTGTGGGCGGAAACCGACAGACCAGCGGTGTTGCCGCTATAGCCTTCGTGGGCTTCGGAATAGTCGATGTTGCCGACCTTATCGGACATACCCCAGCGCAGAACCATCGCACGGGCCAGCGCCGATGCCTGCTGGATGTCGCCAGCCGGACCGTTCGACACATTGTCAGCACCGTACTTGATGATTTCCGCAGCCTTACCGGCCATGGTCATCGCCATCTTTTCCTCGCACTCGGAACGGTGCCAGTTCAGACGGTCGATTTCCGGCAGGGACACAACCATACCCAGCGCACCACCGCGCGGGATGATTGTTGCTTTGTAGACCGGATCACACTGCGGCAGATGCATGCCGACAACGGCGTGGCCTGCTTCGTGGTAGGCTGTCTTTTCCTTCTGGTCCTGTGTCAGAACCATGGAACGACGTTCCGCGCCCATCATCACCTTGTCTTTGGCGTTCTCGAAATCGACCATCGTGACAAAGCGGCGACCGACACGGGCAGCCATCAGGGCGGCCTCGTTCACAAGGTTCGCCAGATCCGCACCCGAGAAGCCCGGTGTACCACGCGCGATGATACGCAGGTCGACGTCGGGGCCAAGCGGTGTCTTGCGTGCGTGCACGCCAAGGATCTTTTCGCGGCCTTTCAGGTCGGGGTTCGGAACGGTGACCTGACGGTCGAAACGGCCCGGACGCAGCAGCGCGGGGTCAAGCACGTCTCGACGGTTGGTCGCCGCAACGATGATCACGCCTTCGTTCGCCTCAAAGCCGTCCATTTCACCCAGCAACTGGT
>CATNDK010000040.1 GCA_950096585.1 Thalassococcus halodurans | reverse complement strand
CCTGACCAAAATGACGGTCCAGGTTTTCGACACGCGCCCCAAGACGATCCACATCCGCAAAAAGCAACGACAGCTCGCGACGGATCGCACCCGCCTGTTCCCGCATCCGCGCGTCCTTCAGGATCGCCCGCATGGTGTTCAGCGTGGCCATGCAGGTGGTCGGCGACACGATCCAGACACGGGCATCAAAACCGTCGCGCACCAGTTCCGGAAAGTTCGCGTGCAGTTCGGCATAGACTGCCTCAGACGGCAGAAACATCAGCGCAGAGTCTGCCGTCTCGCCTTCGATGATGTACTTATCCTTGATGTCCTTGATGTGTTTGCGTACCGACAACCGCAGCATTTGCGCCGCGCGGTTCAACTGCTCCTGCGTCTCAGCCGCGCGCAGTTGTTCGTAGGCCTCCAACGGAAACTTGCTATCGATCACAATAGATCCCGGCGGATTGGGCAGATCGATCAGACAATCGGCCCGCTTCCCGTTCGACAGGGTTGCTTGCAGTTTATAGCTGTCTGAGGGCAGCGCCTTGGACACGATATCGCGCAGTTGGATTTCCCCGAAGGCCCCGCGCGTTTGTTTGTTCGACAGGATATCCTGCAGCGAAAGCACATCGCCCGACAGCTTGGTGATATTCTCCTGCGCCTTGTCGATTGCAGTCAGACGCTGCTGCAATTCGCCCAAGGACTGCGCCGTGCGCCGCGCCGATCCGTGCAGGTTCACGTTCATGCGTTCCTGCACCTCGGACAAACGCTGCTCCATCAGTTGTAGCATGGCGGTCTGGCTTTGCGCCTGCGCCTCGGACACGTGGTGAAGACCTCCAGCAAGCCGTTCCTGCCCGTCCGACAGGCTTTGAACCCGCTGACCCAACTGCATCATCTGCGACGCCATCGGATGCATCAGCCTGGCCGATCGCCCCGCCGCGCGCATCGTCAGGAACAGCATCAACAGAACCAGACCCGCACCCGCCAGAACAGCCAGCACCACCGGATCAGACAGATTGATCTGAAGCTCTCCGATCTGGATCATGTGCGGCCGAACAGCCGTTCGATGTCTGCCAATTTCAGCTCAACATAGGTCGGGCGACCATGGTTGCACTGGCCGGAATGGGGCGTCGCCTCCATCTCGCGCAGAAGGGCGTTCATTTCTTCGGCGCGCATCCAGCGACCTGAACGGATCGAGCCGTGGCACGCGACACGGGACAGGATCGCCTCGATCTTTTCCTGAACAAGCTTGGACCCACCGAAATCCGCCAGTTCATCCAACACATCGCGCAGCAGTTTTTCGGCGTTCACCTCGCCCAGAATGGCAGGGGTTTCGCGCACGGCAATCGCACCGCCGCCGAAAGGTTCGATGGTCAGACCCATACGCGACAGATCATCGGCAATTTCGAGAAGCTGGTTCTGATCATCAGCGGACAACTCGATCACTTCAGGGATCAACAGCGCTTGCGCGGCGACGCCATTCTCAGCCATCTGCTTTTTCAGCTTTTCATAAACCAGACGTTCGTGCGCGGCGTGCTGGTCAACGATGACCATGCCGTCCTGCGTCTGGGCGATGATATAGTTTTCATGCACCTGCCCCCGCGCAGCACCAAGGGGGCGATGTTCAACAGGCTCGGCCTGCGCGACCGGTTCAGGCGTTTCGATCACCGGCTCGACGCGGCCCGAATACTGGTTCTGCATTTCGGCAAAGCCGGGGGCTTGTGCGGCATAGCTGGCGGCGCGGGCCATCGGCGACGGACGATCCATTTGATAGATGCGCGGCTGGCTTTGCATCGGCTCGGGCCGCATCGCGCCAAGCGTGGCCCCCGCAACGGTGGTCGACGCACGATGCCCCGCATCCGCCAAAGCATGGCGCAGCGCGGACACGATCAGACCACGGACAAGACCCGGATCACGGAAGCGGACCTCGGACTTGGCGGGGTGTACGTTCACATCAACCTTGTCGGGTGCGCAATCAACGAACAGCGCCACGGCAGGATGACGATCACGGCTGAGGAAATCGGCATAAGCGCCGCGCAAAGCACCGATCAGAAGCTTGTCACGCACAGGGCGGCCATTGACGAACAGATGCTGCGCCACGGCGGAACCGCGCGAATAGGTCGGCAGACCCGCATAGCCCGTCAGGCGGAACCCTTCGCGTTCGGCGTCAACGGCGATGGCGTTATCGACGAATTCCGCCCCCATCACTTGCCCAAGACGACCCCGCAGCGCATCGAACAAATCACCCGTGACAGCATCAGCGCGGAAGGTCACACGGCCTTCGCCACCGCCCGACACATCCCGCAGGGTAAACCCGACCGAGGGTTCTGCCATAGCCAGACGTTTGACCACATCACTGATCGCCTGCATCTCGGCCCGATCTGTGCGCAGGAATTTCAGACGCGCGGGCGTGGCAAAGAACAGATCGCGCAGGGTGACGATGGTGCCCGTGTTAATCGCCGCCGGTTTGACCGGATCAACGCGCCCGCCGGACACCGACAATTCGCACCCTTCGGCACCAGACACGCGGCTTTGGATGGTCAGACGACCAACAGCGCCCAGCGAAGGCAGCGCCTCGCCACGAAAGCCGAAGGAGTGGATATTCAGCAGGTCCGACCCGTCGATCTTGGATGTGGCATGGCGTGACAAAGCCAGCGGAAGTTCCTCTTCGGGAATGCCCCAGCCATCATCCGTGACGCGGATCAGCGTTTTGCCCCCATCGGCAATATCAATCGAAATCCGGCGCGCGCCTGCGTCGATGGCGTTTTCCACCAGCTCCTTAACCGCAGAGGCAGGGCGTTCAACCACCTCACCCGCCGCAATACGGTTGATGGCAGCATCGTCTAATTGCCGGATAACAGGGCGCATATTGGGGGTGTGGGTGTTCATACCACGAAACCTAGCAGACAGATCGCGATTCTGAAAGCTGCGGTTTGGGCTGGTTTAGCTGTCAGCGCCACCCGTGGCAGCGGCATACCATGCACGAATTGCGGCGCGTTCTTCTTCTTCGACATAGGTCAGATTTGAGGGCGGCATGGCGTGGCTGATACCGGCCGGAAGATAGATCCCCTGCGCATTCACAGCGATGTCGGCAGAGGTTTCCAGACGCACATTCTTGGGTGCCCAAAGCAGCCCTGGCCAAACCGGTTCGGCAGCATGACACATAGAGCAGCGCCCAAGCACGATATCCTGAACGTGGTCAAACCCTTCGGCCTCGGCAAAGCGGGCGACGCCTGCGCTGACCTGTTCGTTGTCAGCTTTGAACAGGGGCGCAGTGGACAGCCACATGATGATCAGGAAAATCACCGCCGTCACCGGCCACGTCCACCAAGGCCGACCTTTACGGGCATGCATGGTGTTAAAGAAATGCCGGATCGTGACGCCCATCAGGAACACAAGGCTGGCGATGATCCAGTTGTATTCGGACGCAAAGGCCAACGGGTAGTGGTTGGACAGCATCAGGAAGATCACCGGCAGCGTGAGATAGTTGTTATGGGTCGACCGCAGCTTGGCGATTTTGCCGTACTTAGCATCCGGCGTGCGCCCTGCAATCAGGTCGGCAACAACGATTTTTTGGTTCGGAATGATGATATGGGCAACGTTGGCCGTCATGATCGTTGCCGTGAAGGCCCCAAGGTGCAGTAGCGCCGCGCGGCCTGTGAACACCTGCGTATAGCCCCACGCCATCACGACCAGCACAATGAACAGCAAAACCATCAGAACGGTCGGGCTGTCGCCCAAGGGCGATTTGCACAGCTGGTCGTAGATCACCCAGCCAATCACAAGCGATCCGAAGGACAGGCCAACCGCCTGCCATGTCGCCAGATCGGCCACATTAGGGTCGATTAAGTAGAATTCGGCCCCGAAATAGTAGACCACCGCCAATAGCGCAAAACCGGACAGCCATGTCGCGTAGCTTTCCCATTTGAACCAGACAAGGTCAGAGGGCATCGACTTGGGCGCGACCAGATATTTCTGGATGTGGTAGAACCCACCACCATGCACCTGCCATTCTTCGCCATCCGCGCCAGACGCCAGATTGCGGTCGCGGTGCAAGCCAAGATCCAAGGCAATGAAATAGAAAGACGACCCGATCCACGCGATAGCGGTGATCACGTGAAGCCATCGAATAGCGAATTCAAGCCACGCCCCCATGGCCGCGAGATCATACATTCTGGCCTCCTTACCGCCTTTTCCCAAGGCTATACGCTGGGCGACTTACTTGTTAATCCTTGAAATGACGGAACAGCTTCAATGTCAGCAAGAAAATCACCATGGCCTATGTCACCAACGTCAGGATGTTCACGCGTGTCTACGAATTAGGCAGCATGAGCGCCGCCGCACGCGATCAGCGGTGTTCGCCAGCGGTGGCTTCGGCCCGCATTGCCGAGCTGGAAAAGCATCTGGGCGTGCGGCTGTTCAACCGGACAACACGGTCTCTGAAGCCAACGGAACATGGGCGTTTGTTTTACGAAGGTGCGCTGGCCATTCTAGACGCGATTTCCAGCGCCGAAGCCCGCGTTATGGAAGCGGCCCAAAGCCCGCGCGGCACGTTGTTTGTGTCGGCGCCATTGGGGCTGGGTCGTCGTCTGATTGCACCGCTGCTGCCTGAATTTCGGAAAAGCTATCCCGACATCGACGTGCGCCTGCGGCTGTCAGACCGCGTGGTCGATGTGGCCAGCGAAGGTTTGGACATGGCGTTTCATTTGGGTGTTCTACAAGACAGCGATTTGAAGGTGCGCGTGGTCGCCGATGTGCCCCGGGTGCTGGCTGCGTCGCCGGATTACATCGCCAAGCGCGGCAATCCGGCGGATGGTGAGGCGCTGATCCGTGACAACCACGATTGCCTGAACCTGCGCTTTCCCGGTGCGCAGGAATTCCAGTGGACGTTGGAGACCACCAACGGGCCGAAACGCTTTGCCATTCGCGGGCCTCTGGAATCGGATGACGGCGATGTTCTGACCGATTGGGCCTTGGCGGGCGCTGGGATCGTGATGAAGCCGCGGTTCGAGATTGCCCACCACCTTGCATCCGGCGCACTGGTGCCAGTGGCCGAGGCATCGCCGCCTACAAAAATTCAGATGGCCTGCCTGTTGCCGTCACGGCGCCAGAAAGACCCGAAAGTCATTGTGTTTTCCGATTTCGTGATCGCGCGCTGCCGCAAGTTCATCGCTGACGGTCAAAGCGAAACCGTCTGACAAAAGAAAAGCGCCGCCAGTGGGAGTGCCGGCGGCGCATGGGGCGGCTTGATAGATAGGCATCAAGCCACTGGATTCGGAACGTCACGACCCGCAAAGAACGCATCAAGATTGTCGGCAACCATGTTGCCCATATCTTCGCGCGTTTCCGTCGTAGCACTGCCAAGGTGCGGCAGAAGAACGACGTTCTCCATGGACATCAGGGCCTCTGGCACGTTGGGTTCGCCGTCGAACACATCCAGACCGGCACCTGCGATTTGTCCATTTTGCAATGCATGGATCAAAGCGTCTTGGTCGATTACATCGCCTCGGGCCGTATTGATCAACATGGCCTTTGGTCCCAATAGACGCAGTTTTTCCGCATCGATCATTTTGCTGTTCGCACCGCCGCCCGGCATGTGCAACGACACAACGTCGGACGCTTTCAACACGGCATCGATGCTGTCCAACGCCGTCGCCTCAAGCGCGCCCATTGCGTCCTGCGACACGGTTGATCGGTTGTAATAGACCACGTGCATGCCGAACGCTGCCTGCGCCCGCTGCGCCGTGGCAATACCGATCCGGCCCATCCCAACGATGCCCAGCGTTTTGCCACGCAGACGCGTGCCCATCAGATGGGTCGGACGCCAACCTGTCCAGTTGCCAGAGCGCACCTCACGCTCACCTTCGCCCGCACGACGGGCCAGCATCAGCATCAAAGTGATTGCAATGTCGGCGGTGCAGTCGGTCAGACAGCCGGGTGTGTTTGTGATGGTCAGACCGGCCGCGTGCGCCGCCGCAACGTCGATGTGGTTATAGCCAACGCCGAAGTTACCGATGATCTGCGCCTTGTGATCGCCGGTGAAAATCGACGCGGGCAGTTTGTCGGACACGGTCGGACAGATCGCATCGTATTCATTCAGCGCCGCACCGATTTCTTCGGGCGTCATAGGCGTGTCGGCATCATTCAGCGTGACATCGTAGTCCCGCGCCAGTCGGGCTTCGACTGACGCGGGCCATTTTCTAGTCACGAGGACTTTTTTCTTTACCATCTCAGGCTGCTACTTTCTTTCCGGTCAGCACAGCTTCGACGATCTCGCCGAACGCCGCTGGGTTCGGGACAATTGTGTGACCCGCTTCGCGGATGATCTCAACCTTTTCCTGAGCGGACTCGCCGAAGGCGGAAACGATCGCACCCGCGTGGCCCATACGCTTACCCTTGGGCGCAGACAGACCGGCGACATAGGCCATCAACGGCTTTTTCATGTTGTCACGCGCCCATTCAGCGGCCTCGGCCTCTTGTGGGCCACCGATTTCACCGATCATCACAACCGCATCCGTGTCGGGATCGTTGTTGAACAGTTCAAGGCAGTCACGGAACGAGAAACCGTTGATCGGGTCACCACCGATACCGATGGAGGTGGACACACCGATGCCACGTGCCTTCATCTGGCTTGCGGCCTCATAGCCCAGCGTACCGGAACGGCCCACGATGCCCACACGGCCCGGCATGTAGATGTGACCGGGCATAATGCCCATCATCGCTTCGCCGGGGGTGATGGAACCGGCACAGTTGGGACCGGTCAGGATCATGCGATCCTCTTTCTTGTAGCGGCGCATGTAGCGTTTTACGCGCATCATGTCCTGTGCGGGGATACCGTCGGTGATACAGACGCAATATTTGATGCCCGCATCGGCAGCTTCCATGATCGAATCCGCCGCGAAGGGTGGCGGCACAAAGACGATGGACGCCTCGGCCCCTGTTTCCTGCACTGCGCCGCGCACGGTGTTGAAAACCGGTTTACCCAGATGCATCGCGCCCCCTTTGCCGGGCGTCACGCCGCCGACAACATTGGTGCCGTAATCCATCATTTCCTGCGCGTGGAAGGTACCGATCTTGCCGGTAAAGCCCTGCACCAGAACCTTGGTGTTCTTGTTCAAAAGAATTGACATTGTGGGGCCTCCTTACGCCGCTGCTTTCGTGGCTTTTTTCCATTCAGCGACCGAGTATTCGGCAGCTTCGGCCAAGGTATCGGCCACGATCACTGTGGGTGCTTTTTCGGCAAGAATCTTTTTGCCTTCTTCCACCTTCGTGCCCGACAGGCGCACCACCAGCGGCACGTCCACGCCAACCTCTTCCAGTGCTTTGGCAACACCTTCGGCGACCCAGTCACAGCGGTTGATGCCGGCAAAGATGTTCACAAGGATCACCTTCACGTTTTTGTCCTGCAGAACCGCACGGAAGGATTTCGCCACGCGTTCAGGGCTGGCGCCACCGCCGATATCAAGGAAGTTGGCAGGCTCGCCGCCCGCGATCTTGATCATATCGAGCGTCGCCATAGCGAGGCCCGCACCGTTGATGATGCAGCCGATTTCGCCATCCAGACCGACGTAGGACAGGCCACGATCCGACGCAAAGGTTTCGCGCGGGTCTTCCTGGCTTTTGTCGCGCAGCTCCATGATTTCGGGGCGACGGAAGGTGGCGTTTTCGTCAAACGACATCTTGCAGTCCAGCGCATAGACTTCGTCATTCGCGACGACCAACGGGTTGATTTCCAGCATCGACGCGTCGAAGTCGCGGAACACACGGTAGCAGCCCATGATGGTGCGGACGGCCTTGCCGATCAGTTTGCCCTCAAGGCCCAGACCAAACGCAATCTCGCGCGCTTGGAATTCCTGCATGCCAAGACCCGGATCGACCGTCTGGCGCACAAGGCTGTCGGGTTCTTTTTCGGCGATCTCTTCGATCTCCATCCCGCCCGAGCCGGAAGCCACGATCATGATCCGCTCTTCCTTGCGGTCCAGAACGAACCCCAGATAGATCTCGCGTTCGATCGGAACGGTTTCCTCGATGTAAAGGCGGTTCACCAACTTGCCCTGCGGGCCTGTCTGATGCGTCACCAGACGGCAGCCCAACAGTTTCTCAGCGGCTTCCTCGACCTCTTTCTCAGACCGGCACAGAATGATGCCGCCAGCCTTACCACGGGCGCCGGAGTGGATTTGGGCCTTTACGACCCAAGCTTCACCACCGATTTCTGTTGCACGGTATGCCGCCTGTTCGGGGCTATACGCCAAGCCACCACGCGGCATACGGATGCCCTGCGTCGCCAAAAGTTCTTTGGCCTGATATTCATGAATATCCATGCTGTCCTCCTTTACGCGGCGCGTGCACGCAGCACTTCCTGAACAGCCAGAACGTTCTTGGCCATTTTTTCGGATGCGGCGTCGATCATTTTGCCATCAAGGCTGGCGGCGCCTTTGCCCTGCGCGGCAGCCTCTTCCAGCGCCACCAGAATGCGTTCGGCGCGCTGCACTTCGTCGTCGGTCGGCGAATATTCGTCGTTCGCCAATTCGATCTGGCTGGGGTGGATCGCCCACTTGCCCTCTATGCCCAGCGCTGCACCACGCTTACACGCAGCGCGGAAACCTTCGGGATCCGAGAAATCGCCAAACGGGCCGTCGATGGGACGGATGCCGTAGGCACGGCAGGCGGTTGTCATGCGCGACAGGGCAGCATGCCACTGGTCACCCGGATAGTTCGGGTTCAGACCACCGATGTTCACAGTGCGGGCCTTGTGGAAGGCTGCGTAATCGGCAACGCCAAAGTGCATCGCTTCAAGGCGCGACGGCGCGGCAGCGATGGCTTCGACATTGGCCATGCCCAGCGGCGTTTCGATCAGCGCCTCGATCCCGATCTTGTGGGTGAAGCCTTTGGCCATCTCGATCTGGTTGATCATCGCCTCGACCATATAGACGTCCTGCGGAAGGCCGACTTTGGGGATCAGAACGATATCAAGTTTCTGTCCTGCCTGCTCAAGAACATCCACAACGTCGCGATACATGTAATGGGTATCCAGACCGTTGATGCGAACGCTGGTGATCTTGTTTTTGCCCTTCCAGTCGATGTCGTTCAGCAACTGGATGGCGTTCTTGCGGGCCTGTTCCTTGTCGTTGGGTGCAACTGCATCCTCAAGGTCAAGGAACACAACGTCTGCTGCGCTATCTGCGGCCTTTTCAACCATCGACGGGTTCGATGCCGGAACGGCCAAGGTAGAACGCTGAAGGCGTGTGCGGCGCATGCCGTGTACTGTGTGGCTCATAGTCTTACTTTCTATTCGGAATTTCCAAGGTGCCGCTTACGCGGCTGCCTTCGTGCCCGTCTGGACAGATGTATCGGTGAAATGACGGATGGCTGCGGCCACGCCGGAACCGGCCTCGATATCCATGCCCACGTCGATCATCGACATCTCGGCAACAGACAGGGCGGTGGTGACCATGCCTTCGTTCATCCAGCCCAAGTGGCCGATGCGGAAGACCTTGCCCATCAGCTTGGCCAGACCGGAACCCAGCGACGTGTTGTAGACATCGTAGGCGCGGGAAATGACGTGACGCGCATCAACGTTTTCCGGAACCACAATCGCGCTAACGGTGTCCGAATACCACTTGGGGTCTTTCGCACACAGCTTCAGGCCCCAGGCATCAACAGCTGAACGCACGCCAGTGGCCAAACGGTTGTGGCGGTCCCAGACGTTTTCGATGCCCTCTTCCAGAAGGATGTCACAGCTGGTGTTCAGTCCGTGCAGCAACTGTGTCGCGGGTGTATACGGGAAATATCCATTGTCGTTGTGGGCAATCATATCCTCGAACGAAAAGAACGTGCGCTGGTATTCGGCAGTCTTATGCGCCTCAAGCGCCCACTTGGATACCGACAGAATACCCAGACCCGCAGGCAACATGAATCCCTTCTGGGAACCAGATACCGCACAGTCGACACCCCAGGCATCCTGATCAAACTCGATCGAGCCGATAGACGAGACACCATCCACCATCAGCAACGCAGGGTGGTTCGCATCATCCAGCGCTGCACGGACGCCCTTGATGTCCGATGTCACGCCGGTCGCAGTTTCATTGTGCGTGGCAAAAACGGCTTTGATCTCGTGATTCTTGTCCGCTTTCAGCGCCATCGCGTACTTCTCGACAGGAACGCCCTCGCCCCATTCGCAATCGATGACTTCGACATCCAGACCGTAGCGCGTCGCCATGTCCACCCACAGGGTCGAGAACTGCCCGAAGCGGCTCATCAGGACCTTATCACCCGGGCTCAGCGTGTTCTGGATCGCCGCTTCCCATGCACCGGTGCCAGACGACGGATAGATGAAAACACGACCGGTCGAGTTCTTAAACAGGCGTGCGATTTTATCGAAAATCGGACGCGTAAATTCCGGAAAATCGGATGCGCGCATGTCCTGCATGCACACGTTCATCGCCATGCGCACCTTTTCGGGCACGTTGGTCGGTCCGGGAATATATAGATGATTGTAGCCGGCCATGCGGGTCTCCTCCCTGAAAGCGAAAGCCTTATTCTGGGAATGAGGATGAGGCCGTGTTTGCTTTCGCGGAACACTCGCGCGGATAGGAATGATACGCTTGGGGATGGGAAAGACCCTACCCATCTGGCCCTACCGGAATCTGCATGCAGTGACATGCAATCACTCTGGAAAAAGGGCTTTGCCCTCTTGGCCTTCGGCCAATTCACCCAAGGTATTTTGAGACAGAAAATACACCAGCCACGGGCATACCCGAGGACGCGGCCAAAGGCCAAGGACGAGATAAACCTGTGCACGCGGAAGCGTGCTCAATCGGATCAGGTTCCTCTACCCTTCCATTTCGCGGGAATAGATCGCCACCGCCATAGCGCGATTTTTAACGCCGAGCTTTTCGTAAAGATTCTTCAGGTGATATTTGACCGTGTTTTCCGAAATGCCTGTCCGGTTCGCGATCTGCTGGTTGGTCCAACCGCGCGACAGAACTTCGACCAATTCCCTTTCGCGCACTGTCAGGTTCGCCAAAGGCGTGTCGTTGATCGTTGTCACATCGATGAACGGCACACAGATTCGCCCGTTCGCGACCGCGTGGATGGTGTCGAACAGAACCGAAGGGTCGTCGAACTGATAGCAATAGCCTTGTGCCCCCAGACGAACTGCCTGACGAACCGTTCCCAGATCACGATTGTTGGAAAAGATCGTCACCGGTTCCGACCGGCCCGCACCACGCCATTCACGCAGGATATCGGGCGCTGACAGATCAGCGGTTTGCCATGCAATAACAGCCACATCGAACGCCCCTTCCGGCACGTTCATCAACGCAGAACCCTGATCCGCGCTGCCCACCAGATCAAACCGCTGGTCAGACGCAAAACAGACGTTCAGAGCCGAAACCACGAGCGGGTTCGGTTCGATAAGAAACACGCGAACACTATTGGCTACATCATTAATCTGCACAGCCATGGTCCTCCTCAAAACCATGATCGGTGCTTTAGGTTGGTGATTCTCTTTGCCGGTGTCCACACCTTCTTTTGAATGTATCCCTCGGAAATCCAACGATTTTCTGCATACAACAGCACACAAACAGACACAGACTTCTGTCGTATTTGATCGCCAAGATGCCGCTGGAACGGGTAGGGAATGCCTACCATCTGGATATAAAATGATCCCCGGCTTGGCAGAAAACTGAACTTGCCATTGTGAGATACATGGCCGATGTGACTAATGGCCTAAACCGACCCCTGGGAGGATCAATTTTATGGCTTTTAAAACGGATATCGAGATCGCGCGCGAAGCAAAAAAGCGCCCAATTCAGGAAATTGGCGCTAAGCTTGATATCGCTCCGGAACACCTTCTTCCCTATGGGCACGACAAGGCAAAAGTTAGCCAGGACTTCATCAATTCCGTTCAAGATCAAGCTGATGGCAAGCTGATCCTTGTGACAGCGATCAACCCGACGCCTGCAGGCGAAGGCAAGACAACGACCACCGTCGGTCTTGGTGACGGCCTGAATGCGATCGGCAAAAAGGCCGCGATTTGTATCCGCGAAGCATCGCTTGGGCCGAACTTCGGGATGAAGGGTGGCGCGGCCGGTGGCGGCTATGCGCAGGTCGTTCCGATGGAGGATATGAACCTTCATTTCACCGGCGATTTCCACGCCATCACGTCGGCGCACAACCTGCTTTCGGCGATGATCGACAACCACATTTATTGGGGCAACGAGCTTGAGATCGACCAGCGCCGCGTCGTCTGGCGTCGCGTTCTGGACATGAACGATCGCGCGTTGCGACAGATCACCACATCCTTGGGTGGCGTGGCGAACGGTTTCCCCCGCGAAGCCGGTTTTGACATCACGGTCGCCTCTGAAGTCATGGCGATTCTGTGCCTTGCATCCGATCTGGACGACCTGCAGCGCCGTCTGGGCGACATGATCGTTGCCTACCGCCGCGACAAATCCCCTGTTTACTGCCGCGACATCAAAGCGGACGGCGCAATGACCGTTCTGCTGAAGGACGCGATGCAGCCGAACCTTGTGCAGACGCTGGAAAACAACCCTGCCTTTGTACATGGCGGCCCGTTCGCGAACATCGCGCATGGCTGTAACTCGGTGATCGCGACAAAAACCGCTTTGAAACTGGCGGATTATGTTGTGACCGAAGCGGGCTTTGGTGCCGATCTGGGCGCCGAGAAGTTCCTGAACATCAAGTGCCGCAAGGCCGGTCTGGCCCCATCCTGTGTTGTCGTCGTCGCCACTGTCCGCGCAATGAAGATGAACGGCGGCGTGGCCAAAGCCGATCTGGGTGCGGAAAACGTCGACGCGGTCAACGCAGGCTGCCCGAACCTTGGTCGCCATATCGAAAACGTCAAAAGCTTTGGCGTGCCGGTTGTCGTGGGCATCAACCACTTTGCCGGTGACACCGATGCCGAAGTGCAGGCCGTCAAAGACTATGTCGCCAGCCAAGGTGCCGAAGCGATCCTGTGTAAACACTGGGCCGACGGCTCTGCCGGTATGACAGAAATGGCAACACGCGTGGCCGAGATTGCCGACAGCGATCAGTCCAAATTCGAAGTTCTGAACCCCGACGACATGTCGCTGGCCGATAAGATCGACACCATTGCGCGCAAAATCTACCGCGCGGATCGTGCCGAAATCGACGGCAAGCTGCGTGCACAACTGAAGGAATGGGAAGATCAGGGTTACGGCAACCTGCCCGTCTGTATGGCGAAAACGCAGTACAGCTTCTCGACCGATCCCAGCCAGCGCGGTGCGCCCACGGGCTTTACCATTCCGGTGAACGAAGTGCGTCTGTCCGCCGGTGCCGGTTTCGTCGTCGCGATCTGCGGCGGCATCATGACCATGCCCGGTTTGCCGCGCGTGCCGTCTGCAGAAAACATCCGACTTAACGACGAAGGGAATATCGAGGGCCTGTTCTAAGGCCCTTTTTCCCTACGTCCTGAACGACAGTGAAGGAGAGTAAAATGACTGCTCAGGTGATCGATGGAAAGGCCTTTGCCGCCAAGGTGCGGGGCCGCGTTGCCGAAGAAGTGGCTGCGCTGAAAGAAGGGCACGGGATCACCCCCGGTCTGGCAGTTGTTCTGGTGGGCGAAGACCCTGCAAGTCAGGTCTACGTCCGGTCCAAGGGCAAACAGACGATCGAAGCGGGCATGAACTCTTTCGAGCACAAGCTGGATGCGGATACGACACAAGACGCGCTGCTGGCGCTGATTGGTCAACTGAACGCAGACCCTGCCGTCCACGGCATTCTGGTTCAGCTTCCGCTTCCTGCGCATCTGGATAGCGAATTGGTCATCAACTCGATCGATCCGGCCAAGGATGTGGACGGTTTCCACATCTCGAACGTGGGTCTGTTGGGCACAGGTCAGAAAAGCATGGTGCCCTGCACGCCGCTGGGCTGCCTGATGCTGCTGCGTGACCACCACGGGTCCCTGTCCGGTCTGAACGCTGTTGTGGTTGGCCGTTCGAACATCGTGGGCAAACCGATGGCACAACTGCTGCTGGGCGATTCTTGCACCGTGACCATCGCGCATTCCCGCACCAAGGACCTGACCGAGGTCGTCAAACGCGCTGACATCGTTGTCGCCGCCGTTGGCCGTCCTGAAATGGTGACAGGCGACTGGATCAAACCGGGCGCGACGGTAATCGACGTGGGCATCAACCGCATCGACGCAGGCGAAGGCAAAACGCGTCTGGTCGGCGACTGCCACTATGACAGCTGTGCAGAAGTTGCGGGCGCCATCACACCGGTTCCGGGTGGTGTCGGCCCGATGACCATTGCGTGCCTTCTCGCGAACACGGTCACAGCCTGCTGCCGCGCCAACGGTTTGAAAGAGCCGCAGGGCCTGACAGCTTAAACGTTGCTTTACATCTTACAAAAAACGCCGCTGCCTTGGTCGCAGCGGCGTTTTTTCATTGGGGTATCTGGTCGCAAAAAAGCCCCCGTGGTTGGGGGCTTTTTGTTTGTGTCGTTCAGTTCCGATCAGAGGTTTGGGTAGATCGGGAATTTGGCGCAGAGTTGGGCGACTTCGGCTTTGACTTTGGCTTCGACCTCG
>CATNDK010000039.1 GCA_950096585.1 Thalassococcus halodurans | reverse complement strand
CGATGCAAGAGATGTTGAAGGTCGATCACCCTTGGGTGCACAGTTATTTTCACGGTCCGCGGGCGCGTGCGGCGCTTGAGACGGCCGAAAAGGAATAAGGCAGGGCATGGAAACCAAAGGAAATTACGTTCTGATCGGGGCCTTTACCCTTGCCGGTGTGGTGGGGATTCTGGGCTTTCTGATGTGGTTCGCGCGTGTCAACCTTGACCAGAGCTATGCCTATTACGACGTGAAATTCTCGTCGGTGTCCGGCCTGTCGAATGCCTCTGACGTGCGTTTTGCCGGTCTGCCGGTGGGGCAGGTTGTCAGTGTGAAACTGTCGCCGGATCGTGACGGCACCATCGTTGTCCGCCTTGAGGTCGACAGCGAAACGCCGGTGCGCGCCGACAGTGAAGCAACGATTGAAAGTCAGGGTGTGACGGGCGTGGCCTATGTGGGCATCAGCGCCGGTGATCCGTCGTCTGAATTGCTGGACGGGGTGAACGATATTCCGACCATTCCTGCGGGCCGGTCCATTCTGCAAAGCCTGTCCGAGGATGCGCCGGAACTGGTCGAAACCGCATTGGACACGATGAAGGAACTGAACGCGCTGCTGAGTACGGAAAACCGTGCGCGTGTCGACAACATCCTGATCAACGTCGAAGAAGCATCGGAAAGCTTTTCTACCGTATTGGACAGCTTTTCCTCGGTCACCGATCAGATTTCCGGATTTGCGGATCAGATCGACCGTTTCAACACCACGCTTGAGGGCCTGAGTGAAGACCTGTCTGTGGTTCTGAAAACCGCCGACACGACGCTGGTCACCGTGAATGATCTGGCGAAAGACGGTCAGACGCTGATCCAGACGGGGCAGGGCACGCTGACGGCGGCGACGGAAAGCATCGATTCAGCCACCGGGTATCTGTCGAACGACCTGCCTGCGCTGACCATCGAACTGCAAGGCGCGATTGCCGATCTGCGGCGCGAAATGCTGGTCGTTGTGGAAGAGGCACGTACCACCATGGCGACGTTTGATAGCGCAGGATCGGCGGCCTTGGCGCGCTTTGATGAAGCCGGACCGCTGATTGGGGAAACCCGCGCACTGATCGCGTCGCTGGAAACCGCAACCGCCGAGATCGAAGAGGCGGCCACCAACTTTGATGAGTTGATGATGGTCGATGGTGCGGCGCTGATTGATGAAAGCCGCGTTGCAATCGCCAGCGTGCAAACGGCGGTGGATGAGGTCAACAAGATCGCGCAAACCGATCTGCCCGCCATCGTGGCCGATATCCGCGAAGCGACCGCCACGGCATCTGGCGTCGTGCAATCTGTCGGCGAAAACCTGAACGCAGTCTCGGGCGATGTGGCGCCTTTGACCGACGACGCGCAGGCCGCGCTTGAAATGGTGACCGAGACCTTCTCGAACGCGAATGACACACTGACCGAGGTGAACGTTGCCCTAGAGGTTGGCCAGCGCACCTTGATTGCTGCGGAAAAGACGTTTGAAGGCGCAGATCGTGTTCTGAACGAAGACATCGGCCAGATCACCGCCGATCTGCGCGAGGCGATCAACACGTTCAACGCTGCGGTCGCTGATGTGTCAGCGGACCTGCCTGAGGTGACCGAAGACCTGCGCGGTGCTGCCCGCAGCGCCGAGGCGACCTTTGTTGAACTGCAAACCATCGCCCGTCGCGCGGGCACACCCATTGCTACATTCGCCGCCGATGGCCTGCCGCAATACACTGCGCTGGCCGATGAAACACGGCGCCTGATCCGGAATTTGGAAAAGCTGACCAAACAGATTTCCCGTGATCCGGCGCGGTTCCTGCTTGACCGCGATACACCTGAATTCAGACGATAGGGATCTGATATGTTACGACTGCCTTTGATTGCTTTGTTGGTGTCTGCCTCCCTGTCGGGCTGTTCCGCGATTTCCGCCTTTACCGAGGCGACCGAAGTGCTGGACGTCTACGAACTGCGCGCGCCCGAGGATATCGGGCCGCTGGGTCGGAACCTGCCTTATGACGTGACGGTGGAATTGCCGACGACCACTGGGGCCTTGGACACTGACCGGATGATGATCAAGCCGGGCGCGTTGTCGGCACAGTATCTGCCAAGCGCCCGTTGGGGTGAAACGGTGCCCGTCATGGTCCAAAGCCTGATCCTGCGGTCGCTGCAACAGACCGAAGCGCTGCGCTATGTGGGGCGTGAACCGCTGGGTTTGTCGGGCGATGTTGCGGTTGTGACGGATGTGATTGATTTCCAAGCGGAAACCGCCCCTGACGCTGATACAGCCGAGGTCAAACTGCGTCTGTCGGTTCAGTTGGTACGGGAACAGGATATCCGCATTCTGGCCAGCCGGACGTTCACGGCGACGGCACCATCTGCGAGCTTGGATAATGCAGACGTCGTCGCGGCGTTTGACGCGGCCTCGGACAGCATGATGCGGGATATCACCGATTGGATCGTAGGCGGCCTGCGCTGATCCGGCGCGGGTTCGGAAACAATCGGGGGAGTGTTTCCAAATTGGTCACAATCTTTCCCATTTTAATCAAAATCCTGCCGAATTGAATTTGTACATCTTGCCTAACGAATAACTAAGGCGTTGGGCTTTCGTAGGTTTCCTTTGATCTGTCAAAGGCTTGCGTGGGTGCTTCGCCAACGAGGCACCAGATGTTTTACGAACACAAACCGTCGCTTGAAAACGCCAAACCCGTCGCGCCGCGCCGTCTTCAGGTGACGATGGCGATCACGTTGGACGCGTTTGAAAACCTGCGGTCTGGCTGGAAAAATCTGGAAACCATTGATCCTAACGCCACGGTCTTTCTAAGCTGGTCATGGATGCGCCGGATCATGCGGGACAACCCCGATGCGTGGCGTGTGCTTGTCGTTAGCGATCTGGCGCAAAACGGTCAGGTCGTTGGTCTGTTGCCGGTTGGTCTGAAAAAGGGCGAAGCCTTTGGTGCCAGCGGCTTGCTGGGGGCTGAATACGGCGCGCTGCTGTGCCATCCGGACTATGAGGCGGCGGTGTTGCCGCTACTGGCCAAAGCGGTTCAGACGCTGGAGTGGACAACATTGCGCGTGTCCGGAAACGGTGCGCAGGGCCGTATGCGCAAGTTCATGGCAGGCTTTTCGTCGAACGCATTCCGAACTGCCAGCCTTCAGAAAGACAGCGTGCAGATCGTTCTGCCAGATAGCGCCGAGGCCTATTTGAAGGACCTTGAAGACGCATCGGTCGCTGAACACCTCGTTGCGATGCGCAAGCGCCGTGCGTGGCGGTCTTATGTGTCCGAGCCCGAAGATGTGGCCACGGATCTGGATTTCTTGATGGACATGATGCTGGCAGAGGGCGCCACGGAACAGGCGCTGGTTGCGATGCGGGCGCTCTTGGTCAACGCACAGCATTCCGACGCCTTGTTTCTGGTTACCCTGCGGGATGCAGACGGCCCGATTGGCGTTCTGGCGCACATTCTAGACCACGATCTGGACCGCGTACACGTTGTGGGCTTTGCCGCTGCACAGGGTGTTGATCGCACTGATGTCCGCGCCAAGCTGCACCTGGACTGCGTGTCTTGGGCGATCCGCCATGGGTTTGCAGTCTATGATCTGGGGCAGGATGATGATGCTGCGCGCTATGCCAACAGCATGCTGAACACATCCGGCGCCCAAATCGTGCGTCGGGCCTGATCCCTAGCGGTTTGCCATCAGGCGGGCCATGTCGATCATCCGCGCGGAAAAACCCCATTCGTTGTCATACCAACCGAAGATGCGGATTTGCTGGCCGCCGTTGCTGACGATGGTCTCGGGCACAGCGATCACAAGGCTTTCCGGCCGCGCGCGCAGGTCTGTTGAGACCGTGGCATCTTCGGTCAGGCCGATCACTGGGTTTTGTGCGGCCAACTGGCGGACGTAATCCTGCCCGTCGCCCTGAACCGGCGTTTCCAGCTGCAAGACCGCATCAATCGCAGAAACTGAGATCACAGGCACCCGCACCGCCGATCCGGTCACACGACTGGCCAGATCCGGCAGAACATCGTCAATCAGTTTCGTAGCACTTGTGGTGGTCGGCACCATGGATACCGCGCCTGCACGGCTACGCGCAAAATCCCCGCGCGGCGCGTCAACCATCGGCTGACTGCCGGTGTAGCAATGGATCGTAGTCATGTGCCCGCGAGCGATGCCCAGCGTTTCATGCACGGACCGCAACAAAGGGGCGAGGGCGTTGGTGGTACACGACGCGTTCGAAACGATACGCGCGTCGCCCATGCGGTCCTCGTTCGCTCCCAGAACCAATGTTTCCTCGGCTTCCGTGCAGGGCCCGGAAATCAGAACATTCCGCGCGCCGGCACTCAGACCTTTTGCGGCATGATCCCGGGTTTTGATTGTGCCTGTGCAATCCATCACCACATCAACGCCCGCCAAATCCAACGCACCAAGGTCGCCTTCGCGGGCCAACGGGATGGCGCGGTCACCAATCAGTAGGTTGGTGCCGTTGTGATGGACATCCTCGGGGTAGGGGCCGAACACACTGTCGTATTTAAAGAGATAGGCGCAGCTTTCGATCGTTGCGATATCGTTGATCAGCGCGATTTTGATATCGGTGTGATCCGACAGAAGCTGGCGCAACACCGTGCGGCCGATCCGTCCGAACCCGTTGATTGCAATGCGCATAAAACGATTCCCTTCGCATGTCTTAAAGCGGAGAGTTTCGCAGATATCAGACGGGCGCAACCGGGACCAGTGACGCAGCCAGGGGCTTTGCCCCCTTGGCCTTTGGCCAATTCCCCCAAGGTATTTGGGGACAGAAAATACCAAAAAACCTAGAATATTTTCTGTCGGGAAATACCTCCGCCGGAGGCAAAATCCGAGGTCCCAGCCGTTAGGCTGGGGCCGAGATATCAAGCGCGGGCGTTAGCCCGCACAATCAGGCAACGTTTTCCAGACCGGTCTGCGGTGTGACGCCCAGTGCATAGCACACATCACGGGTCAGTTCGGGGCGGTTCAGCGTGTAGAAGTGCAGTTGCTCAACGCCGCCATCCAGTAGGTCCGAGCAGAGCTCGGTGCAGATGGTTGTCGCCAGCAGATCCTGACGGCCATCACGTTCCGCGGCTTCGAACGCGTCAATCACCCAAGCGGGGATTTTTGTGCCGCAGGCTTCGGCAAAGCGGCGCGCGCCTTTCCAGTTTTCGATGGGCAGGATGCCCGGCACGATCGGCTTGTCGATGCCGGCCTTTTCACAGGCGTCGCGGAAGCGGAAGAAGGTTTCAGCTTCAAAGAAGAACTGTGTCAGGGCCTCATCCGCGCCTGCGTCGAACTTGCGTTTCAGGTATTCCACGTCCGCTGTGGCCGAGGTTGCCTCGGGGTGTTTGTCGGGGTAGGCGCCGACGCGGATGGTGAAGTTGCCTTCGTCCTTCAGCGCTTCGATCAACTCGCAGGAATTCTGAAAGCCGCCTTCGGTCGGGACAAAGCCGTTCGACCCTTTGGGCGGGTCGCCACGCAGGGCGACGATGTCTGTGACGCCGGCTTTGGCGAAGTCGCGGGCGATGGTCAGGGTTTCTTCACGGGTCGCGTCAACGCATGTCAAGTGCGCAGCGGTGCGCAGACCGGAGTGTTTGTGAATGGTGGCAACGGCGTCGCGTGTCAGTTCGCGTGTCGTGCCGCCAGCACCGTATGTGACGGAAACAAAGCGGGGGCCCAGCGGGGCCAGTGTCTGTACGGTATCCCACAGGCGGAAAGACGCTTCGAGCGACTTGGGCGGGAAGAATTCGAGCGAAATCTCGGGGCGGGTCATTGTTTTATCCTTGCTCAGGTTTGAGCCCTTGTCGCACATTCTGGAATGTGAGACAAACTCATAAATCTCAACAACAACATGAGCCGGATTCCAGAATGCATATCGAGTTTCGTCATCTTCGCACGATCAAAGCGATTCATGAATCCGGCGGTTTGGCCCGTGCTGCCGATCAGTTGAATATCACGCAGTCTGCATTGTCGCATCAGATCAAAGGGTTAGAGGATCAGGCGGGTGTCGAGCTTTTCGTGCGCCGGTCCAAGCCGATGCGGCTGTCACCAGCAGGCCTGCGTTTGTTGAGGTTGGCTCAACAAGTTCTGCCGCAGGTCGAGGCGTTGCAGGCCGAGTTTGACGGGCTTCGAAAGGGGTCATCTGGCCGGATGCATATCGCGATTGAGTGTCACGCTTGTTTCGAATGGCTCTTTCCGGTGTTGGAGGCTTTCCGCAAGGATTGGCCGGATGTAGATGTTGATATCCGTCCGGGCCTTGCCTTTGACGCGTTGCCTGCGCTTCTGAAAGAAGAGGTCGATCTGGTGGTGTCGTCAGATCCGGAAACGATCCCCGATGTGACCTTTACCGAGCTGTTCGATTACAATCCTGTGTTCGTCGCAGCGGCCAGCCATCCGCTTGCGCAGAAAGAGTATATCGAGGCGGATGATTTCCGTGGTCAGACGCTGATCACTTATCCGGTCGAACGCACGCGTTTGGATGTGTTTTCCCAGCTTTTGATCCCGGCCAAGGTTGAGCCCGCCGCTGTCCGGCAGGTGGAACTGACCGCAGTGATCCTGTTGCTGGTTGCCTCCAATCGCGGCGTCGCGGTGCTGCCGGATTGGGTTGTGCGCGAGGTCAAATACAACTCGGATTACGTCACGCGGCCTTTGACCAAAGACGGCATTACACGGCGCCTTTATGCGGCAACGCGGTCGGATGATGTGGATAAGAAATACGTGCAGGATTTAATCAGCTTTGCGAAACGCGAAGCTGTTAAATTGCAATCAGCCTGAGGCACGCCAGAGATGCCTCAAGCTTAATCGATGCTCAGGCGGTCCGCTGGTGTGCGGCCTGTTCAGAGCAGTTGAAGGTCAGATGCCATTTCGCGGCCGTCACGGCCTTCGCGAAGTTCGTAGCTGATCTTCTGGTTATCCGCGAGGCCAGTCAGCCCCGAGCGTTCTACCGCTGAAATATGAACAAATACGTCTTTCCCGCCATCTTCGGGTGCAATAAAGCCGTAGCCTTTTGTAGTGTTGAACCACTTCACGGTGCCATTCGGCATGTCCCGTGTCTCCTTCTGTCTTACGTTCTTCCGGCGAGCCGGTCTTGACGTAACGGTCGGGCCACAGGAAGAAGTCGACGAAGCCAACCTGATCGGGTCTGAGAAACGACAGTTACCTCTCGACTGTCGCACGGGTCTGATAAAAATCAAGAAAAACTGCGAATGCGTTCACGAACGGCGTGATATCGCGATTGGGAATGAAAGATACGACTATGGTCCTATACGGTTTGAAAAATTGCGACACGTGCCGCAAGGCATTGAAAGCGTTGGGGGAAGTTGAATTTGTCGACGTTCGCGCCGATGGCGTGTCCGAGGATGTGTTGAAAGCCGCTTTTGACGAATTTGGTGAAAAACTGATCAATACACGGTCAACAACCTGGCGCGGTTTGGACGAAGAAGAACGCAAAAAAGAGCCGATTTCGCTGTTGAAAGCGAATCCCACCCTGATGAAACGGCCCCTGATCGTTGCCGACGGGGCCATGTATTTGGGCTGGGATAAGGCCGTTCAGGCTGCGCTTCTGGACTAGGTTCCAGCGGCCTGTGCGGGGGCGTTTGGCGCGGCCATGGGGCTGCGTTTTGCGATGAATTGATCCACCGACAGCGCACCTGCGCCTTTGACGGCGATGATGGCAAAGGTCAGCATCCAGAATGCCCGTTGGTCCAGGATCGCGCTGTCCGGTGCACGGTCGAACCATGCGCCTAGTGTCTCTGCGTGGGCGATACCGCCGTGGCCGTATAGATCGGTCAGACTTTGAACGGTGACAAATCCGATCATGCCCAGGGCGGCGGGGCGGGCCAGAAGGCCGATGACCAGCAAGGGTGGCAGGATGAATTCGGCGTAAGTGCCCGCCATCACGACCAGCCAGTGAAACACGCTGAGTTGGCTGGCGTCATATCCGGCGGCTTCCAGTTGTTTCGGGAATATCTGCGCGTAGGCCCCGACAGAGGGGCTGAACAATCCGCCGATCCCGTCACCCAGCTTGGTTTTGGCCGAGGCCCAGAAATAGCCCAAGAGCGTGGCGGCAAAGACAAAGCGTGCCAGCAGGGGCAGGATCTGGTCGTTTCGGTCGGTCGGGGCGAACAGCAGTTTGTGCAGCATGGTGCGGCCTCTCTGGGTCAAACGGTGATACGGGCAATGGCGCCTTCGGTGAAAAGCAGGGTCAGGATCGCGCCGACGTCGGTGTCGGGGGCGTTTTCGATGGCTTGGGACAGGGTTTTGCCTGCGCCGAGCGCGCGAATGAATTTGGCGGCATTTGCGGGCAGAAGGTGCGGTTTCGGGTCGAACTCTTTGCGGAGGATCAGGATATCTTGCGCTGCCGCCTGTGGTTGGGGCGTGGTCGGGTCCAATGCGAATGTGTAGATGTCGTGGATTGGCCAGACCGATTGCATCAGGATCGCAGAGGGGGCGAGCGCCAGTTTTGCGTCGTCGATCTGTTCGGGGGCCAAGGATAGCAGTGCCGAGAAGGGCTGCGGATCGTGATTGGCTGCGTGGTATGAGCTGCGCAGCCCGTACTCCAGCGCGGCGATATCCGGAAGATAGGGCAGATGGGCCAGTGCCTGAGTTTGGGCCAGAAACTGCGCAAAATCCGCACCGTAAAGCATCATCAGCGGCGATTGCGGCGGGTTTGCACGGGCGTAGTGGGTGGCCAGAGCCCGAAAGTTCTGGTCACCCAGCAACGAGTGGATCGCCGG
Organism: Thalassococcus halodurans; assembly: GCA_950096585.1. Taxonomy (GTDB): domain Bacteria; phylum Pseudomonadota; class Alphaproteobacteria; order Rhodobacterales; family Rhodobacteraceae; genus Thalassococcus; species Thalassococcus halodurans_A. Next base: position 6,042 of record CATNDK010000039.1, on the reverse strand, counting down.
AAAACCGGTTTGGAGTGCGTCCACGAGTGAAACGGTGACGTTGTTGCGGTACACCCCATAGCGCTTGGGCGAGGGCACGCCATGGGCGTTGGTCAGCCCTTCGGGCATCGGGGCGTCGGGGTTCAGAAGGCCCGCGCGGAAATCGGTTTGGGTGGTCATACCAGCACCCGTGTCAGGGCTTGTGCGGCGCGGTCGGCCTCGGCTGCCAGCACAGGCCAGTCGGGAACGTCGGTATCCCATTCCACCAGCAACGGGCGGGGGCCGGAGTAGGCCAGCGTGATATCCAGAAGCGCCCAGACCGGATCGGCGATTTCGCGGCCGTGGCTGTCGATCAACAGCGGTTTGCCGTGATCGTCTTCGTCCTCATCATGGCCGCCAAGATGGATTTCACCGACTTCTTCCAACGGAAAGGCGGCGATGTAGTCTTGTGGTGAGAATTCGAGATTGGTGGCGGACACAAACACGTTGTTCACATCCAGCAGCAGGCCACAGCCCGCGCGTTTGGCGACTTCACGCAGGAAGTCGGGTTCGGACCAAGTGCTTTCGGAAAAGGCCAGATAGCTGGAGGGATTTTCCAGCAGCATCTTGCGGCCCAATGTGGCCTGCACCTGATCGATGTGATCGCAGATGCGGGACAGGCTGGCGTTGGTATAGGGCAGCGGCAGCAGATCGTTCAGGTATTCCGCGCCGTGGCTGGACCATGCCAGATGTTCGGAAAAGCTGGCGGGGTTGATCCGGTCGCAAAGCGTTTTCATGCGGGCCAGATGTTCGGCATCCAGCGGGCCTTCACCACCGATCGACAGGCCCACGCCGTGAACCGAGATCGGAAAGCGGCTGGCCAGCGCATCAAGCTGTGCCAAGGGGCGACCACCTTGGCCCATGTAGTTTTCCGCATGGATTTCGAACCAGCGCGTTCTGCCTGCGTCCTGCATGATGTCGGCAAAATGCTGGGGTTTATAGCCAAGGCCGGGGGCCAGCGGCAGCGAACACATGGGGGTATCGAACATCGTCTTGTCCTGCGGGAAAAAGGGGGCGTGGGGCAGGAAGGCCACCCCACGCCGCGTGATTTATGTTGTGGGCAGATCGCGATCGAGCGCTTCGAGCGAACCCATACGTGCCTTGCCGTCGGCCATCGCAGGCAGTTCGATCGAGGTGCATGTGCCTGCGTCAACCAGCGAGAAGGCGTTGCCCTGATAGTCGACTTTGGACGTGCCGGCGCATGTTGTGCCCGGGCCTGCCGCGCAGTCGTTTTCGCCCGCGAGGGAAACGCCGTAGCATTTCTCTTTTTCCATGGCGTGTGCGCTTGTTGTTGCGGCTGTCATGGATGCGGCGACTGCACCAATCAGTGCAACTGTTTTGAGTGTTTTGGACATTTCGGTTTCCCCTGTCTGATGACATGTTTCAAAAAATCCGGAACGGGATCGGTTCCGACGCCATCAGGGTGCCGCGAGAAGCGGGAGCAGGCCATTCACAGGCCCGTGGGTCACGATCTGCTTATCTCTTGTTATGGTTGTGTGATGGATTGCAGGTGCAGCAAGGCTATGTTTTTCGGGCCGAAATAAAAAAGGCCCCGCGGGATGCAGGGCCTTTTTGTAAGATTTCGCAACCTTCCAGTGGTGGAATGTTACAGAAGATCGGGCGCTTTCGCGGCCTTGGCCAGCTCGTCCGTAATTTCCGTGAGCGATGTTACAGAGGTTTTGTTTTCGCCCAGACGGCGCACGGTGACGGTGCGCTCTTCGACTTCGCGGTGACCGACGGCCAAAATGACCGGCACTTTGCCGACCGAATGTTCGCGAACCTTATAGTTGATCTTTTCGTTGCGGATGTCGGCCTCGGCGCGGATGCCTGCTTTGCGCAGGATATCGACGACCTCGGTCACGTAGTCATTCGCTTCGCCAGTGATTGAGGCCACGACGACCTGACGCGGTGCCAGCCAGAACGGCAGCTTGCCTGCGTGTTCTTCGATCAGGATGCCGATAAAGCGTTCGAACGATCCCAGAACCGCACGGTGCAGCATGACGGGGCGGTGTTTCGACCCGTCCGCGCCCACATAGGTCGCGTCCAGACGTTCGGGCAGAACAAAGTCCACCTGAAGCGTGCCGCACTGCCAGTCACGGCCGATGGCGTCGGTCAGAACGAATTCCAGTTTGGGACCGTAGAAGGCACCTTCACCGGGGTTCAGCGCGAAGTCGCAACCTGCGGCCTGCGTGGCGGCTTTGAGGGCGGATTCGGATTTGTCCCAGACGTCGTCTGATCCGGCGCGTGTTTCGGGGCGGTCAGAGAACTTGACCTTGAAGCTTTCAAATCCGAGGTCTTTGTAGATGCCTGACAAGAAGTCGATAAACCGTTTGGTTTCATCTTCGATCTGATCCTCGCTGCAGAAGATATGCGCGTCGTCTTGGGTAAATCCGCGGACGCGCATGATGCCGTGCAATGCGCCCGAAGGTTCGTACCGGTTGCACGAGCCGAACTCTGCCATTCTCAAGGGTAGATCACGGTAGGATTTGAGGCCCTGGTTGAAAATCTGGACGTGGCAGGGGCAGTTCATCGGCTTGAGCGCGTTGACCGCCTTTTCACGGGCATGCTCTTCGTCCACTTCGACGATGAACATGTTTTCCTGATACTTTTCCCAGTGACCCGAAGCTTCCCACAGTTTGCGATCCACGACCTGCGGTGTGTTCACCTCGACATAGCCGCCGGCGCGCTGGGCGCGGCGCATGTAGTCTTGCAGTGTGGTGTAGACGGTCCAGCCGTTGGGGTGCCAGAACACCTGACCGGGGGCCTCTTCCTGCATGTGGAACAGGTCCATCTCGCGGCCCAGTTTACGGTGGTCGCGTTTGGCGGCCTCTTCCAGCATCAGAAGGTAGGCTTTGAGGTCGTTGCGGTTCTGGAAGGCAACGCCGTAGATACGCTGAAGCATCTCGCGGTTGCTGTCGCCGCGCCAGTAGGCGCCGGCCACGGACATCAGTTTGAACGCATCACCGGGTACCTGACCGGTGTGCTGCAGGTGCGGGCCGCGGCACAGATCCTGCCAGTCGCCATGCCAGTACATGCGGATCGGCTGACCATCATCGGGGATCGCGTTGACCAGTTCGACCTTATAGTTTTCACCGTTCTTTTCGTAATACGCGATGGCATCGGCACGCGACCAGACCTCGGTCCGGACTTCGTCGCGGGCGTTGATGATGTCTTTCATCTTCTTTTCGATCGCACCGAGGTCTTCGGGTGTGAAGGGCTCTTTGCGGTCGAAGTCATAGTACCAGCCGTTGTCGATAACGGGGCCGATGGTGACTTTGACGTCGGGCCAGATTTCCTGCACCGCGCGGGCCATGATGTGCGCCAGATCGTGGCGGATCAGTTCAAGCGCTTGGGGCGCGTCCTGCATGGTGTGGATCGCGATGTCCGCGTCGGCGTCGATCGGCCACTGCAGATCCCAGTGTTGGCCGTTGATGGTGGCCGAGATCGCTTTTTTGGACAGGGATTTGGAAATGGAGGTCGCGACTTCGGCAGGGGTGATGCCTGCGTCGAATTCACGTGCGTTGCCATCGGGGAAAGTCAGGGAAATCTGGGCCATTGGCCGTGCTCCTCGTCGGTTTGGCGCCCACAGAACGCCCGGTTGCGGGTGAATGTTTGAGGCACATGTGACGGGCCAAAGCCGATAGGTCAAGATAGGTTGTTGTGCACGATATGTGTTCGCGTTATGTTCTTTTAGGTAATTTGATGTATTTTTCGATGTGGGGCACATTTCATGAGACGGTTTGACGATATTCTGGCCATCGCGGCAGAACGGAAGGGCAGCTTTGGCGCTGTGCTGGAGGATATTCCCGTTCCCAAAACGCCCGAGGAACTGGCCGCTATTCCAGATGATCGCTGGCTGTCGACCATGGCCTTCGGGATTTTCCCTGCCGGGATGAGCTGGAAGGTGGTTGAACGCAAATGGCCCGATATCGAAGAGGCATTTCACGGCTTTGACGTGGCGCGTGTCGCGGGCATGTCCGAGGCTTGGTTTGATGAGTTGATCGCCGATACGCGCATCATTCGCAGCCCGCCCAAGGTGCGGGCGATCCGCGACAACGCGGTGATGATCCAGCAGGTCGCGGGGGAATATGGCGGTTTCGGCAAAATGATCGCCGATTGGCCGTCTGACGATTTCGCCGGATTGTTGCAGTGGATCAAGGCGAACGGATCGCGTCTGGGAGGCGCGACAGGGGCCTATGTGATCCGCCGTATGGGCAAAGACGGCTTTGTGCCCACACAGGATGTGGTCAAGCGGCTGGTGGCGGAGGGCGTGATCGACAAAGCGCCATCATCGAAAAAGGCATGGGCGGCTGTGCAGGACGCGTTCAATACATGGGCGAAAGAATCCGGTAGATCCCTGACCGAGATCAGCCGCGTTCTGGCGCAAAGCGTCGATTAAGCGGAACCATGCGCGCCTGTCCGGTGTTTGTCTGCGACAGCAGACGATGCGGGACGGGATATGAGCGATACGACGACCGAAAAACTATACGACACGGTGACCAGCGGCACATCCGAGCCGGATGCGACAGAGGCGCGGAACGGTTTGCGGCATATGGTGTCGCTGAGCATGACCAAGGTTGCCGATGGTGTTCTGAGCCCCAAGCTGGTGCTTGCGTGGATATTGAACAGCCTCGGGTCGCCATCTGCTCTGGTCGGCCTGCTTGTTCCGATCCGTGAGGCGGGCGCGCTGCTGCCGCAGATTTTGATGGCGGGCCGCTTGGCGCGGATGAAGTATCGCAAATGGTTCTGGATTGGCGGATCGCTGGGGCAGGGCATATCGGCTGCGGGCATCGCTGCCTCGGCCCTGTTGTTGGACGGCACCGCCGCCGGTTTGGCGATCTGCGGGTTTCTGGCCGTTCTGGCGCTGTCGCGGGCGGCCTGTTCGGTCAGCTACAAGGACATTCTGGGCAAAACCGTTGCTGAAAGCCGCCGAGGAACAGTGACAGGTGTTGCTGGCACGGTTGCTTCGGGGGCCGTTGTTGTCTTTGCGCTGTTGCTGTTGGTGGGCGCGTTGCAGGACGTGACTATTCTTGCGTCGGCGCTGTTGGTGGCCTCGGTCCTTTGGATCATTGCCGCGCTGCTGTTTTCGCGGATCGAGGAAGAGGCGTCAGAGCCGAGTGATGCGCCCTCAATTGACCTGTCGCCATTGCGAGATGACGCGCAGTTCCGCCGTTTCATCATGGTGCGCGGGGCGCTGACGGCTACGGCGCTGGCCCCGCCGTATCTGGTGCTATTGGGCGGCGACGAATTTGCGCTCGGCGCTTTGGGCGGCTTGCTGTTGGCGTCGTCAGCCGCATCGTTTGTCAGTTCATACATTTGGGGCCGTCTGGCCGATGTGTCGTCGCGCAAGGTTTTGATGCTGGCGGGCGTGGCGGGCGCTGCTGCGATTCTGGCGGCTGTCGCAGCGTCCTGGGCCGGTGTCACCGGCATTGTCTGGGTTCTGCCCGTGATCCTGTTCGGATTGCAGATCGCCTACAACGGCGTGCGTCAGGGCCGGTCGACCTATCTGGTGGATATGGCGCCGGAAGACAGCCGGTCGTCTTACGCGGCTGTGGCCAACACGCTGATCGGCACGCTTTTGTTGGTGGCGGGAGCCTTTGGCGGGGCGCTGTCGTTCCTGTCTGCGGAAGCGGCCTTAATCGGGTTTGCTGGCCTGTCGGTTCTGGGTTCGCTTCTGGCGGTCGGGCTGGATGAGGTCGAAGACGGATAACGCCGCTCTGGTAATCTGCTGCTTGGGCCGTCATTCTGCGCCCAAGTGAAGGAGGCGTTATGAGCGACGTTGCATATCTGGATGGCCCGAAGGGTCGCAAACTGGCCTATGTGAAAACCGAAGGTAAGGGACCTTGTGTGGTGTTCCTGTCCGGTTTCATGTCGGACATGGAAGGCACAAAGGCAGTGCATCTGGAGGCATGGGCCAAAGCCCAAGGGCGCGCGTTCTTGCGGTTCGACTATTCCGGCCATGGCGTGTCAGGCGAAAAGTTTGTCGACGGCTGCATCGGTGATTGGGCGGAAGACGCCTGCGCT
>CATNDK010000038.1 GCA_950096585.1 Thalassococcus halodurans | reverse complement strand
CCATCCATACCCGAGGGCAGGATCAGCCCGTGCCAATGCACCGATGTGTGCTCCGGCAGGCGGTTTGTGACGTAGATACGCACTCGCTCGCCTTCGACCGCCTCGATGGTTGGGCCGGTGGACTGGCCATTATAGCCCCAGAGGCGCGCCATCATGCCATCTGCCATGATGCGCTCGACCGGCTCGGCGACAAGGTGGAATTCCTTGACGTTGCCGTTCATGCGCCAGGGCAGCGACCAGCCGTTCAGCGTTACGACAGGGTTGTACTCAGGCCCATTAGCAGGGCGCTCGGGCACCTGCGTGTAAGGGCTGTCGGTAAACGCCGCCTCGGGCAGGTCGCGGAAACGGGTTTCAGCGGCGGCGGCAGAGGCTAGTACGGCGCCTGCGCCCCCGGCCAGTAATTGACGGCGGTTCATTCGTCACCTCCTACAGGGGGACCCCAGATCACGGTTTTCAGATTGGCCTCAGCGCGCCAGTAGTCGGCCTTGGCCTCGGCGGTCGACAGCTGCGCATCCAGGCCATCGCGGGCATCCTCGATCAAGTCGAAGGTGGAGCTCAGCATGCCATTGTAGCTTTTCAGCGCCTCACGGTCGATTTCGCGTCGCAAAGGCAGCACTTCGTCGCGCCAATGTCGCGCTATGTTGTAGCTGCCGGTGACTTCGGCATGGGCTGCGCGCGCCTCCGACCGGGCATTAATGGCCATCTGCGCCAGCTCATGCGCCGCGCGGGAATATTCCAACGCGCCACGACGCGATGTCAGCTTCGACGTGTCGTAAAGCGGTATCTCGAGGCTTGCTTGAAAGATGCGCGCCACCTCTGTCTCGCCCTCATCACTGGGCTCCGTTTCCGCGCCCACAGTGACAGAAGCGGCCTCGATCCGACGCGACTGGCTGTCCAGACGGTATTTTTGTGCGATGCCCTCGAGTTCCAGCTTACCGATGGCAAGGTCGATGCGGTGTTGCAGCGCCAGCGTCTCGGCATTGCTGCGGCCTGGCTGCCGGCCCGGCAGGCTCGGCAGACGGGCGGGAACGTAAAAGGTCGTTGCCCCGCCATAAAGCCCCATGAGCCGCGTGAGCTTTTCTTTGGCCATCTGCGCTTCCAGCCGCGCCTTGGTGCGCTCGGCGGCCATTTCGGCTGTAAAGACGTGCTCGCGCGCCTGATCCGCGCGGTTCATCGCACCGGTGCGCCCAAGTTCTGCGGCCAGTTCTGACGCGGCTTCCGCCGTGCCCTGCGCTTGCCCGATTAAAGCCGATGCTTCGAAGGCCGCCACCGCATCGATCCATGCGCGACGTGTCTCGGTGGCCAGAGACAGTGTCTTGGATAGCGCCTCCAGTTGCGCTTGCCGGAAGTGCGTTTCAGCAATGCGACTGCGAGACTTGCGAGTCGCAAGATCAAGGATTGCCCCGGTCACGGAGGCTTCCAGCGATCGCGCCAGACCATCCTCACCGATCCCGGTCAGTGAAAGCTCAAGGCTAGGCTGCGACCCAAGCGCCACCTCCCAGAGATCGGTGGCAGACAGCCCCAGGTCGGCATAGGCGGCCTGAAGCCCGCGGTTGTTCATAAGGGCCACCTGCACAGCGACCTCCGGCCCGATGGTCTTGCCCATCACCAATGCCTTGGCGCGCGCCTCGTTGGCGGCCACGTCTGCGGCGGTCTGTGCCCAGACGGCATTTGCCCCCGAAGACCGCTTGACCCCATCAGCCACAGTTGTGAACCCGGCTTGGGGATCGGACGCGTTCCGGACAGCCGCCGTGTCGGCGCAGGCGGCCAGCAGCACTGCGGTGCTCATTGCTAAAACGGCCCTCATAGGCCGCCTCCCGAGGAATTCTCGGGCGCCTGCGCGTCGTTCAGCTCCCGCCAGTCGAGCGGCTCTGCGATCGGGTGATACGTGTACCCAACACTTGGCCCCGCAGGTGCAGGCGAGGCCAACAAAGGATCTGCTGCACGGGTCAACGCGCTCGCCTCTGGAAGCGCAAGCGGCTCGGCACAGCCTGCAAGCGCCAGCGGCATACAGGCCGCCAAACGGTAAATCATGAATTAGCTCCGTAAAGATCTTGGTTCAGGACGCGACTGCGCCAGCGATTGAAAGATCAGGCCCTTGGAGGCCGCCGGAGCCCGGATGGACCGGTAAGATCGGAAAGATTGGCCAGAATCCACGCGGCCGGAACTTTGATCGTGCCCGGGATCGCAACCATTTCCGGCATAGAAAGCGAAAGATCAATCAGGCAACCCTGAGTGCAGCAAGTGGCCATATTCGCAACTCGATCATGGGATATTTCATCCTCCGAGTATTGCTCACTCACATGTCCGGTGTCATGCCCGTGACCCAGCTCCGCCACTTGCCCGGACGCCATGGAACGCGGGAGACAGCCAGCTTCACCATTGTTCGCCTGCGCGACAATGGGCGTGAGCAAGAGCATCACGTTGAGCAAGCAAACAAGAAAGAGCCGAACCGATTTCGCCATGATACGCTAACCGTTGATCCACATTCCAAACTTCTACAACCCACGAGTTCGTTACCGGGGATCTCGGTACGAACAGGCATTCAAGTCAGACATCTCTGCGGGAAGGCCCGGCATCCAACGGATCGGCGACTTCCGCTTTCGTTCGGCAATCTCAAACTGGACTGGTCGGCCAGCCTTGCTTTGGACAATCGAGGCCTGTTCTTTGATTTGGTAGGCTGCATAGATTTCGGCTAAGCGCGATCCTGAAAAGGTCACAACCCCGAAGCTTGCTGTCGAGGAAGCACTTCACAAAGTGATTTGTGTTGATCCAAAGGTCCGCTTTTGCAACGGAACAAAGGATAATTCGCGCATGCCGCGAACGTCTGCTCTCCGCCCAAAGCTGCTACTAGTGCGTCCTCTTCGACTTTCTGGATAGAACAGTTCACTCGGACGAGCGCGATTTTGCGAAATAACCAGAAATCTCTTTGAAGAGCACATCGAAATGGAATGTGAAACCAATCTGCATAGAACGTCTTCCCGACTATGAAAAACGGACCAACGCATGTTCATCAATCAGTACGGTACAACACTACAAACTAAACTTTGAAAATTGGTGCTAAATTGCCGTTAGCATTCCTCAGCGAACTTTGCCTTATCCCAATTAACAGCATTCACCTTACACTGATTGAATACACCTTTTTTTCTTTGATAGCTTGATCGATTTGGTGCCTCGCGAGCCAAACTGAACTCGAACACTCATTCTTGGCGAGCAGCACTACCTGTACAGCCAGAAAACAGGCATCGAACCCATGGTAAAAACAGGATCAGGGGTAGCAATTGGGGTACTGAAAAATCTCCAAAATATTTTAGTACTATTTTCAAATACGTAACATCCAAACGCGAATCCGCCCCCGCACCACTTCAACTTCCAGTTGCGGTTCGAAAACTCCTTTAATAACCTGAAATTATTTTGTAAATTTCGGAATCCCCTCGTAAGCCGCCCGACAAGCCCCTGCTAAATCCGCCCGCATTGGGGATAAGATTCAGGGGGATCGTTTGGATCAAGAAATAAGGTACCCCAAGGTCAGCCATGCGCTGGAAGCAGACATGCTTACCTAGTTCTTTTCACGCGCTAGAAATTCGCGTGGTGCGACGACCATCGCCGGAACAACTCCTGACCATCGGATGGCACGGGCCTTGCTCTGCTCAGAACAACGGATGTTACTGGGGCCCCTTCCAAAAGGACGACGTGCAGCGCGGCTGAAATGTCCGGGTTTTTGCATATCCAAAGAGAGAGAGCCCCCCTCATTCGCACAATTGAGTCGTGTGCCCTTGGAACGTACCAAAACGGGCCATTTTTTGATGAGTAGGAGCTTCGATGATTCTCGGACGCGTTTTCGGCATGTTGCCGGCTCTCTTGGTCATGCTGGTCGTATTCTGCCAAGGCCAGGCTGCCAAAGCCGCATCGTTCGACGTTCTCGGCCTTTATGTGGCAAGTTCCTCGACCGGCAACATCACGTTGACAGATAGCCTTGAAAACCGGGTTCCGGGCGCGACGGCACTTTTTGTTTCCGATCCTGACAATGACACCTTCGCCAATTCGCTGAGTTCGGGCGTGCTCTATGGGTCTATTACGTGTTCAGATCAGGCGACCTGCGGTCCCTTGGGGAGCTATGGGCATTTCGTCAGACGAGCGCCTACCGGATCAACGACCATTTCCGCCGTGACCTTCCTCGCAGACGCAGACAGCGCGCTTGCGCAGTCCTTTGGCACGCAGAACTTCCTTGTGGTGATCGGGACCCCGGATGCCTACTACATCGGTGGCAGCGCGGCCATTTCTGCCAATGCGACCGGCACGGACATCGCCGAAGAACTGGATACCTTTTTCGCCTCGGTCGAAAGTGTCTCCGACGAGGTAGGTCCGGAAGGGACAGACCTCGTCCATACGGTCGTTCTCTCTGGCACCAGCGACGGGTCGGAGCTTTTGTCCCTGCTGCGCGGCAACACGTCCACAAGTGACGCAGACGTCGGAGCACTGACCTTCTCCGATGGTGTGACCTTCAACAGCGGCTCACTCCAATTGCCGGCAGGCATTTCCAGTTTCACCATCACGGTGCCCGCCATCGACGACACCGATGTCGAAGGCGATGAGGTCTACACCCTGTCGGTTGCCGGCGTTTCGGCTACTGGCACCATTCAGGACAACGATGGCGTTGCGACGGTTTCTGGCATCACCAGCGCAACTGAGGTCGAGGGGACCGATCTGCAGCATGTAGTGACGCTCTCGAGCGTTGCAGGCAATGGGCTGACCTTTCCCTTTGATTTGAGCGATGTGACAACCACAGACACAGACTATGGCGCGGTGAGCTTTTCCGACGGTGTGACGCTGTCAGACGGGGTCCTGAGCATTCCCGACGGCCTGACCGCGTTCAGTGTCACGGTCGCGGGCGCTCACGATCTTTTCGACGAGGCTGACGAAACGTACACGCTCACAATCGGCGGAGCGTCCGCAACGGGCACCATCACAGACGATGACACCGCCGCTTTGAGCGGTGTTAAGACGGCCTCTCTGACGGATCTGGACAGCCTTGCTGGCCCAAGCGCAGGCGATCAGGTCACGTGGACCATCACGGTGACCAACGATGGTACAGTTCCCCTGACCGATATTTCCGTAGCCTCCGACACAATGACCCGGATGGATGCGGCTCCCACCGAATTCTCGGCCGCTGCGTTTTCGCCCTCAAGCGTCGCAACGCTCGCACCTGCTGCATCGGCGGACTTCACCGCGGTCTATGTCCTAACACAGGCCGACGTTGATGCAGGTGGTCTGCGCAACACCGCGACTGTCACGGGCACCGCACCGGGTGGCGTCACGCTGAACGACATCACCGATGATGGCGACGACGGCGATGGGAACAGTTCCGACGACGGCACCGAGTTCAGTTTTACCGCCACGCCCGGCATCGTACTGGTCAAAAGCGCCACGCTGAACGATCTAGGCGCGCCGGGCGTCGATGCGGGCGACACGATCTCTTACGCCTTTACTGTCGTGAACACCGGCGGGGTCACACTGACAGGGATCACGATCAACGATCCGATGGTCGCCGTCTCTGGCGGGCCAATTGATCTGGCCCCCGGCACGCAGGACAGCACAACATTCACCGCCACTTACACGATCACCGAGCAAGATGTTCTGGCCGGTCACACGACCAATCAGGCCACGGTCACCGGTTACAGAGGCGATGATCCTAATAGCGACCTCTCAGGTACCGCCTCTGACAACGATACAAAAACCGTGACATTCCTTGGCTCTATTGGCGGCACCGTTGCCGATACCGCAGGCCCGAGGAATGGCACACTCGTCACCCTTTATCTTGAAGGCTCGGCCACTCCGGTGGCTGTGGCGACGACATCCGCCACAGGCATCTACAGCTTCATCGGCTTGCCCCCCGGGGACTACTGCGTGCGCTTCCAGCATGCCTCGGATGAAACCGTTCTCTCTACCTCCGGCTCGGCGACGGGCGCAGTGATCGATGGCGATCAGGTGTGCGGTATCGGTATCGTCCTTGGCGCAAATCGCGCCGTCACGGGCGTCGACGCGCTCATGGTCGACCCGAGCGGTGTCGTCTATGACGCGCTGACGCGCACGCCCATCTCCGGGGCCACGGTAACCCTGATGTACAACGACACCACCGTTGTACCCAATGACTGGCTGGCAGCTGCAGGCGACAGCAACAACAAGGTGACGGACGCGACCGGCTCCTATTCTTTCCTGCTTCAATCGCCTGCCCCGAGCGGCACCTACAGCCTGAGCATAACGGCATCAGGCTACACGGCTTCGACACTTATCCCAGCGCAGCCCGGTTCCTTGACCCCTGATACAGGCCTTGGGGTGGTCGAGGTCGTGCCTTTTGCAACGGCCCCTGCTGCCGGTCAGGACACGACGCACTATCTTTACTTTGACATGCGCTTCCCAGATTGGACCGATGCCGAAAGTCTTTCGAAAGGTGTCGTCCACAATCATGTTCCGATGGATCCGGTCGGTATCTCGACCGAGCTTTCCCTGACCAAGGTTGCGGACACGAGTGGCCTTTCCAGCCCGGCGCGGGTGGGCGACGTGATCCGCTATACGATCACGGCTGAGAATTCCGGTTCGTTGCCGCTCACATCCGTTTCGCTGGACGACCCGTTAACGCCGGACGAAACCTTGCAATCCGTCGCTGGCGTGACTGACGATGGCGTGCTTGATCCTGGCGAAAGCTGGACCTGGACCGCAAGCATCACACTCGACACGAACAGCGTGAACAGCGGCAGCATCGCGAACCTCGCCACTTTGTCGGCCACGGACGCGTGGAACACGCCTATGACGCTCGAAAGCGGCCCGACTGGCAACGCCAGGACCGGCGCGGGCAACGGCACGCCAACCGTGGTCAAGCTGGATGGGCAGATCGATCAGATCCGGCCAGAGTTGGAGACCATCCTTGAAGATGACCTGAAATTGGTTCTGCGCCGCCTCGGCAACAGCTTTTCAGGATACAGCCGAGATGCCGCGAGGCGCCTGCAAGACGGACACCCTGACGACTGTAACGACACGGACGCATCAGACGGCTCTGCGCGACTTACCATCAAGGATAGTGCCGTCAGCGCCGATGGCACATATCACCGTGAAACCTACAATTGCATGCGTCGCGAATGGCGTATTGAAAATTTCGAAGTTTCCTATGCGCGGGCAGACGACACCGGCACGCAGGCCATGTTGAGCTTTACGCATCGCCGCGAACGGCTTGTCGGCGAGGACGCGATCAGGGCCTTCTTCTGGGGCGGCTACGGCTCTCGCAGCGACGTAGATACCGGAACCGCAACGGGTCGCATCGACGGCATTGGCCTATACGGGGGCATCTACGGTGCGCAGCGGCTGTCGGGGAACGGCATTTTTGATTACTACCTCGCGGGTGCCGTTGGACGTCACAGTTTCACATTAGAATTCCCACGCGAGATCACAATCAAGGCAAACGGCGACTATTCATACAAGGCAATATTTGCCGGGGCATCGGTATCCCGTGAATATCGGCTGCAATCCGGATCATTGACGCCGCGCTTCGGTTTCGATCTGGCCTATGCGCCGGGAACGCATGTGTCCGTTACAGCCTCTGAAGGATCGCAAACAGAGAATGATGTTTTTGCCTTGGACGATGTCGGAACGTGGAACGTGGTTCTCGAAACAGAATATCGCCGACCATTTGGTACCGACGATCCCGCTACGGTCGCGACCGACTGGATGTCAGACTTCAAATTCCGGCCTTCCCTTCTGTGCGAAGGTACGTTCGGCGACAGACAGACAGAGTGCGGGATTGGCCTTGCCATGGGGCTGACTGCGACCAGCCGCGATGGAGATACCGCATGGGCGGCCGAGATCGACGGAACGGCGACGCGTCACGGCAAAGCTGCTTCGCTACAGCTGTCGTGGGAACGTCGTATTGATGCAATCAACGGATCGATCCGTATCGGCGGCGGCACGGATGCAACGGGCGCGCAAGCGGTTACGATGGAGTTACGCTCGGACTTTTGATCCCGCACAGGCTCGCTGACGGAATTCCGACCGCTGGTGGTACATAGAGCACTGTGAGCGGACGATCTGTAATGCGGCGACAAGAACCCGAGACCACCATCTGGAACGGTTGGTCTTGGCCCTGACCCGCCGCTCTCCATGCCATTGTCCTAAGGATCAAGATCCGCCTCAAATTGGGTCGACGTTAAGCCGGGATGCTCCAGGTATCGGCAGGTTCCATCGCACAAAACCGGGTCGGGTCAATTTGCGCGGCCGCAAGGGCGGACGCCAAATCCAGCTTAGGATCGTTACGGCCCTCGTTGGTCAACTGGATCGTGCCCCAATGGTGACCGATTGCATATTGCGCATCCAGTATCTGAAAACCGGTCACCGCTTCGGCAGGGTTTTGGTGCTGATCAGCCATAAACCAGCGCGGATCATAGGCTCCGATCGGCAACATCGCCAAGCGGATCTTACCGAAGTTTTTGGCCAGATGGTGGTAGGGCCGGCCCTGATCAAATCCAGTATCTCCGATGAACAGCAGCCTGTCCTGTGGAGTTTCCAGCATAAAACCCGCCCAAAGCGCCATAGAGCGATCAGACACCCCTCGCGCGCCCCAGTGATGGCAGGGTGTGCAATGGATATCCATCTCGCCAATGCGCACCGATTGCCCCCAATCCAGCACCCTGCAGCGCAGACCGGTTTTGGCGATGATCGTGTCATTGCCCAATGGGGTGATCACCAAAGGATCATGCGCCGCCTTAAGCCGTGACAGCGTATCGATATCCATATGATCGTAGTGACAATGAGACAGCAGGATCAGATCAATCGGCGGCAGATTCTGAAACGCAATCCCCGGCTTTATCACCCGCTTTGGCCCGCCAAATTGCACCGGCGATGCGCGGTCCGACCAAAAGGGATCAGTCAAGATATTCATCCCGCGGGTTTGCACCAGCATTGTGGCATGCCCCACCATCGTCACCTTCAAATCGGAAACGCGTGCAGATGGCTTTACGACTTGCGCAAGCGGGATGGACTCTGGCCATGGCGTGGGTTTTTCGCCGGTGCGCCACTTCCACAGATCGGCCAAACCTTTTGGTTCCCCACCACCGGGGTTGAAAAAGCGCACGCCATCGAAATGGTCGCTGACTGGACCTTGGTAATACCTGTTCTGCGTGCTGCGCATCTGCATCACTCCACAAGCGCCCAGAGCCGAGCCGCCCAAAGCCGCAGCCGTATACTTAAAAAAACCGCGCCGACTGAATTTCATATTTTCCACTTGGGGTTATCACGCACGGCCTCACCACCGCAACTTTCATTGGTAAGTGGTAGCTAGCACACGCGGCAATGAAAGCAACCGGCTCTGTCAGACGGACGCAATTTCACCGGCCCCAGTCCCAGCGACCGGGAAAAAAGCGCCATATTATTTGGAAAAATCTAAGTCCCGAGGCACCAATCGCACTGATATCGATGGGACGCCCCGTAACTATTTTATTCGATGCACAGGTCCGTACTCTGAAACCAGTGAAACTGCAGAGCAATCATGATTTGGGGTCAAATCATGCGACCCGGAGCTTTTCGACACTTCTCAGGATCGTTTCATGCGTGAAAGGTTTGGCGAGCACATCGTTCATGCCTGCAGCCAGACATCGCGATTTGTCGTCATCAAACAAGCTGGCGGTGAGTGCGATGATCAGGGTGCCTGATCTACCAGAGGGTAGCGCGCGAATTCGACGGGTCGCTTCCAGCCCATCCATCTCGGACATGTGGACATCCATCAAGATCAGATCAAAATCCGATTTCTCTGCCGCAGTAACAGCCTCTCGTCCGTTTGTAACTGTCTGGACACGGTGACCGTGGGTTCCCAAAATCGCCTTCGTGATTTCCAGCTTGATCGTATTGTCATCCACGACAAGGATATCAAAAGCTTCGGTTGCGCCAGCGTGTGGACACCTCGCATCTCGGCTAAAGCCTTGTTCGGCCTCCAGTTTCATCCCGTTTTTCGCATCGGCGTTATCAAGCGGGATCGTTAGCGAGAAAACGCTTCCCTTCCCGTATTCGCTCCGAAGCCCCATTTCACCGCCCAGCGCATCTACCAGACTTTTTGTGATCGCAAGGCCAAGGCCGCTGCCCCCGAAACGCCGCGCCAAGCCACCTTCGGCCTGTTCGAAGCGGTCGAAGATACGTTCATGATCGGCCTTCTCAATGCCGATGCCGGTATCCTCGACTTCGAATAGGATCTGCGACCGACCCTCTGCCTCCGAAAGCCACCTGCACCTGATGGTCACGCCCCCTGCCTCGGTGAACTTAATGGCATTTCCTGTCAGGTTTACGAGGATCTGGCGAATTCTGTCCTCATCACCAAAATAGGTTCCGACACCTGCGTCCACCTCGTGATTGAGAAAAAGCGCCTTTTCCTGTGCTGACGCCTTCAGCATGTCGATCACGCCTTCCAAAAGCTTGCGTGGTTCGAACCGTACCCTGCGAAGCTCAAGCCGTCCTTCTTCCATCTGTGTAAGATCGAGAATGTCGTCAACAATGGTCAGAAGCGACCGGCTGGACTGTTTGATCGTCTCCACCAATTTAATCTGATGCGCGTCGAGAAGTGAGGACTGCAAAATGTCCGCAACCGGAATAATTCCGTTCAAGGGCGTTCGCAGTTCATGACTGACTGTCGCCAGAAACCGCGACTTGGTTTCCAGCGCGGTTTCCGCCTGCTGGCGTGCTTCATTGATTGAGGAAATGTTTTCTACAATGCGATGGCGCATTGCACCAAAACTTTCGGTCAGGCGTCCGACCTCATCGTTGCCGGGACTCGGCAAATCAGCATCGTAATCCCCTGCCCCCAATTTGTCGGCGGCCGCAGCCAATTTCACCAACCGCTTTGTGATCATGCGGTCCACGAAGAAGCCCACAACCGCGATCGACAAAGTTAGAAATGAAACAGCGGCGGCGCCAAGGCGTCTCAGTTCGGAATGCAAACTGGCTATTTGTTCGCTTAGATCAACGTCGATTTCGATACGTCCCCAGGTCTCGCCCCGAATATGGATATCACGAGACATTCCGATAATGTTGGCGCCAATCGCTTGCTCAACATCGTGCAAAGGATAGATCTGCCGATCATCGTCACGGACAAGAAGAATTCGGTGCCAGTTATCAAACCGGTCGCCGATGTTGTTCAGGGTTTCATAGACTGCCGCGTTCTGATTGCTCAGAATAAATGGCACGAGACCGTCGATCAGAACATCGACCTGTCTTTGAACCTCGCGCCTTTCGGCCTCGACCAGAACAGTGGTGACTCGGGGAACCCATAGCAATTGGAAGAGCGCAACACAGATCAATGTGAAGAACGCTGTCGCGACAAAAAGACGTTTTCTTATCGACCAATTAGACATGACGTATCCAATTTGGGACGAGTCCGGCTGAGAACTACTCTACACCAGTCTCGACATAGAAGTCTTCCAATCCGAGATCTCGCAACACCTGATACTCGCCGGGATCGGTGCGCACAGCCTCTAGCATCGGAATCTGCGCGAGCAGTTCCCTTCCCTCGGGGCTGGCGGACATACCAATAAACGCCTGACGAACTTTCTCTGCATCTTCACCCGGCACACGTGGGTGCACAACAACAGGATGTGGCGGCATGCGCGTCGTCTCGTAGACGATCCGAAGGCGATCGCGGATTGCGGGGTCGAGAGCGTTGAATGTCGCCATAACCCCGCCTGCCGCTTCCGCTTCGCCTAGCAATACGTTCAGGTAAGCAGAACTATGTGTGTTCACAAAATCCGGGATAAAGTTCAGGCCGTGTTGGCGGCTGAGGTCCGCCCTCATCAAAAGCGAGGCTCCGAGCGCGTTGGGTGCTGGAAATGCGATTTTCTTGCCTTCAAGGTCCGCGACCTCTTTGTAATCCGAGTCCTTTTCGACAACGAGCACACCGAACAATTGACGCGCGCCGTCCCGGACCAATGGCTCGTACCCCTGAGTGTCGAAAGCAATCAGCGAGTGAAAGGGATTCATGTAGGTGAAATCGAATTCGCCCCTTGCAAATCCTTGCTCGAAATCGGGGATTCTGGGGGAGCCGACCATCGTTAAATTCAGACCGGTCCGACGTTCAAGCTCATCCAAAATCGGTGCCCAGATATCAGACAGCCGCCGCGCTTCGAATTGGGGAACCACGCCGAAAGAGTATTCTGTCTCAGACCATGCTGGCGCGCCTCCAGATGCCACAAGAAAAGCACTGGCGCTGATCACTTTGACGATCTGCCGAAATGAGCTGCAGACCATTTACTACCTCACAATCTGAACTTTCAATCTTTTGTAGGGGAACAGGTTCTCGCGCTCAAAGATAGGACCCAAAAGGATAAACTGTGTATCTTTAGGTCAATACCCGACCTGTCTTTCGATCAAGATCAGCCAGTTTTTGACGAACTGATACTGATGTCGTGGTCAGAAACTGTGAAGTTCTATGCAAGTCCTCCGAAGATCAGCAGACTTAAATATTCCAACATCGAGGCATAAAAAAATTGGACTTTCTGAGCGCTTGTGTGCCCTTGGCCAAACGCTTTTGGGTCTGGTATGCGCAGTCGGGGCACGCATTTGAAAAGGACTACCTGATGTTCGAACCGACTTTGTCGTTCAAAGAAAACCTTCAACAGCTTCCGTCCATCGACGATATCGAGAAATTAGAGTTGGTCGATGCCGCAGGAAATGTGGTCGCAACCATTGAGAACCAACCCGGCAAACAGGGGTCTTTGGCGGTCTACCAATACCTTCTCGCGACGTATGGCGCGTTAAATGCCGAAGCTGCCACACATGGACTGGCGGTCTTTGCAGAACATACCGAAGACGCGCGGAACCGCCCCGGAGCCCATCCGAACATCGACCGTCTTTTCAATATTCAAAGCGGCGGCGAAGCTTTGACCATGCGGATCGTACGACCGTAACTGCTTGGTAAGATATTGACTGAAGTCACGTACTTGCTCAGGTGAGGCCGAGATAATTTCGGCCTCACCTTCCGTTTATTCCTGAAAACCTAGTAACCAGTATTCGCTCTTACCGAATGCGGCGATTGCCCGCCGCCACTGTTCTTTTCTAGATCAGGCTGTCTAATTCACGCCATTTCAGCAGCGAGTTCGCGCGCGCCGATTTCAAGAAGATGTGCCACGTGGGGCGCAAAGCTGTTCCAGACGTCGATGCGGAAGCGTTCCGAAGTATCGCGCCACAGCGTTACAGTCACGCCGTCGAAAACAGTGCGGCGCGCGGTGCCGTCGGCAATCGCATCAATGTCGCGCGGACAACCAAGTGTCAGAAGCTCTCCTGCACGATCGCCTTCGATCTCAAAGGAGATTTCGCGTCCGGATACATCCACGAGACTGTGCGGCACATCAACGGACGCACAGGCAGCCATGATCGCAGCAGCATCGTCCGTCATGATTATCCATTCGTCCGGACCAAGACAGGCTGTACCCAGCATCACGCCACCGATCTTGCGCGGAAGGCTGTAACCGAGAGCCCGTTCAAGTGGCCCAAGATCGCCGCGTGCCCGCAGCGAAAGCCGCGCACGATGCGGAACTTTGGTCACGCTGACGGCAGCGTTCGAGACAAGGGTTTCGGTCGGGAAGGACGTGAGCGCGTTCATGCTGCGGCTCCGATCTTAAGACGGTTGTTTTCGGGATCGACAAAAATGGTCGAGACGATTTTGGCGGCGATGGTGCGATCGGGCATCGGGATATAGACGGTTTCGCCCATCCGGTCTTGCCCGCCTTCGATCAGCGCCAGCGCAATCGGCTGGCCCACAGTGCCCTGATCATAGGACGACGTTACAAAGCCCACCATCTTCATCGGGATCGGCTGGTTCGGGTCCAGCACGATCTGAGCCCCCTCTTCCAGTTTGGAGCCGTCTTCGGTCAGAAGACCGACCAGCTGGCGACGCCCTTTGGCCACCAGATCAGGACGCGCCATGCCGCGCATACCGACAAAGTCTGCCTTCTTCTTGCCAACGGCCCAACCCATACCCGCATCAAACGGCGTGACGGTGCCATCGGTGTCCTGACCAACGATGATGTAGCCCTTTTCGGCGCGGAGCACGTGCATCGTTTCGGTGCCATAGGCGCAGATGTCATATTGCTGACCTGCCTCCCAAAGCGTTTCCCACAGCTGGCGACCCAGCGGCGCGGGTACGTTGACCTCGAAACCGATTTCGCCGGTAAAGCTGACGCGCCACAGACGTGCAGGAATGCCGGCCACGTCCACTTCGGCACAAGACATGTGCGGGAAGTTTTCCTCGGTCAGCACCAGATCCGGCACAAGGGGTTGCAACAGTTTGGCTGCGTTCGGGCCGTTCAGCGCAATGGTTGACCACTGTTCGGTCACCGACGTCAGCCAGACATCAAGATCGGGCCATTCGGTCTGAAGGTAGTCTTCCATCATGTTCAGCACGCGCGCCGCGCCACCAGTGGTGGTCGTGACGTGGAACCGGTCATCAGAGATGCGACCGATCACGCCGTCGTCGCGAATGAACCCATCGTCGCCGCACAGCAGGCCATAACGGCATTTGCCAGGTGCGAGCTTGAGGAACGGGTTTGTGTACATGCGGTTGACGAACTCGGCGGCATCGGGACCGACCACTTCGATTTTGCCCAGCGTAGAAGCGTCGAAGATGCCTACGCTGGACCGCGTTGCGGCGCATTCACGCTTGACCGCGGCGTCCATATTTTCACCCGACTTGGGGAAATAACGCGCACGGCGCCACTGGCCGACGGGTTCATACACTGCACCGTTTTCCTCGGCCCATGCGTCGATCTGCGTTTTCCGCGTCACTTCGAAATGGCTACCACGGTGATAGCCAGCAAAGGCGCCAAATGTTGTCGGCGTGTAAGGCGGGCGGAAGGTTGTCAGACCCACCTGCGGCTGCTTTT
>CATNDK010000037.1 GCA_950096585.1 Thalassococcus halodurans | reverse complement strand
GAGAAGCCGCTGGTGCGCGCGATCACGCGGCTCGATTGGCCGGGGTTGGATGCCGTGCTGGGGAGCTTCTTCGAGATCGACGCGCGCGCCTCGGGGTTCAGCACGCGGAAGGCCAGATCCTCAAGCTCTTCGCGCATCCACTGCATACCCATGCGGCCTGCCAGCGGCGCGTAGATATCCATGGTTTCGCGGGCTTTTTGCTGCTGCTTTTCAGGCTTCATCGCCTTGATCGTCCGCATGTTGTGCAGACGGTCGGCAAGTTTCACCAGAATAACGCGCAGGTCCTTGGACATCGCCATGAACAGCTTACGGAAGTTTTCGGCCTGTTTGGTTTCGGTCGACGACAGCTGAAGATTGGTCAGCTTGGTCACACCATCGACCAGCGATGCGATTTCGTCGCCGAACTTGTCGGCCACTTCGCCATAGGTCGATTTGGTGTCTTCGATCGTGTCGTGCAGCAACGCGGTGATCAGCGTTGCGTCATCCAGTTTCTGTTCGGTCAGGATGGCCGCGACTGCGACAGGGTGCGTGAAATAGGGCTCGCCCGAACGACGGAACTGCCCTTCATGCATTTCGCGGCCATAGTTATAGGCCGCGTGGATCAATGCTTCGTTGGTCTTGGGATTGTAATTGCGGACCAGTGCAATCAGGTCTTCGGCCGCGATCATGCGCCAGTATTCCTTAACCCGGCCCGCAAATGGCGGACCTTAGCCTTCGCCTTGTGCTTCCATCAGTGCGCGGAGCAGCTTCTCTTCGGACATGTCGTCGTCTTGCGGCTTGTCCGGCTCTGCACCCATCAGAAGCGCCATTGCGTCATCTTCAGGCTCGTCAACTTCGATCTGTGTCTGGTTGGATTCAATCAGACGCTCACGCAGTTCGTCGGCAGACTGGGTTTCTTCTGCAATCTCACGCAGGGAAACGACGGGGTTTTTGTCGTTGTCGCGGTCCACAGTAATCGGAGCACCCGCCGAAATTTCACGCGCACGATGTGCAGCAAGCATAACAAGCTCGAACCGGTTAGGTACCTTGTCAACGCAATCTTCAACCGTCACGCGGGCCATGGAGGTCTCCATTCATATGGATTTCTGTCAGAAGGCGCACATTTAACGCGCCAAAGGCCGAATGGCAAGGCGGCATAACGGTCAAATCGGCACCACTTCATCTCGTGCCTCTTGCGGCAGTGCAGCACACATCTGGGATATTGTCAGCTTCAACACCGGATGACACCAGTCAGGGGCCACATCCATCGCGGGCACCAGCACGAACCCGCGGTCCTGGATTCGGGGGTGCGGCAGGATAAGCGATTCGGGTGCGCGAAGGGTCTGTTCATCTGCCGGAAGTTGTTGCCAATACAGATAATCGTCTAGACTAGGAGCGACCTGATTTCCGTAGCTTAGCAGATCAAGGTCCAGCGTCCGCATTCCCCAACGTACATCGCGGGTCCGGCCGTATTCCTCTTCGATCTCGTGCAAAATAGCGAGAATTTGACTGGCCTTTTCCCCTTTGTTTGCCCGTAACCGTATGACAGCATTAACATAATCCGGTCCTGCGCCGGGTGGGAAACAGGGGGTTTTGAAGAAGCGGCTAACAGCTTTCAACGTCAACGTGCTTTGCCCGATAGCGGTGATCGCCGCCTTCAGAGTGTCCGAAGGCCGGTTGTGTGATTGAGGCAGATTCGCGCCTAAGGCGATTAGAATATCTTGCTCCATTTTGAGTAAGGACCTATCCTTTTTTGAACGTTCGCAAGGGTTGATCCTAAGGATCGCTCCATACATTGTATAAAGTCTGTTAGTGTCAGTTTTTTTCACTCACTTCTTATCTGGCGCTGGCAATTCACTGAAAGGACATTTTATGTTTTACAAAGACGAACGGCTGGCGCTGTTCATCGATGGGTCAAATCTCTACGCAGCAGCCAAGGCGTTGGGTTTTGACATTGACTACAAGCTTTTGAGAACGGAGTTTGTACGTCGTGGTAAAATGGTGCGCGCGTTCTATTACACTGCGCTATTGGAAAACGACGAATATTCCCCGATCCGCCCGCTTGTCGACTGGCTTCACTACAATGGTTTTACCATGGTGACCAAGCCCGCCAAGGAATACACCGACGCCCAAGGTCGTCGGAAAGTCAAAGGCAACATGGACATCGAACTGACCGTCGACGCGATGGAGCTTGCTCCGCGTGTTGATCACATCGTTCTGTTCTCGGGTGACGGCGATTTCCGTCCGCTGGTCGAGAGCCTGCAACGTCAGGGCGTTCGCGTATCTGTTGTTTCGACAATCCGCAGCCAGCCCCCGATGATCGCTGACGAACTGCGCCGCCAAGCTGATAACTTCATCGAGCTTGATGAACTGCGCGACGTCATCGGCCGCCCGCCCCGCGAACAGTCGAACGAACGTGAGTTCGACGTTGCAAGCGCAGCCGGCTAAGACCATAACGCCCGGACCTTAGGGATGAAGGTCTGGGTGCTTTATGGGTGACTTAACATCGTTAATTTCGCTTTTTGTAGCCGCCTTCGGGGCGGCTACAATTCTTCCATTCCAGTCGGAAGTCGTATTTGTGGCCGTTCAGGCCGCAGGAACCGTCCCGATCTGGGTGATGATTGCCGTTTCAAGCTTCGGCAATATTCTGGGTTCGGTCCTGAACTATTTTCTTGGCACATTTTTCGAACGCTATCGCGGCAGACGCTGGTTTCCGGTCAGCGACAGCCAGCTGGACCGCGCGCGCAGATGGTGGCGCAAATACGGTGTCTGGACGCTGCTGCTAAGCTGGGCACCTTTGGGCGACGCATTCACTGTCATCGCAGGGATCATGCGCACGCCCGTCTGGCTGTTCCTGCTGCTTGTGACCATCGCCAAAACAGGACGCTTCATCATCCTTGCATGGCTGACTGCACAGGTCGTCTAGGCCTTACTGGCTGCGGGCATTGATCATGTTGTGCTGCGCCTGAATGTCTTCGGGCCACGTGCTTTTGATATAGGCCATGACGTCCAGAACCTCTTGTTCTGTCAGAATCTCGCGAAAGCCCATCATGCGGGATTTGTATCCGTTTCCGACAACGGCCTCAGACCCCAGCGCGACGATGGCGAACAGCTGCATATCCGGATGGTGCCACGTGTGGCCGGTTTCATCATGCGGCGGCGCGCGGAGAAAGCCATTTTCGTCGCGCGATTTCCAATCAGGTTCGCCTTCCAGATTTGCCCCATGGCACGCAGCGCAATTGTTTTCATACACGATCTGGCCGCTCGCGACGCGCTCGGCATCCTGATAGGGAAAGATGCCCTGCGCCGAAACTGACACGGGAAGAAGGGTGGCTAAAAGAATGGCTCGTAACATGGTGGCTCCCTTGGTTTGGATGAAACATGCAACCTTCCCCTAGGTGGAAGGCAAGTCACACCCATGTGAACGTCCGGAAAATGGCCTAAGCACTGGACCGAACGCCCTTGATCGCATACCTGTCTGCCCGAAGGAGACGCCATGAACAAGCCAGCCCTTACTCTGTATCTTGCTGCACCGCGCGGGTTTTGCGCGGGCGTGGATCGTGCGATCAAGATCGTGGAAATGGCGCTCGAAAAATGGGGCGCGCCGGTCTACGTGCGGCACGAGATTGTTCACAACAAATACGTGGTGGATGATCTGCGCGCCAAAGGGGCTGTGTTCGTGGAAGAGCTGGAGGAATGCCCGACAGATCGTCCGGTGATCTTCTCGGCTCATGGCGTGCCCAAGGCCGTTCCGGCCGAGGCCGCGCGCCGCGAGATGGTCTATGTCGATGCGACCTGCCCGTTGGTCAGTAAGGTGCATATCGAAGCCGCGCGCCATTCGGAAAACGGGCTGCAAATGGTGATGATCGGCCACGCAGGCCACCCTGAAACCATCGGCACCATGGGGCAATTGCCCGACGGCGAAGTGCTGTTGGTCGAAACACCTGACGATGTTCCGGGCCTGACTGTGCGTGATCCTGATCAACTGGCCTATGTCACGCAGACCACCCTGTCGATTGATGACACTGCCGATGTGGTCGCCACGCTGAAAGACCGGTTCCCGAACATCGTGGGTCCGCACAAGGAAGACATCTGCTATGCCACGACCAACCGCCAAGAGGCGGTGAAGGCTGTCGCGCCAAAGTGTGACGCCCTGCTGGTTGTGGGTGCGCCAAATTCGTCGAACTCCAAGCGACTGGTCGAGGTCGCCTCAAAGGCCGGATGCGCCTATGCGCAACTGGTGCAGCGGGCCACAGACATTGACTGGCGCGCCTTGGACGGGATCAAAACCGTTGGTGTGACAGCCGGTGCATCGGCGCCTGACGTGCTGATCCAAGAGGTGATCGACGCCTTCCGCGACCGGTACGAAACCACCGTCGAGGTGGTCGAAACCGCCAAGGAAAACGTCGAATTCAAGGTGCCTCGCGTCCTGCGCGAGCCGGCCTGAGTGATTGGTGCGGGGCGGGTTTTGCCCTATGATCTTGACCCGAACTACGCTTAGGACAGTGACGTGACACAAATCCCCCGTTCCGCCTTACTGCTTGGCCTTGCTGGCGTGCTTCCGTTCATCTGGGGCGCTCTGACAATTTATTCCGATCCGGCTGTGACCTTGACGCTGGAAACACTCGGGCCGCGGTTCATCGGGCCCTATGTGCAACTGTCCTACGGCACTGTGATCCTTGCTTTCATGTCCGGGGTTTTGTGGGGCTTTTCCACCAAAGCCGATGGCCCCATGGCCGCCACGGGCTATGCGCTGTCGGTTCTGCCCGCGCTCTGGGCGTTCTTCATGGTCGGCGGCGGACCTGTGTCTGCGGCGATCAACCTGATCGTGGGCTTCATCGCGCTTCTGGGCCTTGATTTCACCTTCTGGCGCTGGGGTCTGGCACCCGCATGGTGGATGCAGCTGCGCGTTTTGCTGACCACGTTGGTCGTGGCCTGCCTGCTGACCGTTGTCATCTAGGCGACGCAGGGCTTGACGGCGCGGGGTGTGCGTGGCTTACCCCATCAGACCATGCCAGAACTTTTTGCATATACCGACGGCGCATGTTCCGGAAATCCCGGCCCTGGGGGCTGGGGTGTTCTGCTGCGTGCTATGGATGGCGAAACCATTGTGAAGGAAAGGGAACTTTCCGGTGGTGAGCCCGAGACAACCAACAACCGGATGGAGCTTTTGGCCGCGATCCACGCGCTGGAAAGCTTGAGCCGGTCATCCCCGATCACCATCGTCACCGACAGCGCCTATGTGAAAAACGGCGTGACCAGTTGGATCCACGGGTGGAAGCGGAACGGCTGGAAAACCTCCAACAAGAAGCCCGTGAAAAACGCCGAGTTATGGCAGCGTCTGGATGAAGCGCAGGCCAGTCACGATGTGACGTGGGAATGGGTCAAAGGCCACGCAGGTCATCCCGAAAACGAACGCGCCGATGAACTGGCGCGCGCTGGGATGGCGCCCTTCAAATCGAAGAAAAGTACCGGATGACGCTCTTCGCCATACTTGACTACAGCTCGGTCCTGGTCTTTGCGGCCACGGGGGCGCTGGTGGCAAGTCGGGCGCAGTTGGACATCATCGGCTTTGTGTTTCTGGCCAGCCTGACAGCGGTCGGGGGCGGCACGTTTCGCGACGTTCTGCTGGATCGGAACCCTGTGTTCTGGATCGCTGACCCCACCTATCTGTTTGTGGCAGCAGTAACGGCTGTGATCGTGTTCTTTACCGCGCATATGCTGGAAAGCCGCTACACCGTGCTGGAATGGCTGGATGCCGCCGCGCTGTCGTTTGCGGTGGCGGCGGGGTCCGGCATTGCGGTGGCTGTCGATGCCCCCGCGACCATCGTTGTGGTGATGGGCGTGATCACGGGGTGCATGGGCGGCTTGGCGCGGGACGTGGTGGCGAACGAGGTGCCGTTGGTTTTGAAGCAGGGCCAGCTTTACGTCACCTGCGCCTTTGTCGGTGCGCTGGGCACGTCTGTGTCCACGCAACTGGGCGCATCGGCCCTGATCGCTGCACTGGTCTGCGGCGCTTCGACATTCGTCTTGCGCGCAGGCTCCATCCGCTTTGGTTGGAGTTTACCTGTCTACAAATCACGCCCGCCGCGCCAGTAGCTGTTACTGAAGGTCGGCAAAGGCCGCTTTCAGACGTTCCCCCGCTTCAATCACCCGCGACCGTGGCGTCGCAAAGTTGAACCGCATAAATCCTTCACCCCCAAGGCCAAAGGTCGGGCCGTGGTTCGCGGCGATTTTCGCACCGTCCTGAACGCGCTTGTTGATTTCCTCGGCGCTCATGCCGGTGTCGCGGAAATCGACCCATGCCAGATAGGTGGATTCCATCGGCATCGATGTGACGCCCGGAATGCTGTTCACCGCTTCATCAAAGGCTTGGCGGTTGCCATCCAAGTATGTGACCAGTTCATCCACCCAAGCTGCCCCTTCGGGCGAATAGGCGGCGGTGGTCATAAAGACGCCGAACGAATTGGGCGACATGCCCATCGCTGCCATCTGGCCCGCAAATTTGGCGCGCAGGGCCTCATCTTCGATGATCACGTTGCCCACGTGGCTGCCCGCGATGTTGAACGTCTTGGTCGCCGCCGTCATCATCACCAGCCGGTCCGAGATCGACGGATCGACCAGTGACATTGCCGTGTGCGTCTGACCCGGCATCAGCAGGTCGTGGTGGATTTCGTCCGACACCAGGATCAGGTCATGGCGTTTGGCAAAGTCCGCAACACTCTGAAGCTCTTCGCGCGTCCAGACGCGGCCACCGGGGTTATGGGGCGAACACAGGATGACCATCTTTTCGTTGCCGGTCATCTGCGCATCGTAGGCGTCGAAATCCATCCGGTATTTGTCATCGACCATCGCCAGCGGGCATTCCACCACCTCGCGGCCCGACGCCTTAATCACGCGGGCAAAGGCGTGGTAGACGGGCGTGAACAGGATCACACCGTCGCCGGGCTGGGTGAAGCTATGAAGGCACATCGACGTGCCGTTGACCAACCCGTGGGTCGAGAAAATCGCGTCTGTCGGAACATCCCACCCGTGGCGGTTTTTCATCCACCACTGGATTGCGGCACGATAGGCGCTTTCGTCGCCCAGATAGCCGTAGACACCATGCGCGGCCATATCCTCGACCGCCTTTTGCACAACGGCAGGGGGGCGGAAGTCCATGTCAGCCACCCACATCGACAGACCTTCCTGGGGCGAAACACCATAAAGCGCTTCCATCTTGTCCCATTTGGCGCAGGCAGTTCCTACACGGTCGATGATTTCGTCAAAGCGGCTGGTCATGTCTGTCCTCATAGGTGGATTTGGTCCGCAGGCTATCCCTATGGATGGCAGGCGCAACCCCGAATGAAGCGGAGTTGCGCCCGCAAGCCCCATCGCCTACATCACACTGCATGAAACGCCCTATTCTGATCCATCCCGACCCGCGTCTGAAAAAGGTCTGTGACCCGATTACGGACATCACTGACGATCTTCGGGCGCTGGCCGATGATATGCTGGAAACCATGTACGACGCGCCGGGCATCGGTCTGGCTGCGCCGCAAATCGGTGTGCTTCAGCGTCTGATCGTTCTGGATTGCGAAAAAGACGATACGACCGATGCCAAACCGATCGTGATGTTCAACCCCGAGATCAAGGCGTCGTCTGACGATCTGAACGTCTACGAAGAGGGCTGCCTGTCCATTCCTGACCAGTTCGCCGAGGTCACGCGCCCTGCGGATGTGACGGTCACGTGGATCGACAAGGACGGCAACCCGCAAGAGGCCGACTTTGGCGGGCTTTGGGCGACTTGTGTCCAGCACGAGATCGATCACCTGAACGGTAAGCTGTTCATCGATTACCTCAAGCCGCTGAAACGTCAGTTGATCACACGTAAGATGGTTAAGCTGAAGCGCGAACTGGCGCGGACGTAAGGCACTGTTCAATAACGGTATATTTTCAGAATACAAGGAAATGACATGCCCGTCCGCCCCTGTATCCCTTATCCCGACAAACGTCTGAAAACGGTCGCAGACCCCGTGACCGAGATCACGGATGAGGTGCGCGCGACATGGCAGGACATGATCGACACGATGGAGGCGATGCCCGGCGTTGGCATGGGCGCTCCGCAAATCGGTGTGATGCTGCGTTTGGCTGTCGTGGATGCGTCCGAGGAACGCGGGCAGGTCGTGCGTATGGCGAACCCCGAAATCCTGCATGCCAGCGTGAAGCTGCGCGATCATGAGGAAGCATCGCCGAATTTGCCGGGTGTCTCCGCCAAAATCTCGCGCCCGCGGGCGGTGACGGTGCGGTTCATGAATGAACAGGGCGAGATGGAAGAACGCGATTTTGTGGGCCTTTGGGCCACGAGCGTGCAACACCAGATCGATCATTTGAACGGCAAGCTGTATATCGACCACCTGAGCAAGGTGAAGCGCGATATGATGGTGAAAAAGTCGCGCAAACTGGCGCGCTGATCCGGTTGAACAGAAAGGGTGGGCTGAACATGCGCGTTGTCTTTATGGGTACGCCTGATTTCTCGGTTCCGGTGCTGGATGCGCTGGTTGACGCGGGCCACGACATCGCCGCCGTCTACTGCCAGCCGCCACGGCCTGCGGGCCGTGGCAAGAAAGACCGCCCCACACCTGTCCATGCACGGGCCGAGGCGCTGGGCCTGACCGTGCGCCATCCAGTGTCTTTGAAGGGTGCAGACGAGCAGGCCGAATTCGCTGCTCTGAACGCCGATGTGGCGGTGGTTGTCGCCTATGGGCTGCTTTTGCCTCAGGCAGTGTTGGATGCGCCGAAACATGGGTGCTTGAATATCCATGCGTCTTTGCTGCCCCGCTGGCGCGGTGCGGCGCCGATCCATCGGGCGATCATGTGGGGCGATGCAGAAACCGGCATTTGCATCATGCAGATGGAGGCGGGACTGGACACCGGACCTGTCCTGCTGCGTGAAGCGACCAAGGTTGGCGAGACGGAAACCACCGGCGAACTGCACGACCGTCTGCAAGGCATGGGCGCGCGCATGATCGTTGAGGCGCTGGATAAGTTGCCGACTTTGACGCCAGAGACCCAACCCGAAGACGGCGTGACCTATGCCAAAAAGATCGACAAGGCCGAGGCCGCCGTCGACTGGTCCCGCCCTGCGGCCGAGGTGGATCGCCAGATCCGCGGCCTTTCGCCCTTTCCCGGTGCATGGACGCTTATCGGCGGCGAGCGCGTCAAACTGTTGGGCTCAAAGCTTGCCCAAGGGGCGGGCGAGGCAGGCGTTGCGCTGGATGATGCGCTGACAATTGCTTGTGGCGACGGGGCCGTGGCGCTGACACGCTTGCAGAAGGCAGGCAAGGCGGCGCAAGATGCCGATGTGTTCCTGCGGGGGTTCGCCGTGCCCAAGGGCACGCAGTTGGGTGAAGGATAAGCCATGTTTCCAGTTCTGATCGGCACCGTCGTTATTGCGGGTATCGTTGGCTACGCATCCGAGCGGACAGGCTTTACCCGCAATGGCGTTTTACCCTCGATCATCATCTGCGTGGGCGGGGCGTTTCTGTTCTACTTCGTCACGATCATGTTCCGTATCGGCTTTGGCTCGCCCGGTGCGAATGCCATCGCGGCATCTATCGGCGCGTTGATCATCGTGCCGACACACTGGCGTAAATAGGCCTGTGTGCGTGTGCGCAGGTACAGCCTGCGCATCCGTGTGATTGTTCATTTTTGCAAATGGCCTAGATTGCATCCCAACGAAATGGAAGGATGTAAGAATGGGCCTGTTGGTAGACGGCAACTGGGAAGACAAGTGGTACGACACCAAAAGCACCGGTGGTAAATTCAAGCGATCCGAAGCGGCGTTCCGCAACTGGATCACCGCCGACGGCAGCCCAGGCCCATCCGGTGAGGGTGGGTTCAAGGCCGAAGCAGGCCGTTATCACCTGTATGTGTCGCTTGCCTGCCCCTGGGCGCACCGTGCGCTGGTATTCCGCGCGCTAAAGGGCCTGACCGACCTGATCGACGTGTCCGTCGTGCATCCCGATATGCTGGGTGACGGCTGGACCTTTGACACAGATTTTGACGGGGCAACCGGCGACACACTGTATGGTCTGCCCTTTGCCCGCGATGTGTATCTGAAAGCCAAACCAGACATGTCAGGCCGCGTGACCGTTCCGATCTTGTGGGACAAAGAACGCGAGACCATTGTGTCGAACGAAAGCTCGGAAATCATCCGCATGTTCAACAGTGCCTTTGACGGCATCACTGGTGACACACAGGATTTCTGGCCAGAGGACCTGCGCGAAGCCATCGAACCCGTCAACGCGCGCATCTATGACACTGTGAACAACGGCGTTTACAAAGCTGGCTTTGCCACGACGCAAGAAGCCTATGAAGAGGCCGTCTATCCGCTGTTCGAAAGCCTTGATTGGATCGAAGGCATCCTGTCGGAAAACCGCTATCTGATGGGCGATCGCGTGACCGAAGCCGACTGGCGTCTGTTCACGACCCTGATCCGTTTCGACAAGGTCTATCACGGTCACTTCAAATGTAACCGCCGCCGGATCGTCGATTACCCGAATATCTGGGGCTACCTGCGCGAACTATATCAATGGAACGGCGTCGCCGAGACGGTGAACTTTGATCACATCACGCGGCACTATCACTACAGCCACGACACCATCAATCCGAACCGGATCGTGCCTATCGGGCCCGAACTTGATCTGATGTCACCCCACGGGCGCGGCTGATCAGCTGTTCCGTTGGCCGTAATGCAGAACCATCGTGGCAAGGTCTTCGGGCTTTGTCGCGCTGGACACATGGGCGCGGGCATTAGCGCATAGCTTGAAAATCGAACCGTCCGAGAAAAAGCTGTTCTTGCTGACAAAGATCACGTCGCATTCAGGGCGTCGGTAGCTGGCGAAATCGGCCACAGACAGCGCGCTGCCGTCTTCAAGTGCGGCATCCAGAATCAGAACATTGAAATCCGCTTCGCGCAGATTGTCGGTGGCATCGTCATACCCAGACGCAAGAACGACCTCGACGCCGTGGCGTTCAAGGTGCTTTTGCCAAATCCCGGCAAGCGGCTGATTACTTTCGACGACCAGAACTTTCATCCGAGAACTGAATGCCTTTTTACCATTCATTCCACATATCCGAAGTTACCATTCAAGACGAGCATCATCGGTCCCCCTAGGGGAAGTCCGCCGATAACGATCAGTTCGGTTGCAGGTTATGGGCCATCCGCTAGGGTGTTGGACAGCCAAAAATAGAGGGTCCTATGCTTTTACGTAACATCGCTTTCAGTCTGTTTCTGCCCACCGCAGCAATGGCGCAGTCTGTTCCATGCGGCGGAAACTTTAGCACCTTCATTCAGGGCGTTAAGGCCGAAGCCATGCAGCGCGGCCATTCGCAGGCGACAGTGGACCGGTTTTTCCGCACTGTCGCGCCTTCCAGCGCGGTGCTGGCGGCAGATCGCAAGCAGGGTATCTTCCAGACACCGTTCATCGAATTTTCGCGCAAGCTGATTTCGCAGAACCGCATTGATCGCGGGATTTCGATGTCGCGCAAATATGATGCGGTGTTTGACCGGATCGAAGCGGTCTATGGCGTGCCGCGCGGCGTTTTGCTGGCCTTCTGGGCGTTTGAAACCGACTACGGCGCGTTTCAGGGGGATTTCAACACGGCCAATGCCTTGGCCACCTTGGCGCATGATTGCCGCCGTCCCGAACTGTTCCGCCCGCAACTTATCGCGGCGATTGAGCTGTTCGAACATGGCGATTTCGACCCCGCGACCACCACAGGCGCATGGGCAGGCGAAATCGGCATGGTTCAGATGCTGCCCGAGGATATCATCGAAAACGGTGTCGATGGCGATGGCGACGGGCATGTGTCGCTGAAAACCTCGGCCCCCGATGCGCTGATGTCAGGCGGTAAGATGCTGTCATCCTTGGGCTGGCAAGCGGGCCAGCCGTGGCTGCAAGAGGTCGTACTGCCCGCAGGGTTTGATCCCTATGACGCGGGCCTGCACACTGTGCGCTCGGTCTCGGACTGGGCCAAGATGGGCGTACAGCCGCGCAGTGGCAAACTGGGTAATCCGGCGCTGCGGGCGTCGATCCTGTTGCCGCAGGGCGTGGGCGGACCGGCCTTTATCGCCTATCCGAACTTCAACGTTTATTTCGAATGGAACCAAAGCTTTACCTACGTTCTGACCGCCGCCTATTTCGCCACCCGCCTGGATGGTGCGCCGGTTTATAACGCAGGCAACCCAGCGCCCGGTCTGAACGGTGCGCAGATGAAGCAGTTGCAGCAAAAGCTGGCGCAGCGTGGGTACGACGTGGGGGATATCGACGGCATCTTGGGTGCGGGTACGCGTGCGGCGGTGCGTGATGTGCAAAGAAAGCTGGGGATGCCCGCAGATGCATGGCCGACAGCGGCGCTTTTGAACCGTTTGTAAGGCAGCTTAGGCGACCAGCTTTTCGGCCTTTTTCAGATCAACCGATACCAGCTGGCTGACGCCCTGTTCCTGCATGGTCACGCCGAACAGGCGGTCCATGCGACTCATGGTGACGGCGTGGTGCGTGATGATCAGGAAGCGCGTGTCGGTGCGGCGGCACATTTCATCCAGCATGTCGCAGAAACGCGTGACGTTCGCATCGTCCAGCGGCGCGTCGACCTCGTCCAGAACACAGATCGGGGCGGGGTTGGCCAGGAACACCGCAAAGATCAGCGCGAGCGCCGTGAGGGTCTGTTCCCCACCCGACAGCAGCGACAGGGTCGACAGCTTTTTGCCCGGCGGCTGGCAAAGGATTTCCAGACCGGCCTCGAGCGGGTCATCGCTTTCGACCATGACAAGGTTCGCTTCACCACCGTTGAACAGGTGACGGAACAGCAGGGTGAAGTTGGAATTCACCTGCTCGAACGCGGTCAGAAGGCGTTCGCGGCCTTCTTTGTTCAGGCTGGCAATGCCGGTGCGCAGGGTCTTGATCGCCTCTTCCAGATCGATCTTTTCGGCCAGCAGCGTGTCGTGTTCTTCCTGAACTTCCTTGGCGTCTTCCTCGGCCCGCAGGTTCACCGCGCCCAAAGCATCGCGCTGGCGTTTCAGGCTGTTGACCTGCGTCTCGATCTCGTCCGAGGGCGGCATGTCTTCGGGGTTGGCATCAAGCTGTTCCAGAAGCTTGTCCGGCGTGGTTTCTTGTTCTTCGCGGATGCGGGCGGCGGCGGTTTGAACCGCCTCACGCGCGGCTTCTGCACGGGCCTCGGCGCCGGCGCGGGCTTCGCGGGCCTCAGATGCCAGACGTTCCGCTTCGCGTTCTGTGGCAACCGCTTCGCGCAGAATGGTTTCGGCCTGCGCCAAGCCATCTGCAGCGGCAGAACGGCGTTCTTCTGCAGCCTCGATCGCGTCGGCCATTTCGGCGCGCTTTTCGGCGATTTCCTCGGGCGCGGAGGACGCATCGACCAGCTCGTCCTCGGCTGCGGCGCGGCGGTCTTCCAGTTCCGCGCTACGGGATTTGGCGGTTTCCAGACGGTGGCGCCAACCGGACAGTTCCTTAGTCACTTGCTGGCTGCGGGCTGTACGAGCCTCGCCTTCGCGGCGAAGTTCGTCGAACGAAGACCTGCGTGCCATCATCGTCATCCGCGCGGCTTCGACCGTCATTTTGACGTCTTCGACCTTGGCGCGGGCAGCGTCCAGATCATCCAGATCACCCATCGCGCGCTGCGCTTCGGTCACCTGTTTGCGGGCCTCGGTGGCGTCGTCTTCGTGGCGAGCAACCGCCATGGTCAGGCTTTCTACGCGGCCCTCGGCCACGGACCGGTCCGCTTCGGCGCGGTTCAGGGCGCGAGTGGCATCGGTCAGGCGCTGTTCGGCTTCGCGACGTGCCTCGCGCGCGGATTTATCGGCGCGGTTCAGCTCGGCTAAACGGTTCTGCAGCGTATCATGGGCCGCAATCGCGCCTTCCGCTCGGGCGGTGGCGCTGGCCATTTCCTGTTTCAGCGCCTCGAGGCGGTTCAGCTGTTCCAGACGCAAGGCGGCGGCCGATGGCATGTCTTCGGCCCAAGCGCGATAGCCGTCCCAACGCCACAGGTCACCTTCAAGGCTGACCACGCGCTGACCGGGTTTCAAAAGCGGCTGGATTCGGTCGCCGTCGTCGCTGTCGACAAGGCCGATCTGGCTCATCCGGCGGGCCAGAACATCGGGGACAGACACGTGCTGCGCCAGCGATGTCACGCCCGCAGGTAGCGATTGTTCGGTGTCATAGGCGGCCAGAACGGTCCAGCCAGAGGGGCCGTCGGCCTCAACCTCGGGCGCGCGCAGATCGTCGGCCAGTGCCGCACCAAGCGCCTTTTCAAAGCCCTGTTCCACCTGAAGGCGGTCAAGGATCTGGCCACCTTCAGCCGTGTCGCGTTCCAGCAGACGGGCAAGGGCCGTGACCTCGGCGCGCAGTGCGCTGAGCTCGCCTTCGGCCTCGGATCGTTCGCCACGTGCGTCTGCTTCGCGCGATTGCGTCTCGGATCGCTGCGCTTCGGTTTCGGTCAGAACGGCATCGGCACGGTCGACCATTTCCTGCGCTGCTTCGCGGGCCTCAACGGCGGCTTCCAGCGTGTCGGATAGTTCGACCAGCTTTTCCTTGGCCTCTTCCACCGCATCCCGCGCGCGCTGCGATTCTGTTTCGCTGCGTTCCAGCGTTTTCTGCGTGTCGGCCAGCAAACGCTGCGCAGACTGGTGGCGGGCGGCAAGGCGGGCGACGTCTTCGGTCAGTTGACCCAGAT
Source organism: Thalassococcus halodurans (assembly GCA_950096585.1). GTDB lineage: Bacteria > Pseudomonadota > Alphaproteobacteria > Rhodobacterales > Rhodobacteraceae > Thalassococcus > Thalassococcus halodurans_A. The sequence goes on along the minus strand of CATNDK010000037.1, from coordinate 231 downwards.
CGGCTTCGCGGTCTTGCAAGACGCTGGCGGCCTCTGTTGCGCCTTCAGACGCGGCGTCGAGTTTGTCCTGATGGCCTTCGCTGGCCTTGGCCAGTTCGCGGCTTTCCCATTCCAGCCGTTCGATGGTTTCGCCCGCGTCGCGGTTCAGCCCGCCTGGAGCTTCTGCCCGAAGTGTCGCACTCGCCTGGCCACGGACGCTGGCGGGCAGACGTGTCCCTCGTGCAGTACTTC
>CATNDK010000036.1 GCA_950096585.1 Thalassococcus halodurans | reverse complement strand
GGCGGGGCGGAGGCCGCCGTCTGCCGTCTGGGTGTCGCCGGGTTCTGCGCCGCCCGGGCGCTGTCGACCGGCTTCAACGACACCCCGGAGCGTGCGTCTCGCCCCTGGGACAAGGACCGGGACGGGTTCGTCATGGGCGACGGCTCCGGTATCGTCGTGCTCGAGGAACTGGAGCACGCTAAGGCCCGCGGCGCCAACATCATGGCCGAGGTCATCGGCTACGGCATGCCGGGAGACGCCAACCACATCCCCGCGCCCGCCGCCGCCAAAGCGCGCGAGGCATAAAGCGTCGGCAGGTTCGGGGCAAAGGCACATCCCGCAGCGCCCAGCGCGAACATCCCCATGCCCAGCGCCAGAACGCGCCTGCGCCCGATGGCACCGGTTGCCGACACCAGAAGCGGGGACAGAATTGCATAGGAAATAGCGTAAAACGTCATCAACCACCCCGCCGCCGCGCGCGAGATGGTGAAGGCGTCGGCCACCGGATCGATTAAACCGACCACGATGAACGCGCCCATGCCGATGACAAAGTTGCAGGCCGACAGCGCCCAGATCAGATCGGTGGGCGCCGAGGTATCCTTAGCCATAGGTGGGGTGGAACTTGCCTGCCGGTGACAGGGTAAAGATATCCACGCCATCTGCCGTCACGCCGACGGAATGTTCGAACTGCGCCGACAGGGATTTGTCGCGGGTGACCGCTGTCCAGTCGTCTGCCAGAACCTTGGTTTCGGGGCGGCCCAGATTGACCATCGGCTCGATGGTAAAGAACATGCCCTCTTCCAGCACAGCACCGGTACCAGCGCGGCCATAGTGCAAAACGTTCGGCGGGGCGTGGAACACGCGGCCAAGACCGTGGCCACAGAAGTCGCGGACGACGGACATGCGCTGCGCTTCGACATAGGTCTGGATCGCGTTGCCGATGTCGCCGAATGTGTTGCCGGGTTTGACCATTTCGATCCCCAGCATCAGCGCGTCATGGGTGACCTGAATAAGCCGTTCGGTTTTGCGCGACAGCTTGCCCGCCACATACATGCGGCTTGTGTCACCGTACCAGCCATCGACAATCACGGTGACGTCGATGTTCAGGATATCGCCATCCTTCAGCTTTTTGTCGCCGGGGATGCCGTGGCAGACCACGTGGTTCACGCTGATACAGGTCGCGTGCTGATAGCCCTTATAGCCGATCGTCGCCGAGATCGCGTTTTCTTCCTCGATCCGGTTGCGGATGAAGTCATCAATCGCGCCAGTGGTCTGGCCCGGAAATACATGCTCGGCAACTTCGTCCAACAACTGCGCTGCCAGACGACCGGCCTTGTGCATGCCGTCATAGTCGCTTGCGTCGTAAATGCGGATGCCCTCGCGGGTCAGGCGGCCTCTTGCTTCGTTCAAAACGGGACTCCCGTAGCTTCGTTGCCCGTTATGTAATGCCGTTTTCCCCAAGAGGCCAGAGTAACGCCGCGGTGCGGCTTATTTCGAAGGGGCTGGTATGTATGCGAACCATATGGGCTGCCACATGAGTATTGACCAATCCGATGCGACGCCCGATTATCTACCCTAGATTGAAAACAAAGGTTTTGGACTGTTGATTTACAAATTACTCGGCGTGATTTTCGGCGCCTCGGTGGCGGCAACTTTCTTCATTTGGAAAAGCCAGCAAGTCGACCATTCGTTAGAGCAAGACTTCGTCGAACTGTTCGAACGCTGCCGGACATCCATCGAAACCGGCCAGCCATTTGACAGCACTGGTATGGAGGAAACCGAAGTTTGGAAAAACAGTAAGCAAAACTTTGGCATGTCGCGGGAGCAAAACGCATGGTCGCTGCCCGGGTCCGAGTTTCAGGTTCTGTTTACCGCGTGGACTGCCCGAGATGGCGTTACTCGACATATCTGCGATATTGAGCTGCAAGACGAGCGTCGCCTGCTGAGCCCCGTTGAACAAGGGCTTTTGATGCGCCAATTCGCTATTCTTCAGGGAAAGTACGTCGGCGCCAGAACACATAAACTCGACCCGCTCTATGTCCTCATACCACCGGTGATAATGAACACGTTTTTGCTCGCTGAACGCAATCCAAGAGGATGCTCGGTTCTCAATACGATCAGCATGGGGCCTGATGGCTACTTCTTTTCCGCAGGCAGCGGTGAGCAGCGCACGAAAAAATGCGAGACCTAGAAGGCCGATCCGAATTAGATCAACCTTCGTCGGTTGCAAAAATGGGCATCCATTTCTCAACAATCTCCCCAGTATTACGAAGGATGGGCGCCAAGAAGGCACCAGCCTCATCAATAACTCCGTCTGCAGCTGATCCCATAACCTTCGCCCCTAACGCTTTCAGCGAAGCAGTTACCACATTTTTAAATGTCGTTTCCTCAGGTGCTCCAGCCGCCACAAGTGCGTTTTTGACCTCAAACTGCAGTTCTGGGGGGAGAAGTGATGCGGCTAAATCAGTTATGGCGTCTAACGGGAGACGGATCAAAGCCGTATTGAACGAACTATCGGAAATGTGACCAGCCTTGCGGACTTTTTCCTTCAAGTTCGCATTGAGCATCGGATCCTCAACCTCCAGCAAGAAAAATTGATCTGCGTCCTTGTGAAAACGAGCGCTACACAAAACGTCGAGTACTTTCGCGTCGAGCAATGCTGGGTTTTCATCAAATTTACGGATCGCAGTATCGAACAAAAGTTGGGTTGCTTTAGACCGAGTAATCCTTAAATCCGTCATAAGATCATAAACAGATGCATCTTCCGGAAGCAAATTAAGGGATCGCATTACTTCGAAAATTAGTATGTCCGCTTCTCTTTTCGGTAAAGCGCCAAAAGCCGGTTGGGTATATCGCGATAAAATTTGTATCAATGCGCTCTGAACGTCTTGAGGATCGCAAGCTTCAACAAAATTTTTTACATCCATTACATCATCCCCTTTGACAATTTCCTAACAAATCAAATTCGGAAAGTTTTTCTCAATTTTATTTTTACACCCAAATATAAATTGGTAAAGCTGAATTCAAAATGTGCATTTCAATTATTTATTTTGCAGAATTGAATTCTCTAATAGCTATTCAAACGGCAGCTTCCGACCCAGCGTGATCTGCTCTGGCGTGATCTGGCAATCGTAAGCGATGACCTCGACGCCCTGTTTGGAGGCCTCGGCAAAGGCCTGTGCGTAGGCAGGGTCGATGTCAGCGGCCAGTCCAACGCGGTCGGCGTCTGTGCGTTGTACCAGATAGAGCATCACCGCCCGCGCGCCTGCCTGAGACATTTGCGCCAGTTCAGCAAGATGTTTCGCCCCGCGTTTGGTAACGCTGTCGGGAAACTCGGCCAGACCAGTCTGGCGCATCAGGGTGACTGATTTGACCTCGACATAGGTGTCCGGCTGATCCGCGCCTTGCAGCAGGAAATCGATCCGGCTGTTTTCGCCGTATTTCTGTTCGGGCTTGACCGTGTCGAACCGCGTCAGCCCCTCGACCAGACGATCCTGAATGGCGGCTTTCAGCATGCGGTTCGGCACGGCTGTGTCCACGCCCGTGAAGGCGCCGCTGTCGTGTTCCACCAGCTTCCACGCCCACTTGAGTTTCCGCTTGGGATCGTCGTTCGGCTCCAGCCAGACGCGCAGCCCTTCGTCCGCCAGACCCATCATCGATCCGGGGTTGGCGCAATGTGCCGTGACCTCGCGCCCGTCTTCAAGACGGACATCTGCCAGAAAGCGTTTATAGCGACGTATCAGCCGGGCGGGGACGAGAGGGGTTTGAAAGCGCATGGTGCCGCCCTATAGCTTGTCCGGAAGACAACGCCAAGGAGTGCCGCCATGTCCAACCCTACAGCCGCCATGCTGGTGATCGGTGACGAAATCCTGTCGGGCCGGACCCGCGATGCAAACATGCACTATCTGGCGGGCGAAATGACCAAGATGGGCATCGACCTGAAAGAGGTGCGCGTGGTCAGCGATGATCGTGATGCGATCATCCGTGCCGTGAGTGATCTGCGTGGTGGGTATGACTCGGTCTTTACCAGCGGCGGTATCGGCCCGACCCATGACGACATCACCGCCGATTGCGTTGCCGCCGCCTTCGGCGTGCATATCGACGTCCGCGATGATGCCCGTGCGCTTTTGGCCGCCTTTTATGAACAGACAGGTCGAGAGCTGAACGAGGCGCGGCTGCGTATGGCGCGTATTCCGGATGGCGCGACGCTGATCGACAATCCTGTTTCCGTAGCGCCGGGTTTCAAGCTTGAGAACGTCTATGTCATGGCCGGTGTGCCGTCGGTATTTCAGGCCATGCTGGCCAGCATCACGCCCACCTTGACCGGTGGTGCGCCACTGCTGACCCAGTCCATTCGCATCGAACGCGGCGAAGGCGATATCGCGGCGCCTTTGGGCAAGCTGGCCGAAGAGTTCTCGGACCTCAGCTTTGGATCCTACCCCTTCCAACACAATGGTGTGCATGGTGCGAATATCGTGATCCGTGGTACCGATGGCGCACGCGTTGAGGCGGCGGCGATCCGAGTGGCAGGACTTTTTGACGAATGACCAAACCCGATATTCAGAAACTCTACGATGTGACCGAGGCCACATGGCCGCCTGCCGCGCGCTTTGATCTGGGGCCTGTCACGCTCCGCGATGGTGCGGGCGGTGGCAAACGTGTGTCGGCGGCGACGGCACAAGATGGCTGGTCTGCTGCCGATCTGGACGCCGCAGAGGCGCGGATGAATGAGATGGGGCAGCAGCCTTTGTTCATGATCCGTGAAGGTCAGGATGATCTGGACGCCGCGTTGGATGCCAAGGGCTATAAGGTCATTGATCCCGTCTATGCCCGCATGTGTCCTGTGTCGAACCTGACCGATCTGCCGATCCCGCGTGTCACGGCCTTTGCCATTTGGGAACCGCTGGCCATCATGCGTGACATCTGGGCCGAAGGCGGTATCGGAGCGGAACGTCTGGCCGTGATGGACCGTGCCTGCGATCCCAAGACCGGCATTCTGGGCCGCGTCGATGACAAACCCGCCGCCACCGCCTTTGCCGCAATCCACGATGGTGTGGCAATGGTCCACGCGGTGGAAACCCGCGTTGCGCACCGTCGTAAGGGCATGGCCAAATGGGTCATGCGTCAGGCCGCGCATTGGGCGGCGGCCAACGGGGCCGACTGGATCGCGATCCTTGTGACCACCGGAAACGAAAGTGCAAATGCGCTGTATGAATCCTTGGGTATGGAGATCGTGGGTAAGTACCACTACCGTATCAAAGCCTAAAAGGAGGATCGGCAGCATGACCAAATCAGAACAAGTGACCGCACTAGACCTGCCCATGGTCGATCCGCTGCCGCCGGAAACCCAGCGCTATTTCGACATCTGTCAGGAAAAGCTGGGGATGATCCCGAATGTTCTGAAGGCCCACGCCTTTGACATCGACAAGCTGAACGCCTTTACCGCTTTGTACAACGACCTGATGCTGGGCGCCTCTGGCCTGAGCAAGCTTGAACGCGAAATGATCGCGGTCTGCGTCAGCAGCATCAACAAATGCTTTTACTGCCTGACGGCGCATGGGGCGGCTGTGCGCCAACTGTCTGGCGATCCGAAACTGGGCGAGGCGCTTGTGATGAACTGGCGGGCGGCTGATCTGTCTGATCGGCAGGTCGCGATGCTGACATTCGCCGAAAAGGTCACCAAAGCATCCCATGAAGTGGTCGAAGCCGACCGTCAGGCGCTGCGCGATGCTGGTTTCAGTGATCGCGACATTTGGGATATCGCCAACGTGACCGGCTTTTACAACATGTCGAACCGTGCGGCATCCGCCGTCGATATGCGGCCAAATGACGAATACCATGCGCAGTTCCGTTAATTCGGCACTCACTGCATTTTTGTTGCTGGCGGGCCTGCCTGCCGCAGCGCTTGATCTGGAACTGCCGATCAGCGCGCAGTTGTCCGTCGCGACATCAGATCCGCTTTCCAGCTACCGCCTGCCTGTCGGCAAATGGACCGAAGAAACAGGCGTGCCCGTGAAGGTCTATGAAGGGGCGATTGAACGTCAGGCATGGCGTTTGGCGGGCAACAGCGCGACAACGCTGCAAATGATGGATCCTCTGCGTGACGATCTGACAGACGCCGGATACGAGATCGTGTTTCAATGCGCCAATCAGGGATGCGGCGGGTTCGATTTCCGCTTTGATATCGAGGTGCTGCCCGCGCCCTCGATGCACGTGAACCTGATCGACTACCGGTTCCTGTCTGCCGAACACCCGACCGAAGGCGCGGTCAGCATTCTGACCAGCCGTAACCAGGCCGCAGGTTTCATCCAGATCATCCGCGCGGGCGGTACACAAAAGCAATCTGTGAATGTCGAAACCACCGCCCTACCCGCCGAAGTGGCGACAGGAGATATAATCGGATCACTGGAAACGCTGGGCCACGTTGTTCTAAGCGATATGCGGTTCAAAGCGGGGTCATCCGAACTGGCCGATCAGGTTCCGTCACTGGATCAACTGGCCGCCTATCTGAAGGCGCGGCCTGACCGTGTGATCGTCTTTGTCGGGCACACGGATGCCACCGGATCGCTTGCCGCCAACCAGGCGCTTTCCCTGCGCCGCGCGACGTCTGCGGTGGACTATCTGCGAGATCGCCATGGCATCACCCGCGCCCAGATTTCGGCGGACGGGGTTGGGTATCTGTCGCCCATCGCGACCAATCTGACCGAAGAAGGCCGCATCAAAAATCGCCGTGTCGAGGCTGTTCTGATCTCGACCGAATGATTTCTCTTTTGTCGTCGCGGCGACTCTGGCAGAGTGCGGTCCAAATTTGATCAAATTATGGATCGAGATCGCCATGAAAGACGAAAACTTCCTGAAGGAAAACAATGCGCGCCATCTTTGGCACCCCATGGGTCACCCCGGTGATGCGCAACAAAACCCGCCCAAGATCATCACCGGCGCGGAAGGTGTGAAGATCACTGATATCGACGGCCATTCCGTTGTGGATGCCGTGGGCGGCCTGTGGTGCGTGAACCTTGGCTATTCCAACGACGTGGTGAAAGAGGCGATCTCGAAACAGCTGTACGATCTGCCCTACTATTCGGCTTTTGCCGGCTCGACGAACCCACCGGCGATCGAAGCCAGCCACGCCGTGCGCGAATTCTTTGAAGAAGACGGCATGGCGCGGGTGTTCTTCACCTCGGGCGGCTCGGATTCTGTCGAAACCTGCCTGCGTCTGGCGCGGCAATACCATCGCCTGCGGGGCGAACCGACACGGACCAAATTCCTGTCGCTGAAAAAGGGCTATCACGGAACGCACTTTGGCGGTGCATCGGTGAACGGCAACAACCGGTTCCGCCTGAATTATGAACCGCTGCTGCCCGGCTGCCACCACCTGCCCGCGCCCTACCCCTATCGCAACCCGTTCAATGAAACGGACCCTGCGAAACTGGCGCAGAACATCGCCGCCGTGCTTGAAGATGAAATAGCGTTCCAAGGCGCGGAAAACATCGCCGCCCTGATCATGGAGCCGATCCTTGGCGCAGGCGGTGTAATTGTGCCCGACGCGACCTTTATGCCGCTGATGCGCGAGATTTGTGATCGCCACGGCATCCTGCTGATCTCGGACGAGGTGATCACCGGTTTTGGCCGCACAGGCGACTGGTCCGGTGCGCGTCATTGGGGTGTGAAACCGGATATGATGAGCACGGCCAAAGGCATCACATCGGGCTATTTCCCTGTGGGTGCTGCGCTGTTCAGCGACAAGGTCGCCGAGGTGTTTGAAAGCGCCGGTGCCGATGGCGCGATCTTTACCGGCTACACCTATTCCGCCCATCCGGTGGGTGCCGCTGCGGTAATCGCGACGCTGTCCGAAACCAAGCGCCTGAACACTGCCGCCAACGCAGGCCCGCGTGGCACACAGCTGTACGAAGGTGTTCAGAAACTGGCCGAGAAATACGACATCATCGGCGATGTGCGCGGTGGCCACGGGTTGATGACGGGAATCGAGATCGTGTCGGACAAAGCGGCGAAAACGCCGATGGATGCCGCCACGATGAAGCGTATCCACGAAACCACCTATCAGGCAGGCGCGATGGTGCGTCTGGGGATGCACAACATCCTGATGTCGCCGCCGCTGACCATTACAGAAGACGAAGTGAACGTCATCCTGTCGGCGCTTGATGCGGGCTTTGCTGCCGCCTGATCCGACGGTTCAGACAAAAGAAAAGGGCATCGCGAACCTGTCGCGATGCCCTTTTTGATTTCTAGCGTTGCCCGCGATTAGGCGACGTCGAATGCCAGCGGCTTGACCTGGTTGAACAGGCCGGTTGCTTCCAGCTTGCCCAGAACCTCGCCCGGGACCGGTGCATCAACGTACAGCAGCGCGATCGCTTCGCCCTTCACGGCCGCACGGCCAAGGGTAAAGTTCGCGATGTTGACGTCGTTGGTGCCCAGCGTCTGGCCCAGCGTACCGATGATGCCCGGCACGTCTTCGTTCGTGGTGTACAGCATGTGCGCGCCGACCTCGGCATCGATGTTGATGCCTTTGATCTGGATAAAGCGCGGCTTGCCATCCGAGAAGACAGTACCGGCGATCGAACGTTCACGTGTGTCGGTGACAACGGTCACTTTGATATAGCCGTCAAACGCGCCCGATTTTGCCTGATTGGTGGTCGAGATTTTGATGCCACGCTCTTTCGCGATGACCGGCGCGGAAACCATGTTCACGTCGGGGTTCGCGCGCTTCATGATGCCAGCCACAACCGAGCAGTTCAGCGCGGCAAGGTTCATCTCGGACACGGAGCCGTCGTACAGGATGTTGATCGCCTTGACCGGCTCGTCTGTCATCTGGCCGATGAAGCTGCCCAGATGGTCGGACAGTTTGATCCACGGGCCCATGACCTTGGCTTCTTCCGCTGTCACGGACGGCATGTTCAGAGCGTTCTCAACAGCGCCTGTCAGCAGGTAGTTGGACATCTGGTCAGCAACCTGAAGCGCCACGTTTTCCTGTGCTTCTGTTGTCGCAGCACCAAGGTGCGGTGTGCAGACAACGTTCGGCAGGTTGAACAGCGGGTTTTCTTTTGCAGGCTCGACGGAGAACACGTCGAACGCCGCGCCAGCCACGTGGCCGGATTTCAGCAGTTCTGCCAGTGCTTCTTCGTCTACCAGACCACCGCGGGCACAGTTGATGATGCGCACGCCTTTTTTGGTCTTGGCCAGGTTTTCTTTGGACAGGATATTGCGTGTCGTGTCTGTCAGCGGAACGTGCAGCGTGATGAAGTCAGCGCGCGCCAGCAGGTCTTCCAGTTCGACCTTCTCGACACCCATTTTCTGGGCTTTCTCTTCGCTCAGGAAGGGGTCGTAGGCCGCCACTTTCATCTTCAGGCCACGGGCGCGGTCGCAGACGATACCACCAATGTTACCGGCACCGATGACGCCCAGTGTCTTGCCTGTCAGCTCGACACCCATGAACTTGGACTTTTCCCACTTGCCTGCGTGTGTGGATGCGGACGCTTCGGGGATCTGACGGGCAACAGCGAACATCATCGCGATGGCGTGCTCGGCCGTTGTGATCATGTTGCCGAACGGTGTGTTCATGACGATCACACCTTTTTTCGACGCGGCTTCGCGGTCGACGTTGTCGACACCGATACCGGCGCGGCCAATGACTTTCAGGTTTGTCGCCGCTTCAAGGATCTTGTCGGTGACTTTGGTGGCGGAGCGGATCGCCAGACCGTCATACTGACCGATCACTTCGGCCAGCTTGTCCTTGTCTTTGCCAAGGTCGGGCTGGAAATCAACATCGATGCCACGATCGCGGAAGATCTGAACGGCGGCTTCGGACAGCTTGTCGGAAATAAGAACTTTGGGGGCCATGTCTCTTGGTCCTTTGGATGTATCTCTGGGTCACGGGCGCGCGTCAGGCGCACCCGCTGATATGTCAGGAAAGTTGTCGGATCAGGCCGCTTCGGTCTGGGCTTCGATCTCGGCGTGGAAGGCCCATTCAAGCCACGGCAGCATCGCCGCAACGTCGGATTGCTCCACAGTACCACCGCACCAGATGCGCAGACCGGCAGGGGCGTCACGGTAGGCGCCGATGTCCAGTGCAACACCTTCCGCTTCCAGACGCTTGGCCACGGCCTTGGCAAAGGCTGCGCCGTCCTGAATGCGGTCGTCGGTGAATTTCAGGCAGACCGATGTGTTCGAACGTGTCGCCGGATCTTCGGCAAGGTTCGCGATCCAGTCGTTCGCATCGCAGAAATCCCAAACGGTTTTCGCGTTTGCGTCTGCGCGGGCCATCAGACCTTTCAGGCCACCTTCGGCACGTGCCCAGTCCAGAGCGACAAGGTAATCTTCAACCGCCAGCATGGAGGGCGTGTTGATTGTCGCGCCTTCAAAGATACCGTCGATCAGCTTGCCGCCTTTGGTCAGGCGGAAGATTTTCGGCATCGGCCATGCGGGTGCGTAGCTTTCCAGGCGCTCAACAGCGCGGGGGCTGAGAACCAGAATGCCGTGCGCCGCTTCGCCGCCCAGAACCTTCTGCCAAGAGAAGGTGGTCACATCCAGCTTGTCCCACGGCAGGTCCTGCGCGAAGGCGGCGGATGTTGCGTCACAGATCGTCAGACCTTCGCGGTCTGCGGGGATCACGTCGCCGTTTGCAACGCGGACGCCCGATGTCGTGCCGTTCCATGTGAACACAACGTCTGTGTTGTAATCGATGGACGCCATATCGACGATCTTGCCGTAGTCGGCTTCCAGAACGTCAGCGTCGATTTTCAGCTGCTTGACCACGTCGCTGACCCAGCCAGAGCCGAAGCTTTCCCATGCGACCATGGTTGCTTTGCGTGCACCCAGAAGCGACCACATGGCCATTTCAACCGCGCCGGTGTCGGACGCAGGAACAATGCCGATTTTGTAGTCTGCAGGGATGCCCAGAATTTCGCGCGTGCCTTCGATGGCCGCTTTCAGCTTGTCCTTGCCGACTTTCGCACGGTGCGAACGGCCAAGTGCTGCGTCCTGCAGCAATTCAAGCTTGAATGTGGGGATTTTGGCGCAGGGGCCAGAGGAGAAACGCGGATTAGCCGGCCGCGTTGCCGGAGTGGTCAGTGCCATGTTGTGATACCCTCACAGATATATGCCCTTCGTTGGGGAAGGGTGTCCCACCGCCGGACCTATTGCGTTGCTTGAAATCGCGCAATGGGGATTCTGCACCTTGTGACCGCCTGTCGCATTTTTTTCATGAATGGTCGGTTCCGATAGGAAACTTCGGATTTTGGCGGGATTGGACGGTTGCATGTCAGGCAGGCCCATAGTCCCAGTGAACCCTTCCGTTCCGCCCGCGCATTGCGTATGTCCCCCGTCAAAACCCCTGTTCGACTGCGTGAAAGAGACGCCATGTATACCGTCACCCTTTTGACCAACCCCGAAACCCCTGCCCTGCAACCCGCCGCCGCAGATGCGCTGCGCAATGCGTGGGGCGGTGGCGATATCCAGTGGTTGGCCGCGGATGAGGCCTGCGCCTTTAACATCGCAGAAATCCCCGAAAACCGCTGGCAAGTGTGGGAAGACATGCAGTCGCTGAAAACCGATATGGTGATCCAGCCCACAGCCACCCGTCGCAAAAAGATGCTGCTGGCAGATATGGATTCGACCATGATCCAGCAGGAATGCATCGACGAACTGGCCGAAGAGGCCGGCGTTGGCGCGCATGTCAAAGACATCACCGCCCGCGCCATGAACGGCGAGTTGGATTTCGAAGGTGCGCTGACGGAACGTGTGGCGCTGCTCAAAGGTCTGCCGGAAAGCGTGATCGATCAGGTTCTGCAAACACGCATCACTCTGATGCCGGGCGGCAAGACACTGCTGGCGACCATGAAAGCAAACGGCGGCTATGCGGCGCTGGTGTCGGGCGGCTTCACCGCCTTTACATCCAAAGTCGCGGCGGAACTGGGCTTTGACGAAAATCGCGCCAACACGCTGACCGCCGAAAACGGCACCCTGACAGGCGAGGTCGGCCGCCCGATCCTTGGCCGCGAAGCCAAAGTGTCGGCGCTGGAAGAGATCAGCAAACGTCTGGGCATATCCGAAGCAGACGTCCTTGCCGTGGGGGACGGTGCCAACGATCTGGGCATGCTGGGCCGCGCAGGCACAGGCGTAGCCCTGCACGCGAAGCCGTCGGTGCAGGCGCAATGCGATGTGCGTGTGAATTTCGGTGATCTGACCGCTCTGCTGTACCTGCAGGGCTATGCCAAATCCGAATTCGTCTAAGGCTTAGGCCATCAAACCCGGCGCGGGGCGAATCTGCCCCGTGACCAAACCGGCGCGGTTCTTGATGTCTGGGTTCAGGAAGCGTTTTACGTCGGGATGATCCGCATCCAGCGCGCCCATGCGCACCAGAACCGCCGCAATCGCGCATTCCGCACCGCGTGTCGCGCCATCCACACATTTCACCGCCACACCAATCCCGCGCTGCGGCAGGATCGCGATGAAATAACCTTCGGCCCCTGTTTTCAGCGCAACCGGTTCCTTGGCCGCTTGCATCAGAAGGGTGCAGGCGCGACCTTGGCCCGCGACAAGCATCGGATGCGCGATCATCGCCTCGGTCAGTTGCGCAGCAGCACGGCTTAGCGAATCGTCACGGGACGCGGCAGTAGCAAAGAACGCCATCGCGCGCGCCATACCGGCCATCGACGTCCCGAAATTCGGCGCAGAACAGCCATCGATCCCGTAACCGGGGCTGGGCATTCCCGTGGCAGATTCGAACATCTCTTTCGCGATTTGCTGGACGGGATGATCCGGTTCCACATACTCGGAGCCACCACCAAGATACTTGTTCAGCGTCAGAAAGCCCGAGTGTTTGCCGGAACAGTTGTTGTGACACTGATTAGGGCATTCACCGTCGCGGATCATCTGAAGCTTCAGCTCTTTATCGCGCGACACCTCGGGCCCACAGCGCAGATCGCTTTCGGACAGGCCGATATGATCCAGCCACGCCATAACCGCGTTGGCGTGCAACGGCGCGCCCTGATGGCTGGCACAGGCCAATGCCAGATGTTCGCTGTTCAGCCCGAATGCCCGCGCAGCCCCTGTCGCCACCAAAGGCAGCGCCTGCATCATCTTGGCCGAGGACCGAGGCAGAATGATTGCTTCGGGATCGCCCCAGGCTTCGATGATTCCCGACTGGTCTGACACCACGATATGGCCGTTGTGCAGGGACTCGGCGATAGGTCCACGCCAGACTTCTGCGATGGGTGCGGGCACAGGCATACTGTTAATCCTTGGACAGTGGCGAATATCTGCCAACAGGGGTTTTCGCTACGTGAAAAAACGCGCTACAATCGCGCTCATCACATTGGGTTGACGTGGCAACATAAGCTTGGACAAAACAAACGCAACCCGCCTTCATTGGGGCATGAGGATCGCTGGAGAGTGGATAAATGAATTCTTGGACGACACGCGTCATCAGCAGCGCAGTACTTCTTGCGGCCGCGAATATGGCCGCTGCTCAGCAGGAAAGCACAAACCGGGTTAACGCGATCACCGCTTGGTCGGTGTTCGAAGAAAAAGACCCGCGCGAATGCTGGGCCGTTTCGACCTACAAGGAAAGCGTCAACACCAAGAACGGCAATGTCGTCGCGGTGACACGGGGCGATATTCAGTTGATGGTGTTCTACCGTCCTGACGCCGGCGTGAACGGTCAGGTTGCTTTCACAGGTGGCTATCCTTTTGCCGAAGGGTCAACCGTGAACGTAAATGTAAGCGGGACAGAGTTCGAACTCTTTACCGAAGGTCAGTGGGCATGGCCCGCAACCCCGCAAGACGACGTGAAACTGGTCACCGCAATGAAACGCGGTGCCGATGCGGTTCTGACGGCACGGTCGTCGCGCGGCACCCAGACCAAAGACACGTTTTCGCTGATCGGCTTTACCGCAGCTGTCGAGGACGCCGCGAAACGCTGCCAATAAGCGAAGCTTTCGCACTGAAAACACGCAAGGCCAGAGGCAACTCTGGCCTTTCTCCGTTGAAAACGGACCGGAACGCTTTTCTTTTGGATTCCGTTTCGCTTTCCTATATGAGGCAGGACTTCTGAACAGGAGCCGACCATGAGCGCATCTGCACCGATCACACAGGACCTCGTGACAATCCCCCGCAAAATGCCGGAGGGACCGACCAATATCGTCGGTCTGACACGTGACACCTTGCGCACCGCTTTGATCGAAGCGGGCACAGCCGAAAAGCAGGTCAAGATGCGCGTCAATCAGATCTGGCAGTGGATTTATCACTGGGGTGTCCGTGATTTCATGGACATGACCAACCTTGCCAAAGACTACCGCCAACTTCTGGCTGATAACTTTGTGATCGAGCTCCCCGAGATCGTGTCGAAACAGGTCTCGGCTGACGGCACACGCAAATATCTGGTCAAAATCGCGGGCGGCCACGAGGTTGAAGTCGTCTACATCCCCGAAGCCGATCGCGGCACGCTTTGCATTTCGTCGCAAGTGGGATGCACGCTGACCTGTTCGTTCTGCCACACAGGCACCCAGAAACTGGTGCGCAACCTGACGGCCGGTGAAATCGTCGGTCAGATCATGCTGGCGCGCGACGACCTGGATGAATGGCCCGAACCGGGCACCGGCACCGGCGTGGACGGCCCGCGCCTCTTGTCGAACATCGTTCTGATGGGCATGGGCGAACCGCTCTACAACTTCGAGGGCGTGCGTGACGCGATGAAGATCGCGATGGACGGCGAGGGCATCGCCCTGTCGCGCCGCCGCATTACCCTGTCCACCTCGGGTGTCGTGCCCGAGATCGCCCGCGCCGCCGAGGAAATCGGCTGTCAACTGGCGGTTTCGTTTCACGCCACCACCGATGAGGTGCGCGACAAGCTGGTCCCGATCAACAAGCGTTGGAACATCGAGACGCTGCTGAATACGCTGCGCGAATACCCCCGTCTGTCGAACTCGGAACGCATCACCTTTGAATACGTGATGCTGAAGGACGTGAACGACACGGACGAGGACGCGCGCCGTCTGGTGAAGCTCATCAAGGGCATCCCGGCCAAGATCAACCTGATCCCCTTCAACGAATGGCCCGGCTCCCCCTACCAGCGCAGCGACTGGTCGCGGATCGAGAAATTCGCCGACATCATCTTCAGGGCCGGCTACGCCTCGCCGATCCGCACGCCGCGGGGCGAGGACATCATG
>CATNDK010000035.1 GCA_950096585.1 Thalassococcus halodurans | reverse complement strand
GTGCACCCAAGGGTGATCCACCTTCAACATCCCTTGCATCGTGCCTGTCACCAGCACCTTCTTTTCCGCAAGTACGGCAATCCTGTCACAGGTTGCGTGCAACGTATCAAGGTCGTGCGTCACAAGAAAGACGGTCAAACCCAAAGACCGGCTCAGTTTACGGATCAATTGGTCGAACTCGGACGCGCCGATCGGGTCCAGACCGGCTGTGGGTTCGTCCAGAAACACGATATCGGGATCAAGCGCCAGCGCGCGGGCCAGACCGGCGCGTTTGCGCATGCCCCCCGACAATTCCGACGGATATTTGTCGCCCGCCAGATAAGGCAGACCCACCAGCGCGATTTTCAGATCGGCCAGCGCAGCACGCGTTTTCGCATCCAGCCCTTCGATCTGTTTCATCGGAACTTCGACGTTTTCCCGCACGGTCAGCGATGAAAACAGCGCCCCGTCCTGAAACATCACGCCCCAACGGCGCTCGACCGCATTGTGCTCTTCTTCGCTGGCCTTGTTCAGATCAACGCCCAGCACCTCGATATCGCCTGCGCGCGGCGTTTGCAGCCCGACGATGGTGCGCAGCAAAACCGATTTACCCGTGCCCGACCCGCCAACGATACCGACGATTTCGCCACGGTAGATATCCAGATCCAGATCGTCATGAACGACCTGCGTGCCAAACTGGTTGCGAATACCACGCAGGCGGATGACGGGGGCTTTTTGTGCGTGTTCCGACATGGCTTAGTACCCCATCTCGGCAAAGAAGATTGAGAACATCGCATCAATGACAATCACCGCAAAGATCGCCGTCACAACCGCGGCCGAGGTCTGGCGACCCAGAGATTCCGCGTTGGATTTCACCTTCATCCCAGCGTGACAGCCGACGACGCCAATCGTCACCGCAAAGAACGGCGCTTTTATCAGGCCGACAATGGCGTGTTTGACGTCCGTGCCTTCGACCAGTCGCGTCATGAACATCGCAGGCGAAATGCCTAAATCCGCCCAGGCCATAAGCGCACCGCCCAACAGCCCCATCACATCGGCGATCAGGCCAAGGATCGGCAGCATCAGCAAAAGCGCCAGAATGCGCGGCACAAACAACATCATCGCCGGGTCCAGCGACAGGGTTTCCATCGCGTCGATCTCTTCGCGCATCTTCATCGAGCCGATGGCCGCTGTGAAGGCCGATGCGGTCCGGCCAGCCACGATTATCGCGGTCAGAAGAATGCCCAGTTCCCGCAGGATCGAGATCGCGATCAGATCGACGACAAACACCTCGGCGCCAAATTGCTGCAACTGGGTCGATCCCTGAAAGGCCAGAACAACGCCAATCAGAAACGCCATCAACGACACAATCGGCACCGCCTGCACACCCACCGCTTCGCAGTGATGCACCAACGCCGTCAGGCGAAATTCAGACGGGCGCAGGATCGACCGGAACAGCCGCGCCAGAAACAGGCCCAGAAAGGCCATCAGCTCGCTTAAGAACGTCCAGCCCGCAACCGTCTTGCGCCCCAACAGGTCCAGACGATCGGTGATGGTCAGGGTGTGCTCGGGTTCGGCGTCCGGTTCAGGATAGGCGTTTTCAACGGTTTCGATCAGGCTCTGAAAATTCTCGCTCGCGCCCTCAAAGCGCAGCGATTTGCCCGCCTTCTCCAACCGTTTGGCCAGATTGATCAGCGCCCATGCACCAGCGGTATCCAGCCGTTCGACGCCCGACACCTCAAGCACGATATCGCGGTCCTTGGGTAGCGGTTCCAACGCCTTCTGCAACGCTTCCAGCCGTACAACCGTACAGGCCCCGCGCAAACGCAGGGTCAGCAACGTATCGGTCGCGGACAACTCGGTCAGAGAGATGGCAGGCTCTGTCATTAGCGACGAGTCTTTCTACCTTTTCAGGTCGTTGGCAAGGTCTCAGCCCCGCCAGAAGCGGACAGTGAACAAAATCAACACAGCCATCAATTCCAACCGCCCCATGAGCATCGCGAAAATCAGCAGCCACTTGGCGGTATCGTTTATGTTTTGAAAGTTGCCCGCAGGCCCGATTTCATCACCCAGACCCGGCCCGATATTGGCCAGCGCTGTCGCCGCACCGGAAATGGACGTGATGAAGTCCAAGCCCGTCATGCCCAAGGCGATGGCAAACATCCCCAAGATCACAAGGAAAAACATGAAAAAGCTCATGACCGAGCTCATGACATCCTCGGACACAGGGCGCCCTTCATAGCGTGGCGTGAAGATGCCGTTGGGCGATCTGATCTTGCGCAGCTGCGTCTTGATCGAGGCCACCAGCAATTGATAGCGGAACACCTTGACGGAACAGGCAGTCGACCCCGCGCAGCCGCCGATCAGGCCGATGAAGAAGAACATCGCGATCAGGAACGGCCCCCACTGCATGTAGTCGACCGACGCATAGCCGGTGCCTGTCATGATCGAGGTGATGTTGAACAACGCCTCGCGGATTGCCTGTTCGGGATGGTGCGGGAAAACGGTCACCAGAATGCTGACCGTGACCACCACCAGAATGACGATGATCGCCAAAAACGCCCGCACCTGACTGTCATACAAAATCGCGGTGCGGTTCCCGCGCGCCATTTGCACGAAACGCACAAACGGCAGCGCCGCGAGGATCATAAAGACCGACGCCACATATTCCGCAGGTCCCTGAAACGTCCCGAACGACGCGTCATAGTTCGAAAATCCACCCGTAGACACGGTGGTCAGCGCATGCACCGTGGCGTCGAAGGCGTTCATGCCCGTCACCAGATAGCACAATCCGCAGATCAGCGTGATTGTCACATATATGGTGGAAATCGATGCCGAAATCTCGGTCGCGCGGGGCAGAATTTTACCCATCGTATCAAACGCTTCGGACCGGAAAATCTGCATACCGCCGACGCGCAGTTCAGGCAGGAAAACCATCGCGACCACAATGATCCCGATGCCGCCCAGCCACTGCAGCAACCCGCGCCACAAAAGCAGGCCCTTGGGTAAATCATCCAAGCCCGAGAACACGGTGGAACCGGTAGTTGTCAGACCTGACATCGCCTCGAAATATGCGTCGACGATTGTCGCTTCGGTCGCGCCGATCACAAAGGGGATCGCACCGAAGATCGGCAAAGCCACCCAGACGCCTGTGGTCAGCAAAAACGTTTGTTGCAGCGACAGCCGTTCTTTCACGCCATTGGCAGACGACAGCGCAATCAACCCGCCCGCCAGAATGCTGATGATTGCGCTTTCCAGAAACACCGGCCACGCGCCCCGCCCTTCGGCGATATCCACGATCAGCGGGAAAAGCATAGTGACCCCAAGAAAGGACACCAAAAGGCCGATCACATAGGCTACTGGACGCAAGTCAAACATGAACGGAGCGTTGCCGCGCCGCAGCGCCTAAGTCAAGCGCTGCAACGTGTCAGGCGGGTCTTAGCCGACGTGGAACAGCGTCGAGAACAGCTTGGGATCAAGGCTTTCCGAATGGAACAGATCGCCTTCTGTCAGCACAGACACAGCGTCATGGCTGTGCAGGCTTTCCTGATGGCTGGCCACCACGCGGAAATCGCCGATCCGGTCATCCTGAAGCAGTTGCTCGGCAAACAGACGCGCCGCGTCCTCTACAAAGATCGGGTTCGCCGCGTTCAATTCGGCAAAGGCCTGTTCATCTTCGCGCTTCACCATCACCTGCGTTTCCGTCGGCACAGCCGCGCGGCACATGTCGATCAGGTCTTCGAACCACAGGCAGTCATCGCCCTTCAATTCCACCGAAATACGCGCAACCGAACGCTGCGAATGCGGCGTCGCCAGTTGACCACGTGTGCGGCGCGCGTGTTCAGACAGCTCCAAAGAACAGGGGCATGTCGACGAATAGACGTAGTCAAGGTGCATGATCTTGCGGCGCACGCCATTCATCTCGACCAGTTCCAGCGCGATGTCGTAATACTGGAAACCGGACAGACCGGAACGCAGGCTATCGACCCGCACAGGGAAGCTCAGGCGCATATTGATGCGGGCATCAAAGCTTTCCAGATCGGTCTTGTAATCCTCAAGCGCCTTTTCGATCACCTCGAACGAAAACGTCGCTTCTGAATGTTTGTAGAAGCTGCGCATGATCCGCGACATATTGATGCCCTTCTTATCGGCATCAAGACTGACGGACCCTGTCACGCTGGTCTCCAGCGTCAGATCGCCATTGTCGCGGCTGTGATAACGGATCGGCAGGCGGAAATTCGAAATACCCACATGCTGGATCGCACGCTTTGCGCCACGGATCAGCGAAGACGGACCATTTTGCAGGTCCGGCAAGCCGGCCTTGTAGGCCGCATCGACGGTAAAATCGCCATCATAGTCGCGATCAAGCGCCGGATACGCCACACCATTGCCATCAGGCACAAGCGCATGCACCGCAGGGTCAAGATCAACGATCTCTTCATCCTGCGCTTTACCGGCCCACTGCCGCAACACGGCCAAGGCCTGTTCCGCCTCTTCGCGGCTTGGCTTTCGGTCGATTTCAGGTGTGAACACGTTCATGCATTAGCCCTCTCGGCAACTCACCTACCATAGATAGGCAGGGATTGGGAAATTTCCATCTATCCTTACCTACGTAGCTGGTGGGCTGATGGATGAAACTTTAACGTCCCATCCACGACTTTGTTTCACACGGCGTCCAAAGCTGCCAGCAAATCCTCGACCAGATCGTCCGCATCTTCCAAACCGACCGACAGGCGGATCAGCCCGTCGGAAATGTTCAGACGCGCACGCGCCTCGGGCGTCAGGCGCGAATGCGTCGTGGTCGCCGGATGGGTCGCAATCGACTTGGCATCACCCAGGTTGTTCGAGATCAAAATGACTTCGAGAGCGTTCATGAAACGGAAGGTCGCTTCTTTCCCGCCGTCGATCTCGAACGCCAGCATCGTGCCACCGGTACCCAACTGGCGCATCGCCAGGTCGTTCTGCGGATGCGACGCCAGACCCGGATAAATCACCTTGGTCAGCGCCTTGTGACCTTCCAGCGCTTTCGCGATGATTTCTGCCGACGCGGCCTGCGCACGGACGCGCAGATCAATCGTCTCAAGACCTTTCAACATGATCCACGCCGTAAACGGGCTCATCGCGCCGCCGGTGTGCTTCATGTAGGTTTCAACCTTTTTACGGATCAACTCGCTCGATCCAAGGATCACGCCACCCAGCGCACGGCCCTGACCGTCGATATGCTTGGTTGCGGAATACACCACCAGATCGGCACCCTGCTCGATCGCGTTGGAAAACACAGGCGTCGAAAAGACGTTGTCGACGATGGTCAACGCACCAACCTTGCGGGCCAGCGCGGACACAGCCGCGACATCGACGATATCCAGCGTCGGGTTCGACATGGATTCAAAGAACACTGCCGTCGTGCCGGGCGTGACGGCCTTTTCCCACTGGCTCAGGTCTTCCCCATCCACCAGTTCGATCTCGACACCGAAACGGGTCAGGATTTCCTCGACGATATAGCTACAGGATCCGAACAGCGCACGGGCCGAAACAACACGGTCGCCAGCCTTCAGCACAGACATCAACGCGCCATTCACAGCCGCCATGCCCGATGCGGTGGCAAAGGCATCCTCGGCCCCTTCCAACAAAGCAATACGTTCCTCGAACATACGCACTGTCGGATTGCCGTAACGCGCATAGACAAACTCGTCAGGCGACGGGTTTGCAAAACGGCCCTCGGCCTGTTCCGCACTGTCATAGGCAAAGCCCTGCGTCAGATAGATCGCTTCACTCAGCTCGCCCCACTGGCTACGGCGTGTGCCGCCATGAACAAGATTGGTCCGTGTGCGCTTCTTCGTCATCTCATATCCTTCCTCGGGCCTGTCCAACCCACAAAAAAACCCCGATCGCGGTCAAAGCGAAAGGGGCTCCCTCGTCTGACCTCTTTAGCGGCATTTTTAACGTGGCCCGCAATCCGGTAACAAATCGCCACGGGAAAGACGGCTAAGCTCAAAACCCTTTCAGGTCAACCCTGTCATCGCCCTGTCACGCAGCTTTCACGTAACCATCACGTCGGCACGCTACCTGCATCGTAAGATGCCAAGGAGGTCGACGATGCCCGTCCTGTCCATCACAGCCCAAGACGCATACCCCCGCGCGCACGGGACAGATACCAATCTATGCGCTCTACTGCGAAGCCTGACAAAACCCGAAGACACAGGCAAACCCGTGGTCATCATGGTGCATGGGTTCAAATACCTCCCCGGCAGCAAAAACGGCTGCCCCCACCAGACGATCTTTTCCGAAAATCCGCAGCGCCACAAAAGCAATCCGCGCATCATAAGCTGGCCCCGCCATCTGCACCTGACACGCCACAACGCAGGTCACGCAATTTCATTCGGCTGGCCAGCGCGCGGCAACATCAGTCAGGTCTACCGCGATGCCGAAACCGCAGGCCACGCACTGGCGCACCTGATCACCCTGATCAAAACCAAATGCCCAGATCGCCCGATCCATGCTGTCGGCCACTCGCTTGGCGCGCGGGTCATCCTCTCCGCCCTCCGCCAACCCGACGCACAGCCCTTGTCACGCGCCATCCTGCTCGCCCCCGCCGAATTCACCAAAACCACATATGACGCGCTGAACGCCCCCGCCGGACGGCAGACCGATATGCTCGTGGTGACCAGCCGCGAAAACGACCTTTTCGACCTGATGTTAGAGCTCTTTGTGACGCCTGCGCACAAAGGCGACCGCACCATCAGCCACAAAGGCATCACCGCCGCCAACGTGCGCACGCTCCAGTTGGATCACATCGACAGCCTGAGCGCCCTCAAGGACGCGGGCTACCCGATCGAGCCTCCGAAAAACCGCATCTGCCATTGGTCGCCGTACCTGCGTCCGGGCGTCTTCCGGCTCTATCGCGCCTATCTGTCGGGAAAAATCACACTGAACGAACTGGGCGTAATCCTTCCGGACAAGATGACCCCGCGCTGGTCCCGCCTTCTGCCGACGCTCTACGCCATCAAGCAAAGATGGCCCACGGCAGACCAAACCGGAGCAAGCCTGCCAAAGGCGGGATTGCGACATGAACCTGCGCGCGCGCCAGCGCGCTCATCAGGATCACCTAGAACGGAACATCATCTGCGGCGCAAATGAACCGCGACACCACGCGCTTCACGCCCGCCTTGTCGAACGCAATCTCAAGCTTGTCGCCTTCGATCCCGATGATCTCGCCATAGCCGAACTTCTGGTGAAACACCCGCTCGCCCATCACATAAGATGACACCGCCGTCGCATCGATCACCTGATGGCGGGTTTCCTTGGGCTGGCTCATGGGCCGTTCGCTCGCCCGCTCCTGCAGCCGCTTCCAACCGGGCGAGTTATAGACGTTCGCCTCGGTCGCCCGCGTCTCGACGCCAGACGACATGCCCCCCATCCCCGACGCCGCGCCATAGCCACCGCCATAAAGCCCCGGCGGCGTCAGCACATCCACATGCGCCTCGGGCAGCTCGTCAATAAACCGCGACGGCATCTGGCTTTGCCACTGGCCGAACACACGGCGGTTCGCAGCAAAGGAAATCGTGCAAACCTCCTCGGCCCGCGTGATCCCCACATAGGCCAAGCGCCGCTCTTCCTCGAGCCCCTTAACCCCGCTTTCATCCATCGACCGCTGCGACGGGAAAAGCCCGTCTTCCCATCCGGGCAAGAACACCATCGGGAACTCAAGCCCCTTGGCGGCGTGCAGCGTCATGATCGACACTTTCGCGCCCGCGTCGTCGGTTTCATTGTCCATGATAAGGCTGACATGCTCCAGAAAACCTTGCAGGTTTTCAAAGCTTTCCAAGGCCTTGACCAGTTCTTTCAGGTTCTCCAACCGCCCCGGCGCCTCGGGCGTTTTGTCGTTCTGCCACATGGTGGTGTAGCCGGATTCGTCCAGAATAATCTGCGCCAGTTCAACATGGCCGACCTCCGGCTCGGACGCCAAAGGCTCGATCAGGTCATCAACCACCTCGTCGCTGTCCACCGTCACCACGTTGCGCGACATGCGGCCCCAGCGGGCCAATCCAACGACCAGTTCTTTCAGCGCCGCAGCGCCCTTGCCCTTGATCAGCCCTTGCTCAACCGCAATCGCCGCGCCGTTCAGCAGCGACACACCGTTTTCACGCGCCGCACGCTGGATTGTCTGCTGGGCCTTATCGCCCAAGCCACGTTTCGGCGTGTTCACGATCCGCTCGAACGCCAGATCATCGTCGGGCGACACGACCAGCCGGAAATATGCCATCGCATCACGGATCTCCATCCGCTCATAAAAGCGCGGGCCGCCGATAACGCGATAGGGCAAACCGATGGTCAGAAAGCGGTCTTCGAACGCCCGCATCTGGTGCGATGCACGGACCAGAATGGCCATCTCGTCCAACGACATCGCCCGCACACCACGCGAACCAGACTGTGCATACTCGATCTCTTCCCCGATCCAGCGAGCCTCTTCCTCGCCATCCCAATGGCCGATCAGACGCACCTTTTCGCCGTCCTGCACATCGGTCCACAGCTCTTTACCCAAGCGGTCCGAGTTGCCGGAAATCACACCGGACGCGGCCTTCAGAATATGGGGGGTCGAGCGATAGTTCTGCTCAAGACGCACCACATGCGCACCCGGAAAATCCTTTTCAAACCGCAGGATATTGCCCACCTCGGCCCCGCGCCATCCATAGATCGACTGGTCGTCATCACCGACGCAACAGATGTTCTTATGGGAGCCCGCCAACAGGCGCAGCCACAGATACTGGGCGACGTTCGTATCCTGATACTCGTCCACCAGAATATAGCGGAACCAGCGCTGGTATTGTTCCAGAACATCCTGATGGGTCTGGAAAATCGTGACCATGTGCAAAAGCAGGTCACCGAAATCCACCGCATTCAATTCGCGCAGACGGTTCTGGTATTCCAGATACAGCGACGGACCCGCGTTGTTGAACGCATTAGAATCCGACGACGGAACCTTGTCCGGCGTCAGCGCGCGGTTTTTCCACCCGTCAATCACCCCCGCCAGATGCCGCGCGGGCCAGCGTTTGTCGTCGATCCCGCGTGCCACGATCAACTGCTTGAGCAGACGCAACTGATCGTCGGTGTCCAGAATGGTGAAGTTCGACTTCAGCCCAACCAGTTCCGCATGACGGCGCAGCAGTTTCACACAGATTGAGTGGAAAGTGCCCATCCAGCGAATGGGCTCGGGAATATTAAATGGCGTATTTTCTAGACGAACAGCCATCTCTTTCGCAGCTTTGTTGGTAAATGTCACTGCAAGTATCTCATTTGGACGGGCTCTTCTCGTCACAATGAGATGTGCTACGCGCGCCATCAGCGTTTTCGTTTTACCTGTACCTGCACCCGCCAGCATTAACACCGGACCATCCAAAGCATGCACGGCCTCGCGTTGCGCAGGGTTCAAATCCTTTAAATAGTCCATAGACGGCGCCGCCATGGCGCGTGCGGACAAGGATGCGCCTTCGAAGGCGTCCATTTCATCAAAGCTGCTCATGGCCCTAAGAATAGCTCTGCCACGTCCGAAGATAAAGAGACGTTCGGCAAATGTTCTACACTATTCCAAAAGTCCCAATCATATCAAAGCATGCGCCAACAGGCCGACCGCAACCAAGCCCTGCATCAGGTAGGTCAGGCCCATGCCCACCGTTCGCAACAGAAACTGCGGCGTCGGCGATGACAAAGCCGCCGCATGGGCCAGACGCCCCACCAACAGCAAAAGCCCTGCACCATGGATGGCCACGGCAGGCGCGCCGCTCAGTTCCATCATCAGCATCAGGATCAGGCCGATGGGCGCGTTTTCAGCGCAATTCCCGTGGGCGCGAATCCGGCGTTCCAGAATGCGGTCGCCCCCATCACCCAAAGACACCTTGGCCGAACCCCGCATCTGCACGACGCGATAGGACAACCAAAGATACAGTAATGTCAGCAGTGCTGCGTAAATCGGCGTGATTTCCAAGGTCATTTTGGCCCCTCCACCGCGCCTCCCTCAAGAACCCAGTCGGAAAACCCGTCCTTCAGGTGCGACGCTTCAAAACCCATCTTCTGCAACTGAAACACAGCCAGCGCCGAACGCCAACCAGAAGCGCAGTGCAAAACGTATTCTTTCCCCTCTTGGGCAAAGACATCGCGGAAATAAGGGCTGTCGGGATCGATCCAGAATTCCAGCATCCCGCGCGGGGCGTGCACAGAACCGGGAATCCACCCGGTTCTGTTGCGTTCGCGTACATCACGGATATCCACCACCACGACGTCGTCACGTTTGAACATCTCAAGCGCGTCCAGCGTGTCGACCTCGGGAATTTGCGACCGGGCTTCGGCCACCAATTCCGCAGCGGATATCCGCAGTTTCATGTGCTTAGGCCTCGTACTCGACCAGCAGGTCTTTCGCGTCGATCTGACCACCGGCTGTGACGTGAACCGCTTTGATGACGGCGTCGCGTTCTGCATGCAGACCGGTTTCCATCTTCATCGCTTCGATCGTCAGCAGCAGATCGCCCTCTTTGACGGACTGACCGGCAGACACACCGACCGACGCCACAACGCCCGGCATCGGCGCGCCGACGTGGTTGGGGTTGCCCATTTCCGCCTTGGGACGGGCCGCTGTCGTTGCCTTGACCTTGCGGTTCGGCACACGGATCGACCGCGGCTGCCCGTTCAGTTCAAAGAACACCCGAACTTCGCCGTCTTCGTTGGTCTCGCTGGCCGCAATCATGCGGATTTCCAGCGTCTTACCAGGGTCGATTTCGGCAGTGATCTCTTCACCCGGCTCCATGCCATAGAAGAACGTCCGCGTCGGCAGCGTGCGCACCGGACCATAGGTGTTGTGACGCTCCAGATAGTCGGTAAAGACCTTGGGATACATCAGGTAGCCGTTCAGATCCTCATCATCGATCTCGGCTCCGTCGAACTTGTCCGATAGTTCCTTGCGCGTGGCTTCCAGATCAAGCGCCTTCATGTGCTTGCCCGGACGATCCGTCATCGGCTTTTCGCCTTTCAGGATCTTCTTCTGGATCGCCTTGGGGAAGCCACCCGGAGGCTGACCAAGGTTGCCGCGCATCATGTCGATGACCGAATCCGGGAAGGACACGTCACGTTTCGGGTCTTCGACCTCGGACCGTGTCAGGTTCTGGCTGACCATCATCAACGCCATGTCACCCACAACCTTGGACGACGGGGTCACTTTGACGATATCGCCGAACATCTGGTTCACATCCCCATAGGCCTGCGCGACCTCGTGCCAACGCTCTTCCAGACCCATCGAGCGCGCCTGTGCTTTCAGGTTGGTGAACTGACCACCGGGCATTTCGTGCAGATAGACCTCGGATGCCGGTGCCTGAAGCGACGATTCAAACGCCGCGTACTGACCGCGCACCGCTTCCCAATAGTTGGAAATCTCGCGGATCGCGCCGATGTCCAGACCTGTGTCACGCTCGGTAAAGCGCAGTGCCTCGACAATCGATCCCAGCGTCGGCTGCGATGTGTTGCCCGACAGCGCGTCCATCGCGGCGTCGACGGCATCCACACCGGCCTCGGCCGCGGCCATGACGGTCGCAATCGCAGCACCGGATGTGTCGTGCGTGTGGAAGTGGATCGGCAGGCCGACCTCTTCTTTCAGGGCACGAACCAGCGGGCCCGCCATATCCTTCAGACCCAGAACATGGGCACCTGCATCACGCAGCTCCTTACCCATGTCGACGTAGTACTTCAGGTTATACTTCGCGCGGTCAGGGTCGTTGATGTCGCCGGTGTAGCAGATCGTGCCTTCGCAGACCTTGCCACTGTCGATCACCGCATCCATCGCGACGCGCATGTTTTCCACCCAGTTGAGCGAGTCGAAGACGCGGAACACGTCAACACCGGACTCAGCCGCCTGTTTGACGAAGAACTGCACCACGTTGTCGGGATAGTTGGTGTAGCCCACACCGTTCGATGCACGCAGCAACATCTGCGTCATCAGGTTCGGCATCTTTTCACGGATATCGCGCAGACGCTGCCACGGGCATTCCTGCAAGAAGCGGTAGGCCACGTCGAACGTCGCCCCGCCCCAGCATTCGACCGAGAACAGCTGCGGCAGTTTTTCGGCATAGGCCGGCGCGACCTTGATCATGTCGATCGACCGCATCCGCGTTGCCAGCAAAGACTGGTGACCGTCGCGCATTGTGGTGTCGGTGATCAGAACCTGTTTCTGCGCCGCCATCCAGTCAGCAACCGCCTGCGGGCCTTTTTCCTCAAGCAGGTTGCGGGTGCCATAAGCCACCGGATCGGTCGAGGTTTTGGGCGCACGCGCCGGTTTCAGATCGGGGTGCGGTTTCGCACGACCTTCGGTTTCGGGATGCCCGTTTACCGTGATGTCGGCGATATAGGTCAGAACCTTGGTGCCACGGTCCTTGCGCGGTTTGAAATCAAACAGCTCGGGCGTCTCGTCGATGAACTTGGTGTGGTACTGGTTGTTGAGAAAGGTCGGGTGCTTGAGCAGGTTCTCGACAAAGGCGATGTTGGTGCTGACGCCGCGCACGCGGAATTCGCGCAGGGCCCGGTCCATCCGCCTGATCGCCTGTTCCGGCGTCTGCGCCCAGGCCGTGACCTTGACCAGCAGCGAATCGTAGTAGCGCGTGATCACGCCGCCCGCATAAGCCGTGCCCCCATCCAGACGGATGCCCATACCGGTCGCCGACCGATAGGCCGTGATGCGGCCATAGTCGGGGATAAAGTTGTTCTGCGGGTCTTCCGTTGTGATCCGCGTCTGTAGCGCGTGACCGTTCAGGCGGATGTCATACTGCGATGCCTTGCCTGTTGCCTCGGCCAGCGATTTGCCCTCGGCGATCAGGATCTGCGCCTGAACGATGTCGATGCCGGTGACTTCTTCGGTGACGGTGTGTTCCACCTGAACACGCGGGTTCACTTCGATGAAGTAGAACGCGCCTGTGTCCATATCCATCAGGAATTCGACGGTGCCCGCGCATTCATAGTTCACATGGGCACAGATTTTACGGCCCAGTTCACACAGCTCTTCGCGCTGCGCTTCGGACAGGTACGGTGCGGGCGCGCGTTCAACGACCTTCTGGTTGCGGCGCTGAACGGAACAATCCCGTTCGTACAGGTGATAGATGTTGCCATGGCTGTCACCAAGGATCTGAACCTCGACGTGACGGGCGCGCATGATCATCTTTTCCAGATAACCTTCGCCGTTGCCAAAGGCGGCCTCGGCCTCGCGGCGGCCTTCCATGACCTTTTCGGGCAGTTCTTTGGCATTCATGATCGGGCGCATACCGCGGCCACCACCACCCCACGACGCTTTCAGCATCAGCGGGAAGCCGATCTCTTCGGCCTCTTTCTTGATGGCTTCCATGTCATCGCCCAGAACCTCGGTCGCTGGGATGACAGGCACACCGGCCTCGATCGCAACCTTGCGGGCGCTGGCCTTATCGCCCAGCTGACGCATGGTTTTCGCCTTGGGACCAATAAAGGTTATGCCGTTCTTTTCGCAGGCATCTACAAATTCGGGATTCTCAGACAGCAGGCCATAACCCGGATGGATCGCGTCCGCACCGCTTTCCTTGGCCACGCGAATGATCTCGTCAATCGACAGATAGGCTGCGACAGGCCCCAAGCCCTCACCAATGCGGTACGCTTCGTCCGCTTTGAACCGGTGCAGGCCAAGTTTGTCTTCCTCGGCAAATACGGCAACGGTCTTTTTCCCCATCTCGTTGGCCGCACGCATAATGCGGATCGCGATCTCGCCACGGTTGGCAATGAGGATCTTCTTGAAGTCGGTCATAAGGCTGGCTTCCTGATTAGTAACTTGGTGCAAGGTTATGCGGATTGTCACGGTGCAACAACTTGGCGAACCGGATAGTGACGGGCGCTCAAACGGGTGGGTTTCCACTCCCCGTTCTGAGAATTTTACCCCGCAATTCAGCGGGATGGATGGCGCCAAGCTGCCCGAGATTGGCGACCAAATCTTTGGTGAGAATATCGATCAGATGCTTTGGCCCCCGTCCCCCCAAAGCAGCCAGAGCATAGTGAAAACCACGCCCTAACATGCAGATGTCGGCACCCAAGGCGATTAGACGCAGAATATCAAGCCCCCCTGATATCGATCCATCAGCAATGACTGGCAAATCGGTAACATCACGAATTCTGGGTAGGACAGACGCCACCGAAGGCGCCCCGTCGAACTGCCGTCCGGCATGGTTCGACACCCAGATTGCGTCCACACCTGCGGCGTCAAGTCGCTGCGCATCCTCTGCG
This sequence comes from Thalassococcus halodurans, assembly GCA_950096585.1. Taxonomy (GTDB): domain Bacteria; phylum Pseudomonadota; class Alphaproteobacteria; order Rhodobacterales; family Rhodobacteraceae; genus Thalassococcus; species Thalassococcus halodurans_A. The sequence continues at coordinate 1,048 of CATNDK010000035.1, read as the reverse complement.
CGCATGACACCTTTGACCACAAAGGGCCCATCCCAGTTGTCGCGCAGCCAATGCAAATAGTCCCAGTCAGGCGAGGTCCGCAGCAAATAGCCCACATGCGCTGTCGAGGACCGGCTGGATACATCCTGAACATAGGCATCCAGCGTCTTCATATGCGGCAACCCGTTTTGTGCCATCGCCATGGCCCAAGCCGGACGGCAGGCCACCTGCGCCAACAGACGCGCGTTCAGCTTCGGCGGCTGGGTCAACCCACCGCGAATCTGTCGTTCTCGCCGCGACGCCACGGGAACATCCACCGTCAGAACCAATGTCGAAAAGCCCGATGCCTTGGCGCGATCCAGCAAATCCTTGCGCGTGGCTTCATCGCGGGGCGGATAAAGCTGGAACCAGCCCTTGCCACCAGTCAGCGGCCCCACCTCTTCCGGTGTGGCGGTGGCGACGGTCGACAGACAATAAGGAATACCGGCAGCCGTGGCCGCGCGAGCGAGGATTTTCTCGGCCCCCGGCCAGACGAGGCCCGACATTCCAACCGGCGACACACCGAAGGGCAGTTTGTACGAAGCGCCTAGAACATCCGTGGTCAGATCGGGCGTCTGTTCGCCATGCAGGATCGAGGGAAGAAAACACAAAGCATCCAGATCAGCGCGGTTGCGAACGTTGGTCTGTTCGTCGCCGGTCGATGAATCAAGAAAATCCCAAACAAATCGGGGAAGCCGCCGTTTTGCACGGCCGCGCAGGTCAGAGAGTGCCGGATAGAACTGATCTAGATCCATAAGCGCCCTTGTTAGCGTTAACATGCGCAATGTCCAGCCCCGTAAAAACCCACGATTACAGGCCCGCCGCTACGCCGCACCGCAGAAATATAAAAATTCCCGGCAAAAGTCTTCACTTTTCTCTTGCAGCCCGTCGCGACACATCCTAAATCGCCTCCACCCAATGGTTAGCGGGCGTAGCTCAGGGGTAGAGCATAACCTTGCCAAGGTTAGGGTCGGGCGTTCGAATCGCCTCGCCCGCTCCAATTTGGGACATAACCGGACTGACCGGAATG
>CATNDK010000034.1 GCA_950096585.1 Thalassococcus halodurans | reverse complement strand
TCGGGCCGGACTGGATTGCGATGTGCTGCCGGTCGAGGATGTGGGCCTGAACGGTGACATGCTTGAGGCGCAGGCATTCGGCTATCTGGCCGTGCGTGTTCTGCGCGGGCTGCCAACATCCGGACCATCAACCACAGGCGTGCGCGCCGCCGTCGGCGGCGGCAAGATCAGCAGGGTGTAACTGGCTGGATCAGCCGCCCGTGTGGCTCATATGGCGCGACACGCGGCCATCGACGGTTTGACGGGAATAATCAAAGTCGTGGCCTTTGGGCTTCAGCTTGATCGCTTCGCGAATGGCCTCTTCCAACGGGGTGTTGTCGTTGGGATGATTGCGCAGCGCCGCACGTAGATCGGCGTTGTCCTCTTGCCCAAGGCACATGAACAGCTCACCGGTGCAGGTCAGACGCACGCGGTTACAACTTTCGCAGAAATTATGGGTCAGGGGCGTGATAAAGCCGATTTTCTGACCGGTTTCTTCCAACCGTACATAACGGGCAGGGCCGCCCGTGCGTTCTGCCAGATCGGTGAGCGTGTAATTCTCGCCCAGACGCGCACGTAGATCGTCCAGTTTCCAATACTGGCCGAGACGGTCTTCGTTGCCGATGTCACCCATCGGCATGACCTCGATCCAAGTCAGGTCCATGTCGCGGCTGGCACACCATTCGGTCAGGGTGAACAACTCGTCTTCGTTGAAGCCCTTCAGCGCAACGGTGTTGATCTTGATCCGCAGCCCTGCCTTTTGCGCGGCATCAATGCCTTTCAGCACCTGATCCAGTTTACCCCAGCGGGTGATGTCGGCGAATTTCTTGTCGTCTAGCGTATCCAGCGACACGTTCACACGGCGGACGCCTGCGGAATACAGATCATCGGCGAATTTCGCCAACTGCGACCCGTTTGTGGTCAGCGTCAGTTCCTTCAGCGCACCTGATTCTAGATGCCGCGTCATGTTGTGGAAGAACGACATGATGTTCCGGCGTACCAATGGTTCGCCACCTGTGATGCGCAGCTTCTCGACCCCGAGATTGACGAAGGTCGAACACATACGGTCCAGCTCTTCTAGCGTCAGAAGCTCTTTTTTGGGCAGAAACTGCATGTTTTCCGACATGCAGTACACACAGCGGAAGTCACACCTGTCGGTCACAGAGACACGCAGATAGCTGATCGGGCGATGAAATGGATCGACGAGTGGCGTTATCATGCCGATCAACCTAGTAATTCCTGAAAGCTCGGGCAAGTATTGCTGCAAACCTGATCACAGGACAAAGGTCTTATCATGCGTAACTCTTTCGTTTGTTTGCTTCTGGCGCTTCCTATTGCTGGATGTGGCACTGGTCCCTTCCAAGTCAAACCGCCACTGGAAAACACCGAAGTGGCCCAGCCTGCTGTCGTGGTCGAACCTTCCGAGGAAACCGTGGAAGAAGTGCGGCCTGCGGTGCGCCCGCCGCAAAATGCGCGGACAGTCGAAGAGTTTGATACAACTACGGTTGAAGAACGTGTCGAGGCCGCTGCCCCAGCGACCGGCGGACGTTCTTTGGGCACAACGATCGCATCACTCGGGGACCCCACCAAGGCAGGCTTCTGGCTGGAAACGCCTTTGGTGGATGCCCCGGCAAAGGGACGTGTTGTGTTTCCGGGCTCCGGTAAATCCGCTCAGGTCGATCTGATCCCGATTGACGCGCCTGATGGTGCCGGCAGCCGGATTTCGCTCGCGGCCATGCGCCTGATCGAAGCGCCGCTGACCGATTTGCCGACCATCGAGGTCTATATCGAAGGGTGATCAGGGCAGGTGGCGCGCGGCCTCTTTGCGGGCAAAAGGTTTAAGCGCGTCGCCATGTTCCGTCAGCCAATCGTGCACCTGTTCCGGTGCATGGCGTGACAAATCACGCAGCCACCATGCGATAGCCTTCTGAACGAACCATTCCGGATCACTGGCAAGGTCGACGGCCCAGCCAAGAATGCGCTCTCGTGCGGTTATCTCGGTCTCGCTCGGGTGGCGGGATTTCCCGAAGGGCAGGGTAAAGACGAACGCCGCGCGGCGTGTCCACATGTGATCGCTTGTTGTCCAGCGCTCGACCTCGTCCAACCGTTCGGGATGGGCGGTCAAGCGCCTTCCGCCTGCCGACGCCACATGATCGGCAATTGCCCATGAATCGAAATCAGGCACCCAACTTACGATCAGATTCCAAACCTGCGTATCATTCTTGATCCGCGCTTGCGTCAGCAGTTTGGCGGCCGTGACCCGAGCCTCGAAAATATCACTCGCCCACAAATCCCCGGCCAACGCCACTCGTGCATCAAGGGGCAGACCGCGCCGCCAAGCTGTCGCCAAGTCATTCAGAACCGGATTGGGCACGCCAAGGTAGGGGCGATCCACTTTGTGATAAGCGGCCATCTCCTCAGTGCGCCCTTCGACAACGTGTTCACGAAGCGCGTTGATCGCATCTTCTGCGTTCTCGGGAAGGGACACGTTTTCAAGATCGTTCATGGCCTGCAGCGCGCCTATGTTGGCTGGCCCTTTGCGGGCCAGCTGGATGCTTATTCAACCGTCACAGATTTTGCGAGGTTGCGCGGTTGGTCCACATCGGTGCCTTTGGCAACTGCGGCATGATAGGCGATCAGCTGGGCGGGCAAGGCATACAGAAGCGGGGCGACCACTTCGTCGACCTCGGGCAGAATAATGGTTTTCCACGTGTCGCTTCCGGCCTGTTGGGCGCCTGCGGCATCGGTCACAAGAACCACCTTGCCGCCGCGCGCCATGACCTCTTGCATGTTCGATACAGTTTTATCGAACAGTGAATCCCGTGGGGCAAAGACGATGACTGGAACGGTTTTATCGATCAGCGCGATGGGGCCGTGCTTGAGCTCACCTGATGCATAAGCTTCGGCGTGTATGTAGCTGATTTCTTTTAGTTTAAGTGCACCTTCAAGTGCGAGTGGGTACATCAATCCACGACCCAGAAACAGCACGTCACGGGCTTCGGCGATTTGGGCCGATGCTGTTTCAATCACGCTGTCACGGTCCAGCGCGACGTTGAAAATACCGGGCAATGCGCGCATCGTTTCCAACAGTTTGGCGCGTGCTTCCTGATCAAGCTCGCCCTTGTCTGTGGCCGCTTTGATTGCCAGCAAAAGAAGAACGTTCAGCTGGCATGTGAATGCCTTGGTCGAGGCAACGCCAACTTCAACGCCCGCATGGATCGGCAGAGCCACATCGCTTTCCCGCGCGATCGAGCTTTCGGCAACGTTGACCACGGACAGGATGCGATCCGCTTTACCTGCGCAGTAGCGCAGCGCGGCCAGCGTGTCGGCTGTTTCGCCGGACTGGCTGACAAAGATCGCTGTGGTGCCTTTGGCGATGGGCGGTTCGCGGTAGCGGAACTCGGACGCGATATCGACCTCAACCGGAATGCGGGCCAGTTTTTCAAGCCAGTACTTGGCTGTCAGGCAGGCGTAGAACGCTGTGCCGCACGCGACCAGAGTGATGCCGGTTGTGTCCGTGAAATCCAGATCGGCGATGGGGCCGGAAATGCTATCCTGATCCACATAGCGGTTCAGGGCGTCTGCCAGAACAGCAGGCTGTTCGGCGATTTCCTTGGCCATGAAGTGCTTGTAGCCGGATTTGTCGATGCGTGTCGCGTCGACCTGAATGGTGCGCAGTTCGCGGTTCACCAGCGTGCCAGCTTCGTTGTAAATATCAACGCCTTGGCGGGTCAGGATCGCGCGGTCGCCTTCCTCAAGATAGGTGATGCGATTGGTCATCGGGGCCAGCGCGATGGCGTCGGAGCCCACAAACATTTCGCCGTCACCGTGCCCGATAGCCAGCGGGCTGCCTTTGCGTGCTGCAACCATCAGATCGTCTTCGCCTTCGAAAAGGAAAGCGAGGGCAAAGGCACCTTCCAGACGCGACAGCGTTTTTTCAGCCGCCTGAACGTGGTTCATGCCTTGTTTGATGTAGTGCTCGGTCAGCAGGGCAACGGTTTCAGTGTCCGTTTCGGTGACAAACTGGCAGCCATGCTGAGCCAGCTCTTCGCGAAGTTCACGGTAGTTTTCGATGATCCCGTTGTGAACAACGGCCACAGGGCCTGCGCGGTGGGGGTGTGCGTTCTTGGTCGAAGGCGCGCCATGGGTCGCCCAGCGTGTGTGACCAATTCCGGACTTGCCTGCCAGCGGTTCGTGAACCAGCAAATCGGACAGGTTGACCAGTTTGCCGACAGCGCGACGGCGGTCCAAAGTTCCGCCGTTCACGGTGGCGATACCAGCACTGTCGTAGCCGCGATATTCAAGCCGGCGAAGCGCTTCTACCAGAATAGGCGCAACTTCATGGTTCCCAAGAACCCCCACAATTCCACACATTATGACTTATCCTTTTGGGATTTAGCCTTCTTGGCCTTTAAAATATCGAACATTTTGGTCGCGCGACCCTCTTTGTTGTCCTGAGGGGCCCGCGCCAGCGCCATTGCGCCGTCCGGAACGTTCTTAGTGATCACCGAACCGCTACCAGTCAGGGCGCCAACGCCGATTTTAACAGGTGCCACCAGCATGGTGTTCGAGCCGATGAACGCGCCTGCGCCAATTTCGGTTTTATGCTTGAAGAAGCCATCGTAGTTGCAGGTGATTGTGCCTGCTCCGATGTTTGATCCTGCACCAACATGGGCGTCGCCGATGTAGGACAGGTGGTTTACCTTGGCACCTTCGTCGATCTGGGCGTTCTTGACCTCGACAAAGTTGCCGATGCGTACATCTTCGGCCAGTTCTGCGCCGGGGCGCAGACGGGCGTAGGGGCCAACAACGGACCCGCGGGATACATGGCACCCTTCCAGATGCGAAAATGCGCGGATTTGTGCATTGCTTTCGATGGTCACGCCGGGGCCGAAGACAACATTCGGCTCGATCTCGGCATCGCGGCCGATCACCGTGTCGAACGACAGATAGACCGTGTCAGGGGCCTGTATGTATACGCCATCCTCGATCAGATCGGCTCGGGCTTTGGTTTGGAAAATCTTTTCAGCGACAGCCAGTTCAGCGCGCGAGTTGATGCCCAGGGTTTCGGCCTCATCGCAGGTTACGGCGGTGGCCGACATGCCTTTGTCGCGGGCGATGCCGACGATATCAGGCAGATAGTATTCGCCGGATGCGTTGTCGTTGTTCACCTGATCAAGCAGGTCAAACAGCATCGGAGCGGACGCACAGAGAACGCCGGAATTGCACAGGGTAATCGCGCGTTCTTCGTCGCTGGCGTCTTTGAATTCGACGATCCGAAGAAGCGTATCTCCTTCGGTGACCAGACGGCCGTATTTGGCCGGATCAGCTGCGTTAAAGCCCAGCACGACCACGTCATGCTTGGCGCGCGCTTCGGCCATACGTTCCAATGTGTCCTGACTGATGAAGGGGGTATCGCCGAACATAACGATCGCATCGCCTTCAAAGCCGGCCAGCGCTTCGCGTGCCTGCATCGCGGCGTGGCCAGTGCCGAGCTGCTCTTCCTGCAGAACGATTGTCGCCTCGGGATCATAGTCTTGCGCGGCTTTGGTCACCAATTCAGCGCCATGGCCCGCCACAACCACCACTTTTTCGGGCTCAAGGCTGTTGCCCGCTTTTATTACATGGGCCAGCATCGGCGCGCCTGCGATCTTGTGCAGTACCTTGGGAAGGTCCGATTCCATGCGTGTGCCTTTACCAGCCGCAAGGATGATCAGAGCAATATTCATCAGATAAACTCTTTGTCTTTAGGTCGCGGTCGTTTTAACCGTTTCAGCCATGGGGACAAGTCGTGTCAGCTCACGGAAAGTGACAGGCTGTGACATATGGAGAATGCGGAATGCGAACGGTGATTTTCGATCTGGACGGCACTTTGGCCGACACAAGTGCAGACCTGATTGCAGCCGCCAATCACTGTTTCATCGAGATGGGTGTGGGTCCTCAACTGGATGCGGTGGGCGATGCTGAAACCGCGTTCCACGGAGCACGCGCAATGCTGCGTCTGGGCCTGTCGCGTATGGGCGATGTGGACGAGGCCGTGATTGACAGGTGGTATCCAGCGCTTCTGGATGCGTATGACGACAATATCTCGGTTCACACATCGCTTTATCCGGGGGCAATCGAAGCGGTGGAATCGCTGAAAACCGACGGGTTCGCGGTGGGTATCTGCACGAACAAACCGTCAGGCTTGGCTGAGAAGTTGCTGAACGATCTGAAAATACGCGATATTTTCGGCTCGATGATCGGAGCTGACACCCTGCCGGTGCGCAAACCCGACCCGCGTCCGTTCTTTGCGGCGGTTGATGGCGTGGGCGGCAATCGCGCGCAATCTTTGTTGGTCGGCGACACCAACACCGACCGTGAGACATCCCGCAACGCAGGGGTGCCGTCAGTGCTCGTTGCGTTCGGTCCGGCAGGCGATACGGTTGCCACGCTTAAGCCCGAAGCGATTATCGAACACTTTGATGAGCTTTTGGGCGTGTCACGCCGCCTTTTGGCTGATTGACGGATGCAGGCGCACGTCGCACCAATGGGTCATGGAAAAGCGTTTTAACGGAAACTTCACCCAACAAGAGCCGATCCCCGAAGAGGGGATAGATGCAGCCCTTGATGTTTTGCGCTCTGGGCGTCTGCATCGCTACAATACGGTCGATGGCGAGGTCGGGGAAACCGCGCTGCTTGAGCAAGAATTCGCTGAGATGGTGGGGGCAAAGTACTGTCTGGCCGTCGCATCGGGCGGATATGCGATCGCGATGGCCTTGCGCGCAGTCGGCGTTCTCAGTGGTGATACGGTTTTGTCCAATGCTTTCACCCTCGCGCCAGTGCCTGGCGCGATTTTCAGTGTCGGGGCTGTTCCGATCTATGTGGGCGTGACGCAGGATCTGACCATTGATCTGGACGATCTGAAATCCAAGCTGCCACAGGCTCGCTTTCTGTTGCTCAGCCACATGCGCGGGCACATCTGCGATATGGACCGGTTGATGGACATGTGCCGAGAGGCCTCTGTCACAGTGATCGAGGATTGCGCCCACACGATGGGGGCGTCGTTCCGCGGTGTGCCGTCCGGACGTCACGGTGCCGTCGCTTGTTATTCGACGCAAACGTATAAGCACGCCAATTCAGGCGAGGGGGGGCTGCTGGTAAGCGATAATCCCGAAATCGCGGCGCGCGCAATTCTGATGTCCGGCTCTTACATGATGCATGGGCGCCATATCGCGGCACCGCCACCCGAAGTGTTCGAGCGACTGAAGTATGTGACGCCCAACATCTCGGGGCGGATGGATAATCTGCGTGCTGCAATACTTCGCCCTCAACTGCGTGATTTGCCTGAACTGGTTGAGCGCTGGAAAGTGCTTTATCGTGTGATGGAACACGCTTTGGCCAACGCACCACAGGTTGTGGTGCCTAAACGCCCGCAGGATGAAGCCTATGTCGGGTCGTCCTTTCAGTTTCTGCTTCCTGACTTTTCCTCGGATACAATCGCAGGTTTTATAAAACGTTGTGAAAATCGCGGTGTTGAGTTAAAATGGTTTGGAGAGCCGGAGCCAAAAGGTTTCACGTCGCGATACGACTCGTGGCAGTTTACATCCATCGAACGGATGCCTGAAACAGACGATGTTTTAAGGGGGCTTATCGATATGAGGCTTCCGCTGACGTTTTCAAAACGTGATTGTGAACTGATTGCGGAAATCATTTGCCAGGAATTGAACGCTGGGTAAAAAAACGACTTTAGTTCCGCCAATTTCAACTATTTAAAAGCGGCGAAAATCTGAAGAAGAAGCGGACGTTTCCGGAAAAGGTGCCAGGCTGGCTGAGTTTAATTGAAGACTATAGTGCTTTAAGTGTATTTCACCTCTTGAATATATTTAAAGTCATTATAACTATCTCTGCTAACTTTCCAATTTTGGATATGCTGGCGTTTTTTAATCTGAATTTCCTACAGTCACTGGGTCGCTCGGACGCTGGGCGAAACATCAATCTTCCCGTCTTTGGCTGTTAACTGACCGACACATACCGGTGCCGAGGAGTGCTGACATGGCCAAGATGCAAACATTTCCTGACGATGCGGTCGTCAAAAGCACGCAAATCTCGCGCGAGCAAATCCTTGAATTTGCCATCGGAGGATTGTTCCAGGGTCTTGAAGAGATCGTCGGGTCGGTCGAAGCGAACGGGTATTTTACACTGGTGGGGAAATCCATCGGCGATAAGTTGTATAACATATATCTAGACTCACTCGGGGTTGAGGTGTTATCCAAAAATCAGTTATTTTCAGTGCTTCATTTGCTCAGCTCTCGTATGGAGAATGAATTGGCGGTCGCAAAGGACGAGTCCTTTTTCGAATTCAGCCGAACGTTTAAACCCATTGGTGGTGTCCAGATCGACAATCGGTATTTGGGCATGGTCGCATGCGGTTTGGTTGGTCATATGACTGCTCAGAGTGTGGGGCAGGCACGCGTGCTGTTGTGCACTGCTGATGATGAGGGAGCTGGCAAGGTCAGGATGCAGGTGTATCTGGATGATCTTGAAGGCGAGGGCCAGATTTTCTATAGGGACGACCCCGATGGATGATCTGCTTGCGGCCCTGATTTCGCTTTTGTCCAAGGATCCAAATCCAGTCTTTTTGATTGGCCCTGATGCGGAAGTGATTTTTAAGAATCCGGCTGCATCAGACTTGGAATTTGATTTTGAAGATTGGCTGAAGAGCGAAGCGGCGCATAATTCGCTTTCTGTGGCGCGGAGCGTTTCTGAGCCTATCCCAGTTGCTGTTCATATCGGCGATCATAACCTTTCCACACTCGCGCACCGGATTTCCCTATTTAACAGTCAGGTGGGCGTGCTGATCCGGTTCCGGCAGGATGCATCGGATTTACGTTTCCGCGCCCTGACCGAAAGTACCGAGAAATTGCAGCGCGAAATGGAAAAGCGCCGCGGAATTCAGGCGCGTCTTTCCCATGTCTTCAATAACGCCGGTGACGGTGTTCTTTTGGTGACGCCACAAGGTATCGTTGAAGAGGCAAATCCTGCATTTATCAAACTGGTCGACGCGAAAAGCGAAGAGATCGTCGGATGCCACATTCAGAAGTTGTTTGATTTCAACTCGGCGGTACCGGATTTCATTCGGCCGGACGGCAATCTACGCGTGTTCGGCAGAAAGTCTAAAAGTTTTGAGGCAGCCATAAACTCGGCTGATGGGCTGGTGCCGGTCGAGGTTGTCTATTGCCCGCCGACGGGTGACGTGGGTCTGTATGTTCTGACCGTTCGCGACCTGACACTGGGTAAACGCTATGCCGACGCGTTAGAGCGTTCCAAGCGCTTGCAAGAGGCCAGCGATCGGGCCAGCGCGGGCGAAAAGGAAAAGATCCGTTTTCTTGGGACGATGTCGCACGAACTGCGCACCCCGATGAACGGAATTTGCGCGGCGATTGAAATGCTGGCTGCAGATAAGACGTTGAGCGGTCCGCAGCAGCGCCTTGTCAAACTGGCGGCAAAGTCTTCGGACGTTGCGCTTCGTCAGATTAACAGCGTTTTGCATTTCCTTAAAGCCGAGGGATCCGCGCCTGCAATCGCGGTGCGGGAATTCACTGTCGAGGCGTTGTTGGATGACGTTGTCGAACAATTCGATGTTTTGGCAAAGAAGAAGGGCATTGCTTTGATCTCGACCGTGAAGGGGCCTAGCAATTTGACGCTGACAGGAAACTACGAGTTCTTGTTTACGATCCTGCAAAACCTGATTTCGAACGCGATCAAATTCACAGACTACGGGGCTGTCTCGGTGACGGCTGATTTGATGCCTGTACCCGAGAGCAATATCTATAACCTCTGTCTGCGGGTCTCTGATACAGGCTGTGGCATCAGCGAAGAGCGCTTGCAAAAAATCTTTCAGCCTTTCGAAAGCTCGGCCACTATCCGCGAGGTGCACAGCGGTGTCGGACTTGGTCTTTCGATTGTGGAAAGCCTTGTCGAAAAGCTGGACGGCTTCATGACGGTTCAATCCACGGAAGGGTTGGAAACGACCTTCGAAGTCGCGTTCAAAATCCCGGCGGCGCAGACCGCGCCGAAACCACGTGCCGAAGCGCCTAAGGAAACAACGCGGAATTCTCAGCTTGCCGGTCTTGATCTGACGGGCAAGAGTGTCGTTTTTGCCGACGACAACCCGATCAATTGCGACATCATGCGCGAGATTCTAACAAGCTTCGGCGCGGATGTGATCGAAGCACGGGACGGGGAAAGCGCAATGTATCTTTTGCGGGATTTCACCCCGGATCACGTGCTGCTTGATATTCATATGCCTAATATGAACGGGTATCAGGCGGCGCAGCGTATTCGGAAGCTGCCGCATCTGAAGTGCGTCAATATTGTTGGTGTGACGGCCTATGTAGATGACGAAATCGTTGAAACCTGTCGCAAGTGCGGGATGAACGCGGTTGTGCAAAAGCCGGTCAAACTTGCCGAACTAGCCGATGCGCTGAACGCCAGAACACCGAATGCGCCGGTCAAGATCCCGAATTTCGAGAAATACGTTGATCTGTGCCTTAGGGATATTTCCGAGGCGATCATTGCCGCCAAAAGCGCGTTGGAGAAAAAGGACTTCGGCACCATCGTTGATGTCATCCACCCCGTGCAAGGGGCCGCATCCATGCTGTCAATGGGCAGCCTTGCCGGAGCGCTGCGCGATCTTGAGGCGCTGGCACGGGTGCAAAGCGATCACATCGGCCTTGCGATCGATGACGTTCAGCTTGAACTTGAAAAGCTCAAGCAGGCAAAGCCGACCGAAGGCATGATCAAGTCCTGATGGCGGAATAGATCAGTCGCTGGAATACAAAGGAACGGTGGATATCGAAACCTTGGCCGACCCGTCCGTCAATTCGGCAGCATGGGCGACGTAAATCAGCGTCTGGTTCGCCTCGTCCCAAATACGTTTCACCCTAAGCGATTTCAGGATGATCGAGCGGGATTGCCGGAACACGTCTTCGCCGTCTTTATCCTTATCAATGTCGCCGATTGTGATTGGCCCCGTCTGACGGCAGGCGATCGAGGCGTTTGACGGGTCCTCGAACCAGTTGCCTTTGGACAGGCGGTCAAACAAGCCGCGTTCAAAATAGGCAATGTGGCAAGTGACGCCTTCGACATCGGGATCGGAAATCGCTTCTACGATGATATCGTTCCCGACCCAGTCCACACCGATTTCACCGATCTGTTCCGCCTGCGCGGCCGTAGACAGACAGGCAACTGCGGCAGCGGTGCAAAGGGATTTCAGGCGGTTCATCGTGCGCTCCTTCAAAACGGGTCATCTTTAGATGGTGGGGCAGGCGGTGTTTCACAAGTCTAATGTGCGCCGCAGTTCTTGACCCGCAGAGTTTGCGGACCTAGCGTTCTGAAACGATGTCGTAAGGATTTCAGAATTCAATGCCCTATCGGCCTTCTAAGACTAAGAGGTTCTGATGCCAAAGTGGCTGTGGTTTTTGCCTGTATCCTGCCTGACCCTGACCTTCGGTTACTTCGGATTGAAGCAAGGGCAGCAGATGACTTCGCTGTCTGAGACCGAAGTCATCAATGCCGTTGCTGGGGCCTATGTCGAAAAGACAGGCGGCTCGATGACAGATTGCTTTGCCTATCCGTCCCAGAAGGATCGCGAATGGCTTGTGGTGTCCTGCGGGACAAATTGGCTGACAGGAATTGACCGGTTCGGGCGAATGCTGTGGATCGATCACACGCCTGTGCCGGATGCATAACGCATTGGACCGACCTTTATGATGTTGCGACGAAAACCCTATGACCAGCTTTACAAATCATTCCGCTGGGATTTGCCCGAACATCTGAACCTTGCGCATCAGGTCTGTGATGGTTGGGCCGCAACGGACCCCGACAGGATCGCAATTCTGGATCTGAACGGGGCCGAGCCGCGGGCCTTCACATATGGTCAGTTGTGGGAATATTCCCGTCGCGTAGAAACAGCCTTGATTGAAAAGGGTGTTCGGGCAACGGATCGCGTCGGCGTATTCCTAAGCCAGCGCCCCTTGCTGGCGGCCGCGCATATCGCGTGCTGGCGTCTCGGGGCGATTTCTGTACCGCTCTTTACCTTGTTCCAGCACGATGCACTGGCCAGCCGGATTGATGACTCGGGCATGGGCGTGGTGGTCACGGATCGCACCAACGAACCGCGCCTGAAGGGCTTTGGCCTTGGCGTCATCACGCCCGACAAATTACCTGCGCGACCGCAGGCTACGATCGCCTTGGCCGACACGACGCCGGATGATCCTGCCGTTCTGATCTATACGTCTGGCACCACAGGCAAGCCCAAGGGCGCGCTTCACGGTCATCGTATTCTGACAGGCCATCTGCCCGGAGTAGAGATGAGCCACGATTTCCTTGGGGAACGTGGTGACAGGCTCTGGACCCCTGCGGATTGGGCATGGATCGGGGGGCTGTTTGATGTGCTCATGCCGGGGTTGGCGTTGGGTGTGCCTGTCGTGGCGGCGCGCTTGCCCAAGTTCACGCCAGAGGATGCGGTGCGCATCTGCAAGCAAGGCAATGTGAAGAACGTCTTTTTCCCGCCCACCGTGTTGCGCATGTTGAAAGCGTCGAACACGCGAATACCGGGGTTGCGGACTGTGGCCTCGGGGGGCGAGCCGCTGGGTGCTGAAATGCTCGAATGGGCCAAGGATGCGCTGGGCGTGACCATCAACGAATTCTACGGCCAGACCGAATGCAACATGATCGCGTCGTCATGTGGCGCCGCGTTCCCGCCCCAGCCGGGCACAATCGGCCGCGCGGTTCCGGGGCACCGTTTGGCGGTGCTGGATGAAAACGGCGAACCGACCGAGGGCGAGGGCGATATCGCTGTGAAACGCGGTTCCGCGTCGATGATGATCGAATACTGGCGCAAGCCCAGAGAAACGGCAGAGAAATTCAAAGGCAAATGGATGCTGACGGGGGATCGCGGCATCTGGGAAGGCGACCATCTGCGCTTTGTTGGTCGTGAAGACGACGTCATCACTTCGGCGGGCTACCGGATTGGACCGGCAGAAATTGAGGATTGCCTGATGACCCATCCAGCCGTTGCGACGGTTGGCGTGGTGGGCAAACCGGATGAGATGCGGACCGAGATCGTAAAGGCCTATGTTGTGCTGAAGCCTGATCATGCCGCGTCAGACGATCTGGCAGTGGAGCTGCAGGAATATGTGAAATCCCGCCTGGCCAGCTATTCCTACCCTCGCGAAATCGGTTTCCTTGAGGCGCTTCCCATGACGGTGACGGGCAAGGTTATCCGCAAAGACCTGAAGGCCATGGCGCGGGATGAGGCGGCATGATCCGGTTACATCACGTCCCGCAGTCCCGATCCATGCGGTCGCTCTGGTTGCTGTATGAATTGGGTGTCGAATTCGAATGCATCACACATCCGTTTGATAAGTCGTTACGCAGCGCGGACTATCTGGCCCTGTCGCCAGCGGGACGGGTGCCTGCCTTGGAAATAGACGGGCAGGTTCTATTTGAAACCGCGGCCATCACCGAATTTCTGTGCGAAACCTTTCCGGATGCCGGCCTGTGGCGTGCACCGGGGGCGGTGGAACGGGCGGATTGGCTGGTCTGGGTCCATTTTGCCGAAACCATCAGCCAGCATGCCGCTGCTCTGACCCAGCAGCATTTGATGCTGTATGATGATGCGATGCGCAGCCCGATTGTGATGAAGCTGGAGGCTGCGCGGATCGGAAAATGCTATGCTGCCGTGGAAGAGCGTTTGCAGGGTCGCGATTACCTTCTGGACGGCGGGTTTTCGGCGGCGGACGTCAGCGTGGGGCAAGCGGTTTACATGTCGCGCCATTTTGCCAAGACGGACGACTTCCCCGCGGTCGAGGCCTGGCTGGATCGCATAACGTCGCGCGATGCATTCCAGAAAAGTTTGCCCGCCGCATCCGACGCGGTTTTATACAAAAAAGAGTTCTACCCCGCGTGGGAACTGTGATCACATCACGCCGGATTCGGGATTTCTGGCCTCAGACCTTAGTTGTACGTGGGCATAATAGCGCAGTTTAAGCGGGAATGACTGCCTGAAAAGTCATCTAAATTCCCCAAAAGTCGCTTGTTATATCATTTTTAAGTTACTTAGGTCTTTGTATTTGAAGGAAATTTTTTAATAGAATGGGCAGAACTGCCGTCGTTGTATAACTTGCGAATTCTAGCCTCGCGTCGGTTGACCACAATCCGGCACGGGGATAGATGATTGGCAAGTCAACATCGCCACTTGATGCCGCAGGCCGTGCCATCCGCTGGTACCTGCTGGGAAAGGAGCCATCCCCGTGGAAGAGATGCTGAGGGAATACCTCCCCATTCTCGTTTTTCTGGCCATTGCTATTGGTCTAGGACTTGTTCTCATTCTTGCTGCTGTTGTCCTTGCGGTCCGCAATCCGGATCCGGAAAAGGTGTCGGCCTACGAATGTGGTTTCAACGCTTTCGACGACGCGCGTATGAAATTCGACGTCCGCTTCTACCTCGTGTCGATCCTGTTCATCATCTTCGACCTTGAAATCGCGTTCCTGTTCCCTTGGGCGGTCGGTTTCAAAGACATCTCGATGGTGGGCTTCTGGTCGATGATGGTGTTCCTTGCCGTGCTGACGGCTGGCTTTGCATATGAATGGAAGAAGGGAGCACTCGAATGGGAGTGATGACCGGAGCCAACACCGCAGGTGCGGATCGTGAAGTGGCTGTTCAGAACCTGAACAAGGAACTGGCCGACAAAGGTTTCCTGCTGACGTCGACCGAAGACATCATCAACTGGGCGCGGACAGGTTCGCTGCACTGGATGACATTTGGTCTTGCCTGCTGTGCGGTTGAAATGATGCACACATCCATGCCGCGCTATGACCTTGAACGTTTTGGCACAGCACCGCGCGCATCCCCGCGCCAGTCCGACTTGATGATCGTTGCGGGTACGCTGACCAACAAAATGGCACCCGCTCTGCGTAAGGTTTACGACCAGATGCCCGAGCCGCGCTACGTGATCTCGATGGGTTCCTGTGCGAACGGCGGCGGCTACTATCACTACAGCTATTCCGTTGTACGCGGCTGTGACCGCATCGTTCCTGTTGACGTATACGTGCCCGGCTGCCCTCCGACGGCCGAGGCGCTGTTGTACGGCATCATGGCGTTGCAGCGTAAAATCCGCCGCACCGGCACCCTGACGCGCTGAGGAGAGTAAGATGACCGAAGCACTTAAGGAACTGGGCGGTTATATTGAGGCCAAGCGCCCCGACTGCGTGATCGGCTGGGACGTCACCTTTGACGAACTCAACGTCGATGTGGCCCCGTCCAACATCGCCGGTCTGGTCGAGTTTCTGAAAAACGACCCGACCTGCAAATTCAATTCGCTGGTCGACATCACAG
>CATNDK010000033.1 GCA_950096585.1 Thalassococcus halodurans | reverse complement strand
GGGGTCATCGGTCAAAAGATATTAGGCCTTGGCGACGGTTACGTGTCCAAGCCGGAGATTCATCTCCCCCCACAACCGGTATTCCCCGCGTCGGTTCGTGATCAACACCTCGGGCTGCGGCACGACGGTCAAGGATTACGGCCACATGTTCCGCACCGATGACACGCTGGCCACTGACGCCGCGCGTGTATCTGCCATCGCGATGGACGTCAGCGAAGTGCTGGCGAAACTGGTCGAACAGACCGGCCCTGAAGTGTTTAACGCGGGCGTCGCCACCCAGCGCGTGGCCTATCACGCGGCCTGTTCGTTGCAGCACGGCCAAAAGATCAAAACGCACCCCAAAAACCTGTTGAAAGCGGCCGGTTTCGAGGTGGTCGAACCCGCCGACAGTCATCTGTGCTGTGGATCGGCGGGCACGTACAACCTGATGCAGCCGGAAATTTCCGGTCAGTTGAAGGAACGCAAGGTGCGCACGCTAGAGGCCAAGCAACCCGAGATCATCGCTGCAGGCAACATCGGCTGCATGATGCAGATCGGATCAGGCACGGACATTCCCGTTGTCCACACGGTCGAACTGCTGGATTGGGCCAGCGGCGGGCCTGTGCCACCCAAGCTGGCTCCGCAAACTTAACATTGCGGAAACCGTATAAATCGCCCTAATTTCGCCCTAACGCGCCAATAAAAAGACGCGAAAGGCAGGAGTGGTTCGTGCGGCGAGTGTTTGTTTTTATCGTCGGAATGTTTTGTCTCATGGGTCAGGTGGCCTATGGGCAGGGACTTCTGTCGCTTGGATCCAGCCAACAGGGTCGCGGATGGGATGCTGTCGGGCGTCTGGAAATCGGCGGCAAAGCGTTCTGCACCGGTGCGCTGATCGCCCCCAATCTGGTTCTGACTGCGGCGCACTGCCTGTATGATCCCTCGACATCCGAGCTTGTCCCCGCAAGCGACATCCAGTTTCTGGCCGGTTGGCGGAACGGGCGTGCGGCGGCCTACCGGCATGTCCGGCGCGCTGTGCACCATTCGGAATACAACTATCAAGCCAAGGCCAACACCGACCGCGTCAGCAACGATGTGGCCCTGCTTGAGCTTCAGCACCCGATACGGAACACCACCATCTCGCCTTTCGAAACGGCCCGCCGTCCGTCCAGCGGCGATGAGGTCGGCGTTGTGTCCTACACCCACGACAACGCAGAAGCGCCCTCTCTTCAAGAACTCTGCAAAGTGATTTCGCGACAAGACGGGATCATCATCATGTCCTGTCAGGTCGATTTTGGAGCATCCGGATCGCCGGTGTTTTCGTTTCAGGCGGGCAAGCCCAAGATCGTGTCTATCGTGTCTGCCAAGGCCGAAGCAGACGGCATACCGGTGTCTTTGGGCGTTTCGCTAGAAGGCCCGATTGACGCGCTGCGCCGCGAACTGGAACAGGCCACCGGCCTGTCCGGCACCCCCGGCACACGTGTGTTGGGCGCAGGCAATCGCACGGACACCGGCGCGAAATTTGTCAAGCCCTAAGGGGTTGAACCCGCCACGGGGTATTCCCACATAATTTTGCACAGGGCCGCCAATGATGGGGTTCTGTTCCATTCGTGCCTGTCCATGAGGAAGGCACATCAACACAGTTGTCGCTCAATGGAGGATGACCATGCGAAGCTATGATTTTGCACCCCTTTACCGTGCAACCGTTGGTTTTGACCAACTCGCCGATATGATGGACCGCGTTCTGTCCAATGACGTGTCCCAACCGGCTTATCCACCTTACAACATCGAAAAAACCGCAGATGACGCGTACCGGATTTCCATCGCAGTCGCCGGTTTTGCCGAAAGCGACCTGTCGGTCGAGGTCAAGGAAAAGGCGCTCGTCGTATCCGCGCGCAAATCCGAAGATGACCAGTCCCGCACCTATCTGCATCGGGGCATCGCCACCCGCGCGTTCGAACGCCGGTTCCATCTGGCCGATCATGTCCGCGTAGAAGGCGCATCGCACGCCGACGGCATGCTGCATATCGATCTGGTGCGCGAAATTCCCGAAGCGCTAAAACCACGTCGCATCGCCATCAGCACGTCTGATGCCAAGAAGATCGAAAAAGACGTGGTTGACGCCAAAGCGGTCAACTAACGGGTCTCTCACACCCCGAAGAAAAAGCGCCCCGGCCTCGGCTGGGGCGCTTTGTTTTGAACCAGAGAAAGCCGGCGTGAAGGAGGAGTACGCCGGTTTCACTTTGTTGGGTCAGAACGCTTTGTCTTCGATCTGTGCCGACCAGAAGAATGTCTCGCCCGAGCTATCGTCGACACCGTCGTTATCTGTAGAAATCCACATTTTACCTTCGCCGGTGATAGCCAGACCTTCGACTTTGTCCACGACATAGCCGTTGAACGCCTGAAGATCAGGGACAAGATCGCGGACTTCTTCCTTGCTGACAACAGGCAGGTCACCGCCCAAGGCTGCAGGCTTCATGTCTGCCGCAGGGATGCGGTAGATCTTTTTCACTTCCGCATTGGCGCCAAGCTGGTTGTCGCGCTCGATGACATAGAAATAGTCGCCATGCGCGGTGATTTCAGACAATCCAACCCAACCATTTTCGACAGACGCTTTGGGGTAAAGAACAGCGCCCCATTCTTCGGTTTCAAGGTTGTAAGATACCAGTTTCACGTGGTCCTTAGGATCGTCATTCCATTCACGCTGAACAGCCATCCAAAGCGTGTCACCAACCTTGGTGATCCCTTCAAAGCCATAGCGCTTTTCAACCGCCATCAACTCCGCCGGAAGACCGATTTCCTGCTTGATTTCACCTTCGGCATTCACGTTGTAGATGGCGTGCGGAATGACGCGATCTGTGCGACCTTCCGAAGCGATCCAGAAGCCACCTTCACCGTCCAGCGTGATACCTTCCATATCAAGCTTCTGCGCTGCATGGCCCTTGCGGGTCACAGGCAGTGCGTTGGTGATTTTGGCGGGCATGCTGTTGGTATCGATGGTAAAGATCGTTGGCTGGAAGCCATAGAAACTGTCGTTGACCGCGTAGACCGTCGATCCTTCGCCAGCAACCATGCCCGAAATCGCGCCCCAGCCAATCAGTTCGTCCGTGCCTTCCGACGTGAGCATCGGATAATTTGCGGCACCTTCGGCCAGTTCGTAGATCATGACATGCGCCCGTGCGCCGCCATCTTCGATCAGGTCCACTTCGTTTGCCGAAACCAGCAGGTTGCGTTCAGGCAAGGCAACATAGCCTTCTGGCCCGATGCCTGACGGCAGGATTTGTTTCAGCACCGGTGCTGCGGGATTGGTTACGTCATAGACGCCCACAGCCGAGCCGCGCTCGGAACCAACAAACACCATCGGTGTTCCGTTGAATGTCGCGGTCTCAATCGACTCGGGCTCGACACCCTTCGCGTCAGAGCGCTTGTCAGGGTAATGTCCAATCTGGACCAGCGCGTGTTCAAAGCTGACGCCGCTTTCATGAACCACATCACCATTTTTGTTGAAAATCGTCCAACCACGCGAACCGCCATCCATGTCGCCTTCGTTGGCGGTGGCAAAGTGCGTGTCGTCGATCCACTTAACCGCGTCGGGTTCGCGGACGCGGCCCATCTGGCTTTCTGTAAAGATCAATGCACCGCGTTCGTCCGTGGCATCAATACCTTCCAGATCAACCGCACCTGCCGAGAAATGGTTTAGGATCGCGCCGTCTGCACCTACGACAACCATGTGGTTGTTTTCCTGCATCGAAACGACGATTTCGCCAGCCGCGTTGATATCAACGAACTCGGGTTCGGGATCTTCCGGCGACACCTCTGCCAGACCAGTCAGATCGATCTTTTGCAGGCTGTCACAAGCAAGGGTGCCGTCTGCGTTCAAGCCGACTTTAACCAGATAACCTGCAGGCAGCTGGCCGGTGCGGCCATCGCCCAAATCTTCGTCACGTTCGTTTTCAATTGCGATCGCTGCGAAAGAACCGTCCTTGGCAATGGCGACACTGTCGGGCTGACCGCCAAGATCACACTGCGCGACAACAGAGCCGTCCACAATTTTGATCGCGGCAACAAACCCCGAAGGCGCGACATAGCTTTCAGAGGTATTCACGCCGACGATCGCGTGACCGCCCGCGACCCCAACGGCGGTCGGCTCACCGCCCAGTGCGATATTGCCAAGCGGTTTCGGCGCGGCGGGGTCAGTGATATCGATCATGCCCAGAACGCCCAGCGGACTGTCTGTGTAAACCAGCGTATTGCCGTCAGCAGTTGCGGCGATGATTTCGGCGGATGTTTCGCGCGCTTTGTCTTCGCCTGCAGCCATGTTGGCCGAGGTTTCAAAGCTGGCGATACGATTGAAGTTCATTTCGGCCTGAGCAGCACCTGCGATCAGCGCGATCACAGAGGTCAGGCATACGGTACGAATAGACATGGCGTTCCCCTCAGATGGACAGGAACGTCTAAGCGCCTTTGAGTAACGTGCGCATGACGGATGCGTAACAGGCAAATGACGAGGCGCGACCAAATGGCCGCGCCTTTGTTCCAGTTTCTATCAGATCAGACCGACAGGCAGACGTATTTCATTTCAAGGTATTCCTCGATGCCGTGATGGCTGCCTTCGCGGCCAAGGCCGGATTGCTTGACACCACCAAACGGCGCGACCTCGGTCGAGATGATGCCGGTGTTCACGCCGACAATCCCGTATTCCAGCGCCTCGGCCACCTTGTACACGCGGCTCAGGTCTTTGGCGTAGAAATAGGAGGCCAGACCAAAGATCGTGTCATTGGCCATTTCGATCACATCGTCTTCGGTTTCGAACTTGAACAGCGGCGCAAGCGGACCGAACGTTTCTTCGGTCGAGAACTTCATATCCTGCGTCGCGCCCTTCACGATGGTCGGGTGCAGGAAGTTGCCGCCCAATTCATGATCTTCTCCACCCAAGATCACCTCGCCACCCTTTTCCTTGGCGTCTGCGATGTGTTCCTGAACCTTGTCGATGGCTTTGCGCGTGATCAGCGGTCCAAGATCGACCTCGCCCGCCAGACCGTCACCGACCTTCATCTCGGCCACTCTGGCACGCAGCTTTTCGGCGAATTCGTCGTAGACACCGGCCTGCACATAAATGCGGTTCGCACAGACGCAGGTTTGGCCGTTATTGCGGAACTTGCACATGATCGCGCCTTCGACGGCCGCGTCGATATCGGCGTCGTCAAATACGATGAATGGCGCGTTGCCGCCGAGCTCCATCGAACATTTCATCACCTGATCCGCGGCCTGCGCCAACAGGATGCGGCCAACGCCGGTCGATCCAGTAAAGGTCAGCTTGCGCACTATCGGGTTTTCGCAGAATTCCTTGCCCACTTCGGACGCGGAATTCGACGGCACAACGTTGAAGACACCTGCGGGGATGCCTGCGCGCTCGGCCAAGACCGCCAGCGCCAAGGCCGACAGTGGCGTTTCCGACGCAGGTCGCGCGACAAAGGCACAGCCAGCCGCCAATGCAGGGCCTGCTTTGCGCGTGATCATCGCATTGGGGAAGTTCCACGGCGTGATAGACGCGGCAACGCCGATGGGCTGCTTCATCACCATGATCCGCTTATCGCGCTGATGGCCGGGGATGGTTTCGCCGTAAATCCGTTTCGCCTGCTCACCAAAGAATTCGACAAAGCTGGCGCCATAAGCAATCTCGCCTTTGGACTCTGCCAAAGGCTTGCCCTGTTCGGCGGTCATGATCGTGGCAAGGTCATCCTGGTTCGCCATCATCAGGTCGAACCATTTGCGCATGACATTTGCGCGTTCCTTACCGGTCCATTTTGCCCATTCCTTTTGCGCGATCTGCGCCTGCGCGATGGCATCTGCCACCTGAAGGCGCGACACATCCGCAACCTTGGCGATCACGTCGCCGCGCGCGGGGTTATCGACGTCAAAGGTTCCGTCATCACCATCAACCCACTGGCCACCGATGTAGGCCTGAGTTTGTAGCAGGCTGGGGTCTTTCAGAAGCGAAGTTAGGTTTGTGGTCTCGTCAAGCATGAAGGTCTCCAGCATAGTAGGTCCGCAGGGCGCACCGATTTTTGATCACAGATAAAGCCGCCCGCCAAGGAGGAAAGCGATGGATTGGGACGACGCCTATTCAAATCACACACACATTCCCGATGCAGACAGCTATCCACCCCGTTGGGCGGCCAAAGCACAGGCATTGCGAGATATGCTGTCGATCGAAGGCCGCGCCGAACTGGGTGTCTCGTATGGCGACACAACGCGACAGGCCTACGATCTGTTCCTGCCGGAAGCGGACACAAAGGAATTGGTGATATTTGTCCACGGCGGTTACTGGCGGCGGTTCGGACGCGAAGACTGGTCGCATCTGGCCCAAGGCGCGTTGGATCGCGGCTGTGCCGTGGCGATGCCGTCCTATGATCTATGCCCGACGGTGCACGTCGCAGACATCACGCGCCAGATTTCCGTGGCCATCGCAGCCATCGCCGACCGCATCCCCGCGATCCCTATCCGGCTTATGGGCCATTCTGCTGGCGGCCATCTTGTGTCGCGGATGATGGCTCCGGGCATGTTGCCGGACGCTGTTGTGGCCCGCATCCGCATTGTCATGCCGATCTCGCCGGTCAGCGACTTGCGTCCGCTTTTGCTGACGCAGATGAACGCGGACTTCCGGCTGAGCGAAAAAGAAGCCCATGACGAAAGCCCGATCTTTCAAGCCACACCTGATATCCCCGTGACCGTCTGGGTCGGTGCAGATGAACGCCCTGTTTTTCTGGATCAGGCGCGTTGGCTTGCCGAGGCATGGGGCGCGGCCCACATTATCGACAGTGGCAAACACCATTTTGATGTTGTCGACGGGCTGGAACAGGCCGACAGCCCGATCACAGAGGCGCTGTTTTCGGACTGATCTGCGCAAAACCCTGCCCAATGCTGCGGCACAACCACAATGACGGAACGCCACACGCATTGGGCGCTTTGCCTTTATGCGCCAATCCATTATGTGATCAGACAACGTCAGGTGGGATGCACAAATGTCTTATGTAAAGTGGATTGCGATTATCTTGTTCTGGGGCTTTGTGGCCCTGTTTCTGCTTTACACGCTACCGCAGAACGACATCGCCCGCGTCACCGACACTTATGAAAAGCGGATGGATCTGGGGAACAATTCGATGTTCTGGGCACGGCCCGAGGCCGGTTCGTCCAGTTCAACCAGCCGCGATGTGTTCTTTATCCAGACGCGGCTCGCCAATGGCGATGTGATGGTCTACCGCAACGAAGACACCGGCTGGGGCTGGCCGCCGTATTTCAAATTCGACAGTTCGAACCTTCAGGCCGAAGCAGTTGATTTCAAATCCACTGCTGCCGAGCCGCAGTGGGTGGCGATCACCCACTATGGCGCACGGTTCGAATTTCTGACGATCTTCCCCAACGCCCTGTCAATCCGCCCTGTAGAAGGGCCTGATGTCCGCATCATCCCGTGGAAAGCGATCATCATTCTGATCATTCTGGCCGCGATTTTCTGGGCGCTTTACGTGCGCTGGCGCCGGTTCCGTCAAAACCGCATCGATCCTGTGATTGACGAAATCGCAGACGGTATCGACGACGCGGGCCATTCGCTTGCTGAAAAACGCCGCGGTCTGAAGGACTGGTTCCGCGGGTCTAAGTAAGAAAGCCGCATTTTCTTCCTAATTTGCGCATTTTCCGTGGCTATACTGCGGGGAATGAGCAATCGGCACAAAGTGACAGGCCCCAAAGCGTAACGGAACCCAGACCAGAGGATGCCCAATCCACTCGCCTATCTGATGTTGGCCGCATGGCCTTTCATCACCGTCGTGTTGTTCCGACGGTATGAGCCGTCGCGCGCCCTGATCATTTCGCTTTTGGGCGGTTATCTGTTTCTGCCAGAACCACCCGCCGCCTTTGACCTTCCGCTGTTTCCGCCTTTCACGAAACACTCTCTGCCTGCGATGACGGCATTCTTTATCCTGCTGTTCAGTAAGGATCAGGAATTCCGCATTCTGCCAGAGAACCGCATCGCCAAAGGTCTGGTGCTGGTGTTTATCTTCTCGCCGATCTTCACCGTTCTGAATAACGGTGAATCGATCACTTGGGGACTGACGTATATTCCCGCGCTCGGCATCAAAGACGCTATAGCACTTCCCATGCAGCAGTTCCTATTGCTGCTGCCGTTCCTTCTTGCGCGGCAGCTTCTGTCGACGCGCGACACGCAGCAAGAGCTTTTGACCGCGATTGTGATCGGGGGGCTGGTTTATTCGGTTCTGATGCTGATCGAAGTGCGCCTGTCACCCCAGCTGAACAACTGGATTTACGGCTATTACCAGCACTTCTTTGGCCAATCGATCCGTTTTGGCGGGTTCCGCCCTGTTGTCTTCCTGTACCACGGCCTGTGGGTCGCTTTCTTTGCCATGACGTCCGCCGTTTCGGCCTTTGCGCTGTGGCGCATGTCCGAGGGTAAGAGCCGGTCAAAATACCTGTTTATCGGCCTTTATCTGTCCGCCGTAGTTGTGCTGGCGAAATCCTTTGGCGCGCTGCTGTTCCTGATGGCATTGGTGCCATGTGTCGTCCTTCTGGGGCGGATGATGCAGATCAACCTTGCCATTGCTCTGGCTGCGTTGACGCTGGCCTATCCAAACCTGAAGGCCCTCGATCTGGTGCCGCAGGATGCGATCCTTGCCCAGTTCGACAAGATCGACGAAGACCGCGGCAACTCCCTGCGATTCCGCTTTATGAACGAAGACGCGCTATTGGAGCGCGCGATGGACAAGCCTGCCTTCGGATGGGGCAGTTGGGGCCGCAACCAGATTTACGATCAGGTCACCGGCGAATTGGTGACTGTATCCGACGGCCGCTGGATCATCGTGTTCGGGGTCTACGGCTGGATCGGGTTTCTGGCCGAGTTCGGTTTGCTGACCTTGCCCATCTTCCTGCTCTGGCAACAGGCAAGGCGGCTGGCGGAATCGCAGATCACCCCCCTGATCGCGCCCATGTCACTGATCTTGGCGTTCAACGTGTTCGACATGCTGCCAAACGCCACGCTGACCCCGCTGACCTGGCTGATGGCCGGCGCGCTAACGGGCTATGCGGAACGATTGCGCCACAGTAAAAGCGAACAAAGCAAACGTACCTACGAGATGAAGTGGCGACCGATTCTGTGACGTTCCCGAGTGACCGCAAACTGCGCGTTCTGGCCATCGCCGAGGCCGCTAATCCCGAATGGGTCAGCGTGCCTTTGGTCGGTTGGTCATTGGCCAGCGCACTGCGAAAGCACACCGATGTGCACATCGTCACCCAGATCCGCAATCGCGACGCATTTCTGCGGGCTGGTCTGAAAGAGGGCACCGATTTCACCGCCATCGATTCCGAGGCATTTGCCAAGCCCGCATGGAAGCTGGCCGAGAAACTGCGAATGGGCGAAGGCAAGGGTTGGACCATGGTGCAGGCGATCAATGCGCTCAGCTACCCGTGGTTCGAACGGCTGGTCTGGCGGGCGTTCGGTGACAGCATCAAAGCGGGCGATTGGGACATCGTGCACCGCATCACGCCCCTATCGCCCACCATCGCATCACCCATCGCGGCAAAGGTTGCCAAGGCAAACGTTCCCTTTGTGATCGGTCCCCTGAACGGTGGCGTCCCGTGGCCCAAGGGGTTCGAGGCCGAGCGCAGAGGCGAAAAGGAATGGCTCAGCTACGTGCGGTCGGCCTACAAACTGCTGCCGAACAGAACCGCCACTTTGAAACACGCATCGGTCATCCTAGCGGGGTCACGCCACACGGCGTCAGAGGTGCCCGAACAGTTTCAAAACAAGACACTGTTCCTGCCCGAAAACGGGATCGACCCGTCGCGCTTTAACCTGACGGCCAGCCCATCCACCGACACGCCATTGCGTGGTGTCTTTGTCGGACGGCTGGTACCTTACAAAGGCGCGACCATGCTGCTGAATGCAGCGCGTGATCTGCTGATGTCCGGAAAAATGGTGCTGGATATCGTCGGTGACGGCCCGCAACGCGCGGAACTAGAGGCGCTCGCAGCCCCGATGGGCGATGCAGTGAAGTTCCACGGCTGGAAGGCACACCAAGAGGTGCAGGACATCATGGCCAAGGCCGATTGCCTGACCTTCCCGTCCATCCGCGAATTCGGCGGCGGCGTGGTGCTTGAGTCGATGGCATTGGGCCTACCGCCCATCGTCGTGGACTACGCAGGTCCGGGCGAGTTGGTCAGCGATGCGTGGGGCTACAAAATCCCCTGCGGATCAAAGAGCGAGATCGAACGCGATCTAGCCGCCCTGCTGACCGATCTTGTCGCGGATCCCGCGCCTTTGGCGACCAAAGGGAAAGTCGCCAAGGCACGTGTCGACAGCACCTTCACATGGGATCAAAAGGCCCGCCAGATCCTGCGGGCCTATGACTGGGCCTTGGACCCTAATGGCCCAGCGCCCAGTTTGATCACCAGCTGATCACGCCGTGGCGTGATGATGGACAAGGGTAAAGCCTTCGTCCTCGGTCGGCTCTTGGAAATAGGCTGACATCGCGTCGTATTGTTCATCCGTCACCGAAAACGGATGATCGCCTTGTGCATTGCGGGCGTTGAAACGCGCGCGGCGCGCATCTTCTGGAATGGTCAAAACATGCAGCCGGTTGTCTGCCTTCGTCTGTTCTAACAGCCCGCGCATCCACGCACGGTTGTCGACGCGGTTGGCAGGGAAATCCAGTACAACCGACAGGCCCGCGTTCAACAGTTGCACGACATGCGGCCCCATCACCTGACGCAGCTTTGCCGAACAGCGCACATAGTCGGGGACGGTCTGCATCTGATCCACGAACAGGGTCGAAAGCCAGTCATCCTCGGACAGCAAAACAGTATCGGGCTCAGTAGCCAATTCAGCCGCAAGGGTCGATTTGCCCGCAGCTATTTTTCCGCACAGCATGTGCAGAACAGGAGTTTTCAGTGACATAATACGTGCCTTTGAAAGCGCATCACGCGCGTTTGAAATTCAGAACAGAAATAACCCGACCCGACCGCTCAGGCCGGGACGATAATTCGGGCGCAGCGTGCGCGCGTACTCTGAAGCAAAGACATCATGTCGGCCAATCTGCCTGATTGCGCCGAAAAGTCGAGGCTGGAATTACCGACCCAAGCCCATTCGTTGCATAGCCGCACGCAGCGCATGACCGGGTAGAATGCCGAAACATTTGGCATAGCGCGGCACCATGCGGGCAGGTTGCCCCAACGTGCGCCACAGCCATTCCATCGCGATCTTGCGCACCCAAGCAGGTGCCCGTTCTTGCGCGCCGGAAAAGAAATCCAAACCTGCGCCGATTGACGCAAAGCCGATCTCGGGCGTGACTTCTCGGCCCTTGGCGGCGAACTCTTCCTGCTTGGGCGCACCAAGCGCGATGAAGCACAGGCGAACGCCAGCGCTTTGCAGCTCTTTCAGGATCGCCTCAGCATCCGCGCCTTTGGGATCAAACCCGAACGGTGGTGCAATGGTAGACACGACCTTCAGGCCCTCAATTTGCGTCTCAAGATACTCTGCCGCGGCCTTCAAGGTGTCATCCGTGCTGCCCACCAGTCCGACAGGCGCACCCACCTGCGCCGCGATTTGGCACAGCGGAATGATCGCGTCTGATCCGGGGATCAGTTCGACAGGTTTACCGGCAAGCTTGGACAGCCACACAATCGGATTGCCATCGGCCACGACAATATCCTGCGCGGCATAGGCCGCTTGGAACGGCTCCGAGGTCCGTAGTTTCACCAGATGATCAAGGTTCAACGTCGCCAGAGCAAAGCCCTGACCCGACGACAGCCGCGCACGCACCTGATCGTGCAGGTCTTTCACGGTCGATGTGTTCACCCGAACCTGATATGTGCCGACCTTGAAATCCAAACCACGTCCCCTGCGCTGGGTGCCAATCGTTATCTTTGTTTCATGCAAACTTCAGAAGCCCGCGTCCAGCGCCTGCATCGCATCCGCGCATCACAACAGGTTTTTTCGCAACAAACCCTGATCTTTCACGGTGGAATTGATAGAATTACCAAACTTCGCCGAATTCAGGCCATTTTCTTCTGAGTACAGAGTTTTTTAGCGCGTTACGGACGAAACAAGGCATCCGCAGAATGATCGACAGGATTGGACAGACGATACGCCCCCTGTCTTGGGCAAAGGGGCGGGATGGATCGTGATGCGTGATCAGGATAAATCCGTCGCGATCATCGGATGCGGCTTTGTCGCCGATCTGTACATGCGGTCGCTGCAAACCTTCCCCGATATCCGCGTGACTGGCGTCTGGGATCACGACGCCACGCGTCTAGCTGCGTTCTGTGCCCATTGGGGCCTTTCCGCCGCGCCGGATCAAGCAGCGCTTCTGGATATGCTGCCGAAAGACGGCGTTGTGCTGAACCTGACCAACCCAGGCGCGCATTTCGAGGTGAACAGCGCCAGCCTGAATGCGGGCCATCATGTGTACTGTGAAAAGCCGCTGGCTATGACGGTGGCCGAGGCAAAGACGCTAACCGAACTGGCGGCGGCCAAGGGCCTGCAACTGGCCAGTGCCCCCTGTTCGGTTCTGGGTGAGGCCGCTCAGACACTTGGCCAAGCTATCCGGAACGGCACGGCGGGCACGCCGCGGGCGATCTATGCAGAACTGGATGACGGTTTCGTCCCCCAAGCCCCCTTCCGCAAATGGATGACCGAAAGCGGCGCACCGTGGCCCTATGAGGATGAATTCCGTGTCGGCTGCACCTTGGAACACGCGGGCTATTACTTAAGCTGGCTATTGTCGTGGTTTGGCGGCGTCCGGTCTGTGACCGCTGCATCGGCCGAGGTGATCCCCGACAAAGCGGGCACAGGACCCTTTGCGCCCGATCTGTCCGTCGCCACCCTGTTTTTCGAAAACGGCCCCGTGACGCGGCTGACCTGCTCGATCGTGGCCCCCCATGACCATGGCATGAAAGTGATCGGCGACGATGGCGTTCTGACCTGCAACGCCGCGTGGGATAACAGCGCCAAAATCCGCTACGCGCGGCGCATGACTGTGCGCCGGAAGCTGCTGGAACACCCGTTCCCGAAACGCCTCCGCATTGCGGGCGAAACCCACCCCAAAACAGGGCGCTGGGGCGCGGCCAGCATGAACTTTGCCCTTGGCCCCGCAGAAATGCTGGACGCCATCGCAGAAGACCGCCCGTCCCGATTGTCGGGCAACTATGCGCTACATCTGACCGAGGTGACGCTTGCCATACAGAACGCAGGCGATGACACGGGCGCGCAGAAAATGACCACCACTTGCCAGCCGATGGAGCCGATGCCTTGGGCGACGTAAACCGTATTCTTGTTACCGGCGGCGCAGGGTATCTTGGCCGCGCTATTGTGTCTGAAGCCCGCAAAAACGGCATCGCAGTCACGGCCATCGTACGCAGCAAATATCCACTGTCGTGGAAAAATGACGACGGCATTCGCATCGTGAACGCCGATCTGGCGGAATTCGACGTACAGGAAACCTTGGCCGCTGCTGCCTCGGATGCCGATGTGATCGTGCATGCCGCCGGTCACATGGGCAACGAAAAGGCCCCGCACGACCGCGACACGCTGCGCGCCACCGATCATTTGCTGAAGGCCCTGAAAAACGCCCCCGCACGGCGTTTCGTACTGGTCAGTTCGATGTCGGTCTATGACTACCTGACGGTCAAACCCGGCGGCACCGTGACCGAGGCGACCAAGGTTGAATCCCCCGACAAGGCGCGCGATGTCTACACGGCGTCAAAGTTGCGGCAAGAACATCTGTGTCAGGTGTTTTGCGAACAAGACGGACGCGGGTTGTGGATGCTGCGGATCGGCCTGGTCTATTCCAAGGATCAACTATCAACCGCCCACACAGGCCAACAGTTCGGTCCCGTTATGGTGCAGGTCGGTAAAAAGGGCGAGGTCCCCGTCGTCCATGTTCACATGGCAGCCAAGGCGATCATTGCATCGGTTCTGACCGATCCGAACGGCACAAAGGCGCTGAATATTCTTGATGATGACCGCCCCAGCCGCCTGCGTGTGATCGACGCGATTGGTGACAAAGGCGGGCCTCGTTTTGCGGTGCAGGTATCCTTCCCCACGGCTTTGGTTCTGGCCAAATTGGCGCGGCCCTTTGCGCGCTACGTACCGGGACTTTTGAAAGAACGCATTCTGCGGGCGCGGATGATGGAGCTGAAGTACCCTAACGACGCCATGCACGAGGCGCTGAACGTCTCCAGCGACGCGACCTTTGAAGAGCTGATGCAGATCCCCGCCGAGGACGCTGCATGAGTCTGCGCAAGATCGCATATCTGACAGGCGAATACCCCCGCGCCTCTGACACGTTCATTCAGCGCGAGGTCGCGGCCCTGCGCGATCTGGGACACGAGGTTCAGACTTGTTCGATCCGACGCACGGGCGTTGAACATCTGGTCGGCCCCGAACAACGCAGCGAACAGTCGCAGACGTTTCACGTTCTGGAAGCCGTGAAATCGACCCTATTCCTGCGCGCTTTGGGTCAAAACCTGCGCCAGCCTGCGCGGTTCCTGTCCGCGCTAAAGCTTGCATGGTCCACCGCGCCCAAGGGCATCAAGGGCCGCCTGTACCAGATGATCTATCTGGCCGAGGCGATGGTGCTGGCGACCAAGCTACAGGACGCGGGCGTCACCCATCTTCACAACCATATCGCCAAGGCATCGTGCACCGTGGCGATGCTGGCGTCGCATCTGTCGGGCATCCCCTACAGCTTTACGATTCACGGGCCGGACATCTTTTTCGAACCGCATCACTGGCGGATCGATGTAAAGGCGGCGCGCCGGACACCCGGCGTTCTGGCGGTGCTGACCGGCGACAGCCTCATCATCCTTGCTTTCGAGGTGCTGGCGCGGGCGACAGTGGATCATCCCGGCCGGGGCGCACAACTGCTGTTGGCGCTCAGCCGGCGCACGGGGATGCCAAACGGTATCTGCGCCGGGCAGGGCTGGGAAAGCGAGGCAGAGATCGACCTTGGCGCTTACCACCGCTCCAAGACGGCGGCGCTGTTCATCGCAGCCACGGAGATGGGCGCCATCGCCTCGGGCCATCCCTCCGAGGAATGGCTGGACCTTGGCGCCCTCATCGGAGAGGCCTTCCAGGTGGCTGACGACCTGCGCGATGCCTTGCTGGACGAGGCGTCGCTGGGCAAGCCCGTGGGGCAGGACGACTTGCACGGGCGCCCCAACGCGGTCTGCGAAATGGGCATTGGTGGCGCTGTCGATCACCTGTCCAAGATCCTTGCGGCGGCCATTGCCTCGATCCCGTCATGCCCGGGAGAGGCCATGCTGGCGCAGATGGTCAGCCACCAGGCGGACAAGATCATGCCCGCGGTGCCCGCGCGCTACCGGGGCTGAACCGGTGGTTGCCTCCGCCGACCAGCCCGGCTTGCGCCGCAGACGGCGCGGCGGCTGGCTGGCCCGCGCCCTGCCCCAGATCGGCACCATG
>CATNDK010000032.1 GCA_950096585.1 Thalassococcus halodurans | reverse complement strand
TGAAAGGCCTGCCGCCAATTGAATAGCTTCGTGCCCTCTGGATGTACTATGAACATATTTACTGCAAATAGCCTTGTTCTCTTCGTAGGTCTGCGCCATGTTCATGGCGGTGTGCATTAATCTGTAGGCCTTTTCGAACAATGGTTTGTCTATGAGCGATCTTCGCGTTCTCCAGCTGTCTTCGCGGACAGCAAGTCTTTTGCTTGCTCCGGACGGCGCACGCTATGCCGTGCCGGTTCCGATCAGCTGGCAGCTTAGCTGTGGGGGCAAACCCTGCGCGTCGGGCAAGGCCACTGTGGCCCCGCTGTTTTTCGAAAACCTGACGCCGGATACCGAATACTGCCTGACGACGCCGCTGGGGCGTCTGTGTTTCCGCACGCTGAAATGTGCCGGTCTGGTGGATGCGCGCAACTTCGGCGCCGATCCCCGCGCTGCCGACAACACCGCCGCGATCCAGCGCGCGATTGATGCCACGCCCGAAGGCGGCACCCTGCGCATTGCGCCGGGTCGCTACACCATCGGGCCGATATTTCTGAAACCACACATGACGCTTTATCTGCCCGAAGGGGCCGAGCTGAACGCCCATGGCGATTGGTCTGACTGGCCGATCCTGCCTGCGCGCGACGACACAGGCCGCCCGCTGTCCAGTTGGGAAGGTCTGCCAGAAGCCGCCTTTGCCGCGCCGGTTACAGCCATCGACTGCCACGGCCTGATCCTGACGGGCAGGGGCGTGATTGATGGCGGTGGCGACAGGGGCGACTGGTGGTCATGGCCCAAATCCCCCCGCCGCGATGCCCGCCGCCCGCGCACGCTGTTTCTGGCGTGGTCGGACGATGTCCAGATCTCGGGCCTGACCATCCGCAATTCGCCCAGTTGGACGGTTCACCCGTTCCGCTGCGACCGTCTGACGGCCTCGGCGCTGCATATCCAGAACCCTGCCGACAGCCCGAACACCGACGGTCTGAACCCCGAAAGCTGCCGTGATGTGACCCTGACCGGCCTGCATTTCAGCGTGGGCGACGACTGTATCGCGGTGAAGGCCGGAAAGCGCGGCGATCAGGGGCAATCCGATCACCTAGCGCCGACCACGGGCCTGACCGTCACCCATTGCCTGATGGAACGCGGCCATGGGGCCGTCGTTCTCGGCTCGGAAATGTCTGGCGATATCACCGATGTCACCATCACCGACTGCACGTTCGACCACACCGACCGCGGCCTGCGCATCAAGACCCGTCGTGGACGTGGCGGGCGCGTCGCAAATGTGGTGATGGAGCGCGTGGATATGACCCATGTGGACACACCCGTTGTGGCCAATGCCTATTACTTCTGTGATCCCGACGGCAGCGATGATTGGGTGCAATCCCGCAAACCCGCCGCCGTCACCGAAAAAACGCCCGCGATCGACAATATCCTTGTCCGCAACGTGACAGCCAAAATGGCCAAGCTGGCAGGGGCCGCGATGCTGGGCCTGCCCGAAAGCCCGATCACCAATGTGCGGCTGGAATATTTCTCGGTCACGTTCGACCCCGATGCCGAACCCGCCGAACCCCTGATGGCCGAGGGCCAGACACCCGTCCGCCACATCCCCATGATTGCCGAAAATACTCAGGTCACGGGTGAACCCCTGTGCGCCGAACCTTTGAAGGACCCCATCCTATGTTGATCGATTTCTTTGATGCCTTCGCCCGCGACTACCACGCCTACAAACGCGGAACGTGGTGCTATGAGGATGGTCTGCTCTATCGCGGTCTGCAGTTCCTGTCCGAGGCAACAGGCGATCCGCGTTGGGAAGCGCATCTGATGCGTTTGATCAACGAACAGGTGCAGGACGGCCCCGAAGGCGCGACGCTCTTCGGTTATGATCCGGCTGAGTTTAACGTCGACCATGTGCTGTCCGGCCGGTCGCTGTTGTATTTGCACCAAAAAACGGGCGAGGCGCGGTGGCTGTCGGCGGCGGGGCATCTGTTGACCCAGTTGAAAAACCATCCCCGCACCAAATCCGGCGTCTATTGGCACAAGCTGAAATACCCGTGGCAGGTCTGGCTGGACGGCCTTTACATGTGGGCCCCGTTCCAGATCGGCTATGGTCAGGAAATAGGCGATGATGCCTTGGTTGCGGACGCGTTGCAGCAGGTGTCGACCGCCTTGGACATGACCTACAACGCCAGCACCGGCCTTTACGCCCACGCCGTCGACGAAGCCCGCCTTCAACCGTGGGCCGATGCGCAGACGGGCCATAATCCGGCCCATTGGTCGCGTGCGGTGGGTTGGCTGGCGATGGCGCTGGTCGATATCCGCGAACTGGTCGGTGCCGCGCGGTTTGAACCGCTTGAAGCCCGCACACGCGCCCTTCTGAAACGCACGTTGGAGCTGCGCCAGCCCTCGGGGCTTTGGCTGCAGGTCATGGATCAGCCTGATCTTGCCGGCAACTACGGCGAAAGCTCGGCCTCGGCGATGTTTGTCTATGCCTTGCAAAAAGGCAGCGCGCTGGGTCTGTGCGATGCACCGTCTGATCTGATGGATAAGCTGACCGCTGGCGTCATGAAGCAGGGCGCGAACGGCCCCGAGATGGCCGAGATGTGCGAGGTCGCAGGCCTTGGCTATTACGAAAGCCGCTTCCGCGATGGAAGTGCCGAATACTACGTGTCGGAAAAAGTCGTGTCGGATGACGTCAAAGGCGTCGGGCCGATGATGATGGCTTATGCGGTGTCGTTGGACCTGGAAGGTCAGCGCATGCCGTCAAAGGTCAGCGCCTAAGCCTTTATGAAACCGGTTAATCCCGAACTGACCGAAGAACAGGCCGCACTGTTCACGCGCGACAGGGTGCTGTCCCGTGCGGGCGCTACGCTCGCGCCTGACGACTTGCCTTGGTCCCCTGCATGGGGCGCGTCGCCCGATTGGGTGATCACGGTCGGGGTGACGGGATCGGACCACAAGACCGTCCAGTCCGCTGTTGATGCCGCGATCATGGCCGCTGTGGCCGATGGGCATGGCGGGCTGGCCGAGTTGCGGCTGGCCGAGGGGCAGTTTGACGGGCTGGTCTATTTGCCCAACGTGCAGATCGGGGATGACGCCGTGCGGTTCCGGATCACCGGCGCGGGGCAGGGCAGGACGGTTCTGACCGCCGCCATCGACGCGGAAATGCGGGGGCCGGAATACCGCGCACGTTTCGCGGCACAATTCGCCACCTCCCCCCTTCCTGTGCAGGTTCTGTATGAACAGATCGCGGATCTGGATAAGCTGAGCACGGCCAATGCCTCGGTCCTGCGGAACGAAGCGGTGGGTACCTGCCTTCAGGGCCTCAGCATCCGCAACACCTACAACTGCGACCGCGAAGCCGCCGCCGAAGGTGATGCGAAAAACGCGCGAGGGCAGTATCTTAGCGGGCAGCATCAGGCAGTGGCGCTTTTGTCTTTGGGCGACGGGCTGGCTGTGCGCGACGTGGCGCTGCACAGTTTTCAGGACACGCTGTATTTGCAATCCCGCGAAGGCCGTATCACCCGCAGCGCCTTTGAAAACTGCCTGATCGAAGGCGATGTGGATTTCATTTTCGGTCAAGGCACCGCCCATTTCCAAGGCTGCACCATCCGGTCCTTGGGCAGTCGCAAAGCCCAAAGCTGGGCCACCGCCCCCAGCACGCGGATGCATGTGCCCTACGGTTTTGTCTTTAACGAGTGTCACTTCACCCATGATGGCGCGGGCGATATCGCAGGCGGTCAGGTTCTGTTGGGCCGGCAATGGTTCGAAGCCGTGCGCGCGACCCCCTATGGCACCCCGCCCGATCCGGACTACCGCGTCAATCTTGGCCCTGTGTCGATCCTGTCCGACGATGGCAACTCCATCAGCCGCCAGACGTTAGAGTCGGTTGGCAAATGTGTGCTCCTCAACTGTCGTATATCCTCAGAATACAACCCTGTATCTCCATGGGGGCCATGGTGTGGCGGGCATTGGGACCGTGACGGACAGCATCATCCGGCCCCGTGGCATCCCCGCTATAGGCCGGTGCAAAGCGGGCTTTCCGACCTGCGAAATCACCTTAATGCATGGTTGCAGGCGCAAGGTGCGACCTACGCAAAAGTAGAATCACCCGAGCCATGGTTGGGCTGTTTTCAGTGCCATTTTGAACGGTAATTTCGGGGGGAAAAGAGCGCCTGCCAAGAAAATACGCATTTTCTCTACTTAAATTTTTCGCGGGCAGATAATTCTCCTACAACTATGTAAACAAAACGATTTTCCGGACAACTTGCATCATGTTTGTGTGATGTGAATGGCGGTTTTTCGCGAATGGCCCTTCGTTTGACTAGACGCATTCAAAATCGGCTGTCATCGTAAAGGTATTTTAGAAGCCATTGTTTTTTGACACCTGACATTTTGCATCAAGGGGGTAATTGTGACCGTCCTGGCATTAAGCACTTTCGGTGAACCGTCCGCACGACTTACGGACAACACTGCCTTAAGGTTCCCGACCGAAAAATCACTTGAACTACTATTGCTCGCGGCGGTTGCGCCGGGGCAGGAACTGACCCGAAGCGAGGCGGCCTTTGCGCTTCGATCCGAGCATTCCGAAGGACTGGGCCGCAAAGCGCTGTCGACCGATCTTTGGCGCCTGCGATCGGTTTTTGACAATGCTGGTCTGCCCAGCACCGATATTCTGGAAACCAGCGGGCGCAGCATCGCCTTGCGTCAGAACGCACCGATTTTTGTCGATGCCCTGTTTCTGGAACAGGTCTGGGCCGATCTGCGCAACACACCACCGCACGAGATTTCCAAAGCGGATGCGGACCGAATGCGGCGGGCGATTGCGCTTTATCATGGGGATTTTGCCAAGTCGCTGGATCAGGAATGGTGCTTTCTCTATCGGGAAAAGCTTCGGTCCAAACACATGGCGTTGATGACGCTTTTGATGGATCACGAAGCCGCCAAGGATAATTGGCAGGCGGGCCTGCGATGGGCAGACCGATTGCTGGAACTTGATCCTCTGCTAGAGCATGCGCATCGAACTGCAATGAAATGTCACTTTCTGATGGGCAACCGCGCCAGCGCAATCCGGCAGTTCAGCGCCTGTCGCGACATCCTTGAACAGGAATTGTCGGTCCCGCCCTCGGACGAAACGGAACGCATGTATCGGGGGCTGATCCACGTCACTGTCGACGACCCTGCGCGGCCCGTCAAAGACCGTGTGACACAGTCGCTTTCGCTAAGCCCCGCGCCTGTGCCCAAGGGGCAGGTGCGCAGTGAACGGCCCATCACAGACCAGCTGTCTATGGCGCTGGGGTCACTGGATGCTGCGCGCAGCCTTGTGGCCAATGTCGACAGGCGCCTGAGGCAACCAAGTAGCTGAGAATAAGGATTATTCTTTCTGAAAAGCCCGCCGCAACGGCGGGCTTTTTTGCGTTTTTCCGACCTCTCACAGCCTTGCGAGAGTTTTGTGAGACTTTGGTGAGCCTCGTGTCAGAGGCTGTCTGCAAAGTGGGGTCGAATCGTCATGCCTCAGCAGGAGATGAAATGTGCAGGCCTTCCGCTTTGTTGTCGTTTACCGCAGCGAGCCTGCAACACGGGGCGATGCCTCGGACGAAACCTGGCGTGGCTGGGTCGAGCAGGTTTTCCCCGACACAGGCGACAAGCCGGCACGACAGTTTTTCCAGAATCCCGACGAATTGGGCGGGATCATAGAAGATGCAGTTGGCCAGACCCATGAATGATCTTTCCCCCATGATCGACCTTGACCGGACACGCGCCAACATGCGCCGCTTCGGGACATCGGAAGACCAGTCAGGCGGCAACGTATCGGGGGGCATGTCGGCTAGCAGTTATCGTGACCGCGATATGATGCCGATCAGGCCGATGTCCGCGCCAGTTCCTTCAAGCGCTGTCCCTTCAAACCCGGCACCAGTGAACCCCGTTGCGGCCCCGGTTAGGGTAACGCCACAGCCGCAAAGATCTGTGGCCGATCCCGACTGCAACGGGTCCTTCGAAGATCTGGACGCCGCCCCGCTGAACCTGTCATCCGAGCCCCCAGCAGAGCCAGCTACGCCACCTGCACCTGTACCCGAGGATGTCGCACCGGCAGAGTCTGCCACGCCACAGCCGCAGGCGTCTCTGTCGCTGACACCTGCCGTCATGCGCCGGATCATTCTGGCCGCCACGACCGCCCAGAATGCCGCACCGGCCTTTGGTCGTGCGCAGGCGAATATCGGCGGGCGGGGCCTGTGTTTCGGCATCGGGCGTTTCTGCCAGATCGACGGATCGCTGGGCGTCTATCTGCAAGCCTGCAAAGACGAAGACGCTGCAGCCTTTGCGGCCAGATTCACCCTGAAGGATCAGGACCTGTCCGAACAACTTTTGCAGGTGTGCACGTCAGACAGCGAAAGCGGGCGGATGGCACCTGTGGGCGGACAAGAGCTTTGGTCGCGCGACTGGATCGCTGTCTTCAAAGAAGCCGCCAAACACCCGGCCTTTCAGGACATGCAGTTCCGCGCCGCGGCCGAAACGCGCCTGATCCCGCTGGTTGATGTGGCGGACCAGATGAACATGACCAGCGAACGGGCGCTTGCGATGATCGTTGATCGTGCCGTTCAAACCGGCGTTGCCGCGACCGAGGCGCTGATCCGGTCCAACCTGTCTGCCGGAAACGGCACCCGCCAGAATATAGCGATGCTGGCCGGTCTTGCCGCCGCCAGCGATTTGCCCGGACGCGCCCCGCAATTGGCGGTGGAAAGCGGCCCCTCTGACGCCCCCTTATCCCTGAAGCCCGAGATGGAGTGACCTTGCGCCATGACCCATAGCCCCCATCCCGCAAGTGCTCAGGATTTGGCCGCCGCCCTGCATCAAAGCGCGGCGTTTCGTGCGCTTCCCTTGGCCGAGCAGGAAAAGATGCGGGCGCAGGCGGCCAAGGTCTTTGGCTATCTTGAACACGGGCAGGCTGCCGCCCGCCCCATGGCCGATCCGCTGCCGCCGGGTACGGGTGCAGGTGGTCAGCCGCAGGACCCCGCCAACCCCGACGTGATCCGCCGCGCCGGTCCGGCGACCCAGAACATGCTGGAAAGTATCGCGTTTCCCGACTTCGTCGCCTCGCTGATCCAAGGCACGTTTCAGGCGATTGTCGACAGTTCGATCCAGCAGATGGAGGCCTACAGCCAGTTGCTGGCTTCGGTTTCGAAAACTGTCGACCAGTTTATGGACGAACACATCACCGACGATATGGCGCGGGATCATCTGGCCGATAACTACGGCTCGGTTTTCCAGCGCGAGGTGACAACCGCAGGCCCGAAACTGGGCGTGGCACCGCCGCCGCCGTCTGGCAGCAACTCGCCCCTGCCGAACTTCTTGCAAGACCTAGGGTTCACCGACAGCAGCGACATCGACGAACCCGCCTTGAACGAGGCGGTCATTCCCGCCGTCAAGCGCACCTTGGCCGAAACGCGGCACCAGTCGCTGGCCACCATGGTCATGATGGGCATGAACCGCATCGTCGTCGACGAAGGTGAGATCAACGCCAAACTGATTTTCAACGTGGATGCGTCTGAAAGCACGACGATGAATTTCGACGATAACAAACCGACGAACTGGACCTTGGCTGGCACCGCTGGGCGCAATGCATTCGGGGCGTCGGGGCTTGTGGTAACGACGACCAATCTGAACACCCAATCCGACATTTCGGTGCGTGCAGAACTGACGGGCGAGGTGCGGATCAAGTTCAAATCCGATTACTTCCCGATGGAGCGTTTTGCCGACAGTCAGGCCATCCAGCTGATCAACAACCACGCCAAACCCTTCCCGTCGCAGAATGGCGAAACGGTTGAAGGCACCGCGACCGAGGAAACGCCTGTTTCCTCGGTACCGATCCCTGAAACACCGCAACTGCCCGGTGTCTCAAGCCAGTCGCTGTCGTCCTCCCGCGATAGCGGCTGGGGTGATCCCAACAGGGGAGGCCGCTGATGTCGCTTCGCCCTGAACTTCACGTCACGCTGACCCAGATCCTTGATGCGCTGGACGGCCCCGAGATCGAGGGCGCGCCCATCACGACCGAGGCGCATCTGGATGCCGCGGTCGAGGTCAGCTTTGGCTGGCGTGACGGGGCGTTGGTGGCGGATGTGGCCCCACCGGCCAGCCGGTTCGTGTCGGGCATTCAGAACCCTGTTCAACGCATGGTCATTTCGGCCCACCGCGTGCCGGTCGAGGCCCGCGAAACAGCGGAGGACGCAACATGAGCGCCGCCGCACCGATCGAAGATTTCCTCGAGGCGATCACCGCCCAGTTGGACAAAACGCAGGACAATCTGCGCCTGAAGGCCGTGAACCGCCCGCTGACCTTTGCACTCAAGGATTTCAGCATCGATTTGTCGGTTTTCGTGGAAATGGATCGTGACGGACAGGTGCGACTGCGTCCCTCGGGGCCGAATGAATCCGGTGCGAGCGTGATCAAGATCGGGTTCACCACAATCACCCGCCCTATGATCGAAGAAAACACCATCTCGATGGAAATGACGCAAAGCCCCTCGTTGGAGGACGCAGGTTTTGCGCCGGACGAAAGCAAGCAGTTGCAGCGTCTGGGCGTGCGCAATCTGGCCCAGTTGGAAAAGCTGCGCCAGCGGACGGACGAAGACTCGGTCGCGCAGTTTGCCGGTCTGGACAGTGGCGTTCTGCGTCAGCGGTTGCAAAAGGCGCGTCCGCGCATCGACCTTGTCCAGATCGGACGCAAGGAAACGCCGCTGCCCGCAGCAAACGGCCCGCGCACACCCGAGGTTTCGCTGCGCAGCGGTCAGTCAAAACTGCGCCTGCGGGGCCGTCGCCTGACCGAAGCGGGCGAAAGCCCTGTCGCCAAGCTGGACGGCAGAACGCTACCGATCCGGAGCTTCAGCCAAAGCCACATTGATGTGGAGCTGGACGGATTGACAGGTGGTCTGTTGGAGCTCGAATTACCCGGCGGCACGGTCGAGGCGCTTTCGCTGATGATGGAGCCGGACACGGACACAGACACCCGGCCAATGGACAGCGGGGCGGGCTGGTCCGATCCGGATCGTGACGAGGTGGAGGATCAATCATGACCCACTACGGCATGACCACGGGCCGCGTTCTGGCCAAGCTTTGCGAATGCCCCGAACATGTGCCGTCGCATCTGGATGTGATCGCGGGCGCTGCGCGTCCTATGGGCCATATCGACAATAACAGCCTTGATCGATGCATCCATCATCATGCGGGTGCGATGCAGGTGCGCCGCGTCTATCACGCGGCCGAGTCGCTGATGCACGAAGGCACGCGCTGCGAATGTTTCGATGACACGGAAAAAGCGCTGGGGATGGATCGTGTCGTGGCGCTGGATATTCCGACATCCGCCCGCGCCGCCGATCTTGCGCATGATCTGAACGAACGCGATGATGTGGAATGGGCTATGCCCGAGCCGATGTCCTTCGCACCGATGGACATCACGCCGGTCCGTGTTCTGTCGGCACGTGACATGACGCCTGAGAAAATCCTTGCCCCGTTCCAGCAGGTCGGCGCCTTTGTCGCGCTGGAAATGGAGCCGGGTGATCCAGCGATCCGCGTGGCCGTTGTCGATACGGGCGTGGCATTGGGCCACCCCGAATTTCACAACCGGATCGCGGCAGGCGTAGACACGGTTGATCTTGGCAATGGCGCACTTGGCGGCGGGGCCGAACTTGTCGGGGACAGCGACACGCCCGACATCATGGCCCACGACGAAACCGGACATGGTAGCCATGTGGCGGGCATCATCGCCGCTAATGGCGACCGTATTCCACCGGGGGTGGGCGGGCGCGCCTGTCTGATCCCTGTGCGCGCCTTGGCCGCCGCCCGTTCTGCCGACGGACGGATCGTCGGGATCGGCGGCACTATGGATATCGATGCTGCGGTCAAGGCGGCTGTGGACCTTGGCGCGCGGGTTCTGAACCTGTCCTTCGGCACCTCGGAAGAGGACATGCCCTTTGGCGCGCCGCCGGTTCATTCGGACACCATCCAGTATGTGCTGGCCAAAGGGGCCGTGCCGGTCGCCGCGATGGGCAACTCAGGGAAATCGGAACGCTTCTACCCCGCCGCGCTGGACGGGGTGATCGCCGTAGGCGCGATCAACGAACATGGCCGCAGGGCCAGCTTTTCCACGATGGGCGATCACATCGCCCTGTCTGCGCCGGGCGAGGATGTGATTTCGACCGGACTGACAGGCTATCGCGCATCGACCGGAACCAGCCATGCCGCGCCCTTTGTGGCCGGGGCCGTCGCGCTGATGTTGGCGCGCGGCGATGCGGCAGGGCTGCGACTGAACGCGATCCAGTGTCGCGACATCCTGCGTCGCGCGGCTGACCCCGCGCACCCCGACAGCAGACCCGAAGAAACCGGTGCCGGACGCCTGAATGTCCCCCGCACCTTGTCACTGGTGGATCAACTGATCGCCGCAAATCAAGGAGGTTCCAATGGCCGATAATGCCCCAACCTTGCCGCAGGTGCTGAGGAACGAATTCGCCAGCGCCGTTTTCCCGGACCTGTCCGCGCCCGAACGCAACGCGGCGGTGTCCAAGCTCCTGTCCCATCTGGACCCTGCCACCACCAAAGCGGTGGAAAATCTGGCGCAAAGGGTGCGGGACAAAAAGATCAGCCCCGAAAACGCCAGTGAAGAACTGGGCGCGATGGTCATCGCCGGTCAGGCGATCACCGCCTCGGGCAAGACCTATTCCAAGGACGCGACAAAAGGGTTCGTGGAAAAGGTCATTGTCAAAGGCCAGCAAGACCCCGGCACCAAGCTGAACACGCTGCGGGCGCTGGCCGAACTGGATGACAGTGACAAACCCGAACCCGTCAAAACCTACATGCGCGACGTATCCACTGCGTTGCACACCATTTCCCCTGAACCAGAAAGCCAACCAGAAACTCCGGAACCCATTGTGGTGACCGGCACCACAAATAATGGAGATACCACAATGGACGAGACCGAATTCCAGGAAGTTTTAGACAAAATTGATTCAATTTATGCCTTCGATGAATCCAAACTGCCGTCGCGCCTTCACTACGATGGTGACAACGGCAGCCGTGTGTTCTCGGTCGGTCAAAAGGCCCTGATTTCGGGCGTGATCCTTGCCATGAAGCGGCTCAATGCGATGCCGCGAAATGATGACGCTGCTTTCGCCGCGATGGGCGCGGTCATGGGCATCCTGCTTTTGGAAGGGCGCCACGATCCGGACGCGGCCAAGTTCTTTGATTATGTGAAAGACGCGGTCAACGAACTGAACAGTGCTGCTGATCCAAACCACGCCGAGGTCGGCAATGACGTGTTTGAACCGGATTTCACGCTCAAGCGCGACGTGTTCGCCGCCGTAGCAAAGGTCCTGTCCGACGACAATGAGATCTTCTTCGACTCCTACGCCTCGGTTGGTCGCCAGATGGTCGATATCCACGACTCGGTCAAACCCAACGACAAAGGGTTCGCCAATGCGGTCGAGGCCCGCTACGCCAACGAAACCCTGAAGCTGGGCGGTGGCTCGGGTGGGGGCAACGGGGTTGCCTATCTTGATCTGCCGCCGCTGTCCGATCCGTCCGGTGGTAGCGACGATATCGTGAAGGAAAACATCACGGCGGTATCGTCGATCTATGTGGTCTACCAGTGCGA
This sequence comes from Thalassococcus halodurans, assembly GCA_950096585.1. Taxonomy (GTDB): domain Bacteria; phylum Pseudomonadota; class Alphaproteobacteria; order Rhodobacterales; family Rhodobacteraceae; genus Thalassococcus; species Thalassococcus halodurans_A. The sequence continues at coordinate 4,069 of CATNDK010000032.1, read as the reverse complement.
GCAGATGATGCTGTTCAGCGCGACAGACCGGATTGTCGAACTGTTCATGGCGGGTCTTCTGCCCATGGCAGGCGATTCCACCGCGCGGCTGCTGGATCAGTATTACTGGAACCACGATAAGGTCAGCGTCACAGGTCGTTCCGCGCAATACACCCGTGCGCTGGGCGCGCCGGGTGGCGATGTGGGTGCAGACGTGTCGCCCAACAGCGAATTCAACAGCCTGCTGATGCGCGTGATTTCGTCGATTTCGGAATACGAACGCCAGAATTCCGTTGGCAACCTGCTGGACCAGACAGGCCGCCGCGCGGTGCCGACCTCGGGCGAATATGTCCGCAAGGCGGTGCGCGATCTGGCCGCGAACTGCACGCTTTACGGTTTTGCTGGCGTCCAGTTCGCCGCCGAGCGTCTGGGCAACCAGCTGAAGTCCGCGATGCAGATCCTGCAGCTGCCCCGTGTGCGCGAAATCTATGGCGTGAACAACATGTGGCAGGTGATCGAACGGGTCGCGCAGTCGGAATTTGGCACCACCGTCAACGTCGTGAAACACCGCACGATGGCCGAAGAGGTGCGCAAGTTGATGCAGGTGATCGCGGAAAATCCGGGCGTCTGGTCTGTCACCAGCGGCCAGCCCCTGTTCCACAGCGGGTCGAACTATGACTACGCGCCGGCCAGCGACCTGAGCTTTGCAGACACCTCTACCATGATGCGTGCGGCGCAGTACTTCCTTGCGGTGAACGGCATCCAGAGCGATCAGGTCTACGAATACAGCCAGCCCGTCGATACGCCCGCGCTGCCGTCTATCCCCGGCATGGGAATGTTCGGGTCAGGGGGCCAAAGCGGGTCCGCACCTGTGCCCTCGGCGCCACCTGTCCAAAGCCCAATCAACAACCTGCAGAACATGGCGGCCAGTGGTCGTGCACCGACGGCGGCTGATGTCCGCTCGGCTGTGCCACTTCCCTACTGATCCATCCTGTTTCAAGGCCAGACAAAGGAGGGCCAGACATGTATTCCCCCCGTGCATCTACAGTGGCGAAATCGCTGCTGAGCAGGGCATCACGGCATCTGTTGACGCCCGATCCCAGCGAGTTGCCCGAGATGTCCACCGCATTGGACAGATCGCTTGACTGGTCTATGGGGCAGGGCCGTCATGGTGACGCGTTCGAGCCCACCTATTCCGAAACCCGCGGCAGTGCCTTGGGGTTTCAGGTGGAACCCGGTGGTGACCAGGCCAGCGCGTCGGACAAGACCGAGCTGTCGACAGAAGCCACCCGTGCGGTGATCGCCGCCGACATGGGGCGCGAAGCGGCCCGTTGGTTCGATACCCGCACCGAACCTTTCCGCACGCGCCAGCTTAGCTGGGCTGGTGGCTTCGGGGCCAATTTCTCGACCGCGCTGGATGGAAATGGCGTTGTCGAGGCGTCGGCCACCTACGGATGGACGCCGGGCATGACAGGACAGTTTCCCGACACGATCGTGCAGATGGTGCGCATCGCACAGCAGGCGCTGCCTGCGCTTGAACCATTCTACACCACGATCCGCTGCGGCCGCAGCGCGGGCGGCCAGCAGATCACGTTCGAGCTGACGCAAGACACCAGCTTTGCCGATCTAGCGCCGTTGATGGAGGCGTTCGGCCTGTCCCACCGCCACGCCGGTCTAACGACGCTGGGCGCATTTTCGCTTGGTGCGCGTTACACGCTGCCTGCCCGCAGCACGACGCTGACCTTGCTGCGCTCGGGTCCGCAGATCGAACTGCGTCTGGATATCAACCTTGATGCCTTGCCGGACGCGCCTCAGGTTCTGTTGCCGCTGTTGCGTCTGCCTATGGCCGAACGCCCCGGTGCGCTGGCCAGCTTTGACCGCTGGCTGACTGCGCTGACGCCCGAGGGTTATGGCGGGCCGGGGTCGGTCAACGTCCTGTCGATCCGCGTGCGCAGCGATATGCCCGCCCGCATCGCCGTTTACCTGCGTCCTGTGTCGTTCGACGAAGGCGAACGGCAAGCCCCCCAGACACCAGAAATGCATGCCGCCGCCGCAGGCGAGTTCCGCGCCGCCGACATGCCGGACTGGAGGGCCTACAGATGAACCAGATGGCCCCCCGCCACCCGCGCCCGCAAAGCCAGCGCGACTTTGCGCAGGAAGAGGTCGAAAGCCTTCTGCATCGCTCGGCGTCCTTCAAGGCGCTGCCACAGGACCAGCAGGCCGAAGTGCTGCAAAATACCCGCAAGGTCGTGGGCTTTATCGCCGATGCAGGCGGGGAACATCTGTTGCGCCACGCCGTCGGCGCGAAGGCGATGAATGCCTACAACAAGGGACGCAAACCCCGTGCGCGGGCTATGGCCGATCCGGATGATGAAAAATCCCATTCAGAGTATATTGATGATGCGGGTCAGGCGCTCGCCAATGTGGTCGACTCCGTGGATTTCCCCGGATTTGTTTCCGAACTGATCCAAGGTGTGTTTCAGGCTGTGGTTGATGCCTCGATCCAGCAGATGGAGGCCTTTGCCGAACTGGTCGCGAATGTGTCCAAATCCGTCGATCAGTTCATGAAGGACAACGTCACCGAAGATCAGGCGCGCGACTATCTGGCGGGCCAGTATCCCGATCACCTTCAGCCCGACATCGAAGCTGGCAAGCTTACCGTCAAGCCCGAAGCCGACACTGACAATGCCCCCGATTTCCTCTCGGATCTTGGTCTGCCATTTGATCTTGGGGATATCGACGACGAAGAGGCGGAGCAGCAACTTGTTCAGGCGGGCCGCAAGCGGATCGCGATGGATCGTCAGCAGATGCTGGCCACCATGGTTCTGATGGGGCTGAATCGGATCGTCGTGACAGATGGTCAGATCAAGGCCTCGGTTGTGTTCAATCTGGATGCGAAGGCGCTGGATGAAGAAACTAAAAGTCAGGAACGCAGCTTCGAATACAATCGGTCTTTGGATTACACGCGCAACTCGACCGCGAAAAAGTCTGGGTTCTTGTGGATCAAGCCGAAGCGTACAAGCCGCAGCAAGCTGAACATCAAAACCGATACCAACTACCAGTCCAATAGCACCAACGAAGAAGAGCGCGTTCGCGAGACCGAGTTGAAGGCCAAGCTGACGGGCAACGTCGATCTGCGTTTCAAATCCGAGACCTTCCCGCTGGAAAAAATGACCGAGCTGATGGGCACGGACACCACGATGATCACCCAGAACGCCAAGCAGCAGCCTGCCTCGGGCGGGGCTGATGCGCCGCAGGTCGACATCCCGCCGTTCCCGAATTCCTGAGGTTAAGCCGATGACACGCCAGACCATATGCCCTTTGTCCAGCGCCATTTCGATGGCACTTGGAACGCACGCCGGATGGCTCGCGGTTGGTCCGCGTGCCATGGCGATGGGGCTGGATGATCTGGACCTGTCGCTGCCCGCTTTGCCCGGCGGCGGTATGTCGGGCGGTGCGCTGACCGATGCACAGATCAGGGCTTATGCAGCGCTTTATTATTATGGCGAACTGGAAGGCACGGGGCTGATGACGGTGGCCGAGCTTTTGGCCGAAGACCGTGATGCTATGGGCGTGCGAGACGAGGCGCTTTATCGTGCGCTTGATGGTCTAAGCCGTGCGATGCGCGGGGAATGGTACGGCGCAGAGCGGCGCCAGATGATCTTTGGCACGATGCTGGGCCTTGGCCGGTCCGATGGCATCCAGAGCGCGCTTGGCGGTCTTTGCCAGTCCATCGCGCAATTCGAACAAACGCTGTCCTATGGCGGCAGCAGCTATGGGATTTCTGCCCGTCTGGACATGTCGGCGGATGCCACGTTGCGGGTCATTACCCAGCGCGCCGCGATGGGGTTGGAACGGGCGGCGCAGTTGCTGAACCACCAGTTGCGCGCCGCGATAGAAGTTATGCAGAACCCCGCGCTTCATCGTCGTGTCGGCGCGCGGGATATGTGGGGGTTCTTGCAGGCTGTCGCTGTTCCCGCGCAGGGGCAATTGCCCGATCTGGGCCGCGCCGTGCGTCGTGCCCAGTCAGGTTCGGCCTTGATCGCTGCCTTGGCCTCAGCGCGCAGCAGCGGCGGGTTAGCGGCGCATT